>NZ_JBIAZS010000005.1:0-185667 GCF_042899335.1 Streptosporangium sp. NPDC000095
AGGTCAACGCCGACCTCGCCCTGCGCACCCCCGTCGACGTCACCGCCGGCGAGTACAACTCCACCCTCACGCTCTCGCTGTTCAACCAGTCCTGAACCAACGGCGGAGGCAGGACGCCACCGCCCGCTGTGCGTGTCCGGGACGTGTGCGAACCTGGCGTACGTCCCGGATGTTCACGATGAGACATTCGCGCTTCGGTGGCGGGCACCCGCCGTGCCCCGCCGCCACCCCCGGAAGGGAATCACGACCCGTGAACAAGGCCCTCAGATACGCCGCGGCCATCATGCTGGCCGGGCTCGGGCTGCTGCTCGGCGCCCCGGCCGCCTCCGCCGCACCCAAGTCACCCCTCAAGCTGGAGGTCGTCGGCGACGGCGGCCGCAACGTCAACGTGCTGGTCACCTGGAAGAAGGACAGCCGCCCGGTCACCGAGATCGTCGCGGCGACCCTGCTCGCGACGGCACCCGACGGCCGTACCTTCGGCCCGATCCCGCTGAAGTCGGCGCCCGAGGGACAGAACCTCTACAACGCGGCAGAACCGCTCCCTGTGGGTGAGTGGAAGGTCGCCGTGACCGTCACCAAGCCCGCCAAGGTCAGCAAGTCGGCGAGCGTGAAGGTACAGGACATCGTGCTTCCCCCGGACATCCAGCCGGCGTCCAGCACGGAGCTGGCCCAGCGCGCCCAGCTGGCCCAGCGTGCCCAGGAGAGCTCGTCGGACGACCTGTTCCTCCAGATCGGCGTCATCGCCGCCGCCGCGCTGGCCGCCATCGGGGTCATGTTCGTTCTCGTACGCCGCAGGAACGTTTCCGGCTGACCCTGCGTGGCCCGAGGGTCTGAGAGTCGAGGACAGCGCGCGTCGGGAACGTTCCGGCGGCGGGCCGGAGGATGCCCCGCCCGGCCCCCGGCCCGCCGCCGGAACGTTCCCGGCCTGAGAAGTCCCGGCCCACGTCCCGTTTCCCCCGCCGACGCGGGGTAGTCGACCCGGCATGCGCTATCACGTTCTGGCCTGTGACTACGACGAGACGCTGGCCACCGAGGGCCGCGTCGACGACGACACCCTGGACGCCCTCGAACGCCTCGCACGCTCGGGGCGGCGACTGGTCATGGTGACCGGCCGGCAGGTCGACTCCCTCACCCGGGACTTCCCGCGACTCGACCTGTTCGACCTGGTCGTCGCCGAGAACGGAGCCGTGCTCCACAACCCGGAGGAGCAGGAGAGCTCGCCCCTCGCGGAGGCACCGCCCGAGACCCTCGTCGAACGCCTGCGCGAGCTGGACGTGGAGCCGCTCAGTGTCGGCTCGGCGATCGTGGCCACCACGGAACCGCACGCAGAGACCGTTCTCGACGCCATCCGCGAACTCGGCCTGGAGATGCAGGTCATCTTCAACAAGGGCGCGGTGATGGTGCTGCCCTCGGGGATCAACAAGGCCACCGGCCTGACCGCCGCCCTGGCGGAGCTGGAGATGTCGGCGCACAGCACGATCGGCGTGGGCGACGCCGAGAACGACCACGCGTTCCTCGCCGCCTGCGAGTGCGCGGTGGCGGTGGCCAACGCGCTGCCCGCCGTCAAGGAACGGTGTGACCTGGTGACCGAGGGAGAGCACGGAGCCGGGGTCGTCGAGCTGATCGACCGGATCCTGGAGAACGACCTGGCCGACGTGGACGTGACACGCCACCATCTGCTGCTGGGCACCGACGACGCCGGAGAGGTGCGGTTCTCGCCGTACGGCATGCGCGTGATGGTCGCCGGCCCCTCGCACAGCGGCAAGTCCACCGTCACCGCCGCGCTGCTGGAACGGATCGCCAAGGCCGGCTACCAGTTTTGCCTGGTCGACCCGGAGGGCGACTACACCGAGGGGATCGAGGGCGCGGCCGTGCTCGGCGACGTCCAGCGCGCGCCCACCCAGGAGGAGATCCTCCAGGTGCTGGGCGACCCCGGCCAGAGCGTCGTGGTCAACCTGCTGGGCATCCCCCTCGACGACCGGCCCGGCTTCTTCCAGGACTTCCTGCCCCGCCTGCTGGCACTGCCGGCCGGCTCCGGGCACCCGCACTGGCTGGTGGTCGACGAGGCCCACCACCTGATGCCCGACGGGTTCAAGCTGCGCTCGGTTGAGCTGCTGCGCGAGGTGGGCGGGCTCCTGCTGGTCACCGTGCACCCCGAGGCGGTGAGCGAGGCGGTCGTCCAGACCCTCAACACCGTCGTCACGGTCGGGGACGAGCCCGGGGGCGTCCTGGGCGCGTTCGCCGCCGCCACCGGCAACGACGCTCCCGACCGCGACCTCCCCGACTTGCCGACCGGGGAACTGCTGTTCTGGAGGCTCGGCGAGGAGCCGGTCAAGGTGCGGCTCGCCCCGCCCGAGGAGGAACGCCAGAGGCACCGCCGCAAGTACGCGGCCGGCGAACTCGGCGAGGACGCCAGCTTCTACTTCCGCGGCCCCGAGGGGGCGCTGAACCTGCGAGCGGGCAACCTGATCACGTTCTGCCGCATCGCCGACGGCGTCGACGAGGACACCTGGAACCACCACCTGCGCCAGGGGGACTACTCGCGCTGGCTCGCCGACTGCGTCAAGGACGAGGACCTCTCGGCCGAGGTGGCCGAAGTCGAGCAGGATCCCGGCGACTCCGTCGACGAGGCCAGGAAACGAGTGCGCGAGCTCATCGAGGCCCGCTACACCGCCCCCGCGGAACCGAGCGGGATCACCTCCTGACCCTCGGGCCGATCCGTGACGGTGCCGGACGGCGTGACCCCGCCCGACACCGTCACGGACATCCCACGGCCACCACCGCTGACACGCGTTGCGAACTCCGCGGTGCTGGCCTGCACTAAGGCGGACGCCCTTTTCTTGTCGGCTTCCACCTTCTCCAGGCTTCCGTAATGCTCCTTCGGGCGAACCGCACCGGGGTCGCTGGAGACTTTGATGCACTCCGACGCGATTCAATGTTCGTACGGCCGCAAATTACATGCCCCGCCATGAAGAATGTAAATTACATTCCCTATCACGAAGAAACCGCATGACAGGCCAGGTTCTGGCGATCGAGTGGTCAATGCCGTCTTTACCTTGGTCCGTTCGAAATTTATCCTCGGTCGATCCAATGATCCGGCCCTGTAGGAGAATCATGCGAAAAGGTACTCGGCTCCGCCGGCTCGGTCTCGTCTCAGCGGTGGTGGCGGCCGGCCTGGCGACCGCGCCCGTGGCCGCGCACGCCGACGGCTACGACACTCCCCGCAGCGCCACCGTCGTGGGGGCGGGAAACACCTACGCGGAGGGGTTGGCGGCGGCCCAGCAGCGGGCACGGGCGGCCGTCCTCGCGGTCGGCCACGACTGCACCCCCGGGACCTATTCCGCCATGTTGACCTATATGTCCCCGGGCGGCGGCACGTGGGTCTTCCAGGTCACTCACCAGGCGGTGTGCGTCGACTGATCAAGCTCGGCCTCGGCCACGGGAGAGTACACGGAGGGCTCACCACTCTCGGCATCACGGTCGTGGCGTTCGCGCCCTGGGAGATCCCCGGGCGAGATGGGTCGATCCGGCACCCGAGCGGGCGACCACCACCTGTGCCGACTTCCTACGTTCCCAAGCCGAGGCCATGCCTGCATGTGACTTCACCGAGACCGTCACCCTTGATGGACGGCGTCAGTACGTCCGGATCAAAAGTCCGCGGATCCGCCGGTAACCGTTCTTCACGTGTGAAGGTCGGAGAGGGGCCTCGACCTGGCAGTCCGGGAAAGAGCATGATGGCTGGATGTCGTACGCTGACGCCTTCGCCCGCAGCATCGCCGATCCCGAGGACTTCTGGGCCGAGGCCGCCGAGGCCGTCACCTGGAGCAGGCCGCCGCGCGAGGTCCTGGACGCCGGGGCGCCGCCCTTCTACCGGTGGTTTCCCGACGGGGAGCTCAACACCTGCCACAACGCGCTGGACCGGCACGTCGAGGCCGGGCACGGTGACCGGGTCGCGCTGATCTACGACAGCCCGGTGACGGGCACCGGCAGGCGTTACACGTACGCCGAACTGCGCGACGAGGTCGCGAGGTTCGCCGGGGTGCTGCGCTCGCTCGGGGTGGAGCAGGGCGACCGGGTGGTGGTCTACCTGCCGATGGTGCCCGAGGCGGTGATCGCGATGCTGGCGTGCGCGCGGCTGGGGGCGGTGCACTCGGTGGTGTTCGGCGGGTTCGCGCCCAAGGAACTGGCGGCCAGGATCGACGACGCGCGGCCCAAGGTGGTCGTGTCGGCCTCCTGCGGGATCGAACCCTCGCGCGTGGTGCCGTACAAGCCGATGCTCGACGCCGCGCTCGACCTGGCCGGGCACCGGCCCGCGCACTGCGTGATCCTCCAGCGCGAGCAGTCCCCCGCCGAGCTGGTGGAGGGGCGGGACGTCGACTGGGCGAGCGCGAAGGCCGACCCGGCCGAATGTGTGCCGGTGCGCGCGACCGACCCGCTCTACATCCTCTACACCAGCGGCACCACCGGCCTGCCGAAGGGCGTCGTGCGCGACAACGGCGGGCACGCGACGGCGCTGCTGTGGAGCATGGCCAACGTCTACGACATCGCGCCGGGCGAGGTGTTCTGGGCGGCCTCCGACGTCGGCTGGGTCGTCGGGCACTCCTACATCGTGTACGGGCCGCTGCTGCGCGGCGCCACGACCGTGCTGTACGAGGGCAAGCCGGTCGGCACCCCCGACGCGGGCGCGTTCTGGCGGGTGATCGCCGAGCACCGGGTGAACGCGCTGTTCACCGCGCCGACCGCGTTCCGTGCCATCAGGAGGGCCGACCCGCAGGCGGCCCTGCTCGACGGGTACGACATCTCGTCGCTGCGGACGCTGTTCCTCGCCGGTGAGCGTCTGGACCCCGACACCTACCACTGGGCGGCGGACAGGCTTGGCGTGCCGGTCGTCGACCACTGGTGGCAGACCGAGACCGGCTGGCCCGTCGCCGCCAACCTGCGCGGGCTGGAGCCCATGCCGGTCAAGCCGGGCTCCCCCACCGTGCCCGTCCCCGGATACGACGTGCGCGTGCTGCGCGCCTCGGGCGAGGAGTGCGCCCCCGGCGAGGAGGGCGCGATCTGCATCCGGCTACCGCTCCCGCCGGGCACGCTCCCCACGCTCTGGCAGGACGACGAGCGCTACGTGCGGTCCTACCTCACGGCCTTCCCCGGCTACTACCTGACCGGCGACGGCGGCCACCTCGACGAGGACGGCTACCTGTTCGTGATGGGCCGCACCGACGACGTGATCAACGTGGCCGGGCACCGGCTGTCGACCGGGTCCATGGAGGCGGTGCTGGCCGCGCATCCGGCGGTGGCCGAGTGCGCGGTCATCGGGGTCGCCGACGAGCTGAAGGGGCAGGTGCCGCGCGGCTTCGTGGTGCTGAAGAGCGGGACGGAGATCGACCCCGAGACCCTGCGGGCCGAGCTGGTCCTCGCCGTTCGCGAGCAGGTGGGCGCCGTGGCCGCCTTCAGGCAGGTGGACGTGGTCCCTGCCCTGCCGAAGACCCGGTCGGGAAAGATCCTGCGCAAGACCATGCGCGGGATCGCGGAGGGCTCCGACGAGCCCGTTCCCTCGACCATCGAGGACGCGACGGTGCTGGACGCGCTGCGCCCCGTCATCGGACGCCGCACCACGGCGGACGGGTAGGTCCCGGAGGGCCGACGCTCGGCATCATCACGGTCACAATCCGTTCCCTTTTACGGCTTATCGCACCGTGTCATCGTTAAGGTTTCAGCGTGGCGCATGAAGCGGGCATGCTGGTCGCCGGGCGATATCGGCTGATGAACGTGCTGGGCCGCGGCGGGATGGGCACGGTGTGGCGGGCACGGGACGAGAGCCTGGAGCGCCAGGTAGCGATCAAGGAGCTCATCCTCCCCGACTACCTGGACGTTGCCGCACGTGAGACCCTCTACCGGCGGATGGGGCGCGAGGCCCGCGCCGCGGCTCAGCTGAAACATCCGGCGATCATCACCGTCCACGACCACGTCGTCGAGGCCGACGGCCGCCCCTGGATCGTGACAGAGATCATCGACGGGCCCTCCCTCGACGAGTTGCTGAGAACCCAGGGGCGCCTGCCGCCCCGGCGGGTGGCGGCGATCGGCGCGCAGATCCTCGCGGCACTGCGGGTCGCGCACGCCGCCGGGATCACCCACCGCGACATCAAGCCCGCGAACGTCCTGCTCGAAGGTGAGCGGGTCGTGCTGACCGACTTCGGGATCGCCGCCGTCGAGGGAGACATCACCCTCACCGGCGCCGGCGTCACCCTGGGCACCCCCGCCTTCATCTCCCCCGAGCAGATCAACGGCCACCCCGCCACCGCCGCGTCGGACCTGTGGTCGCTGGGCGCCACCCTGTACGCCGCGGTCGAGGGCCGCCGGCCGTTCGCCGGTACGACGCATGGATCGATCTACGTCTCGATCGCCACCCGGCCGTTCGCCCCGCTCGTACACGCCGGTCCTCTCGCCCCCCTCCTGGAGGGACTGCTGCGCAAGAAACCCGCCCTCCGCCTCACCGGAGCCCAGGCCGCCGCCGTCCTCGCCGAGATCGCCGCCACGCCGGACCCCGGGGAATCCTCCACCGGGCCGGATCCGGACGAGGGCGACACCCGGATCGCCGACCGGCCCGCTCCCGGCACATCGGCTCCTTCGCCGCCGACCGAGCCGTACACCGCGGCACACCAGGAGACCCGAAAGGCCCAGGAGACCCAGGAGGCAAGCCCCGACACCCTGCGGTTCACCGCCGTGTCGCCCACGGCGCCACCCGCTGTGTCACCCGCTGTGTCGCCTGCGCTGTCCCCCTCGGCCCTGCCGCCCGCTCCCCTGTCGTCCACCGCCCCGGTCACCTCACCCGCGCTCGCGTCCGTATCCGAGGCCGCCCCCGAGGCCGCTTCCGCGTCCGAGGTCGCGGCTGCGGAGAGCGCGGCGCGTCCCCCTCGGCGCCGGCTCCTCCCGGTGGTCGCCGTGGCCGGGGCGCTCCTCGCCACGGCCGCCGTCGTGGCCTACCTGCTCTGGCCCGCGACGGGTCCCAGGAAGGTGACCGCTCTCGCACAGCTCAGAGGGCACACGGAAACGGTGAACACGGTGGCGTTCAGCCCGGACGGCGAGACGCTGGCCGCCGGCGGCGGTGACGGCGCGGTGATCCTGTGGGACGCGCGGACCCGGCGACCGATCGGCGAACCGATGAAGGGCCACACCAGGGCGGTGGACTCGATCGCGTTCAGCCCGGACGGCAGGCTCCTGGCCGGTGGCGGCAACAACGGCGAGGGGACCGAACCCGGCGACCACACGGTGATCCTGTGGGATGTGGCGACCCGCCGGCAGGTCGGCGACCCCCTCACCGGCCACACCAACTGGGTACGGTCGGTCGCCTTCAGTCCCGACGGGAAGATCCTCGCCACCGCGAGTGCTGACGCGACGGTGATCCTGTGGGATACGACGACCTGGCAGCCGATCCGCGACCCTCTCACCGGCCACGGCGACTGGGTGCAGTCGGCCGTCTTCAGTCCCGACGGCAAGATCCTCGCCACCGCGAGCGACGACGCGACGGTGATCCTGTGGGACACGACGACCTGGCAGCAGATCGGAGCCCCCCTCACCGGTCACACGGGGCCGGTGTGGCCGGTCGCCTTCAGCCCCGACGGCACAACCCTCGTCAGCGGCGGCAGTGACAAGACGGCGATCGTGTGGGACCTCGCGACCCGCCGTCCGGTCGGAGACCCCCTCCCACATCCTGGCGAGATCCACGCTCTCGCGTTCAGCCCGGACGGCGACATCCTCGCCGTCGGCACCGGCCCCGTCATCCGGCTGTGGAACACGCGGACCTGGCGACCGGCCGGCGATCCGCTCACCGGTCACACCGGGTCGGTGTGGTCGGTCGCCTTCGGCCCCGACGGCAGGTCTCTCGCCACCGCGAGTGACGACAGGACGGTGATCCTGTGGGACACGTCCTCACCGGTCGGAGCCGCGGCTTTTCCGTGACCGTGGCTCGTCGGAGCGGGCGTGCTCGTCATCGCGGCGGCGGGAGCGGGGGGCGGGGGTAATCCGTGGAAACCCCCTACTGTCTTGTCGGGGTTTCTTGAGCCTTGCCGGATCTCCCGGCAAGCCCCTGCGGCGCCAGGTACGCCCACTGCCAGAGAGTCTCGACGGGACCCCGCTCGAAGCGCCGCAGCCAGAGCGTGGACAGCGTCATGAAGAGCGCGCAGACTCCCGCCCAGGCCGCCACGACCCACCACGGCCGCAGGCCGTCGAGCGTCGCGGCCAGGCCGAGCCCCCAGCCGTAGCAGAGCGCCGAGGCGACCAGGTTCTGGAAGATGTAGGAGCTCAGGGCCGTACGACCGACGTTGGTCAGCCCTCGTCTCAACATGCCGGGGGCACCGCTCGCCCGCCGCGCGAGGGTGGCGACGAGACCGAGCAGCCCCAGCGCCACCAGCGGGGGCAGCAGGTACCGGTCCACCAGGAACCAGCCCGGACCGGCGAACGCGGTGGCCAGGTTCAGCGGCAGGCCCACGGCGAGTCCGCCGACCATGAGCCTCCGGCGCAGTGCCGCGCCCCGCTCCGAGTCCTCGAACACCCCGGCGCGCATCAACTGGGAGCCGAGCAGGAACAGCACGATGCCCATCGGAACGATGAGGAGGATCTCCAGCCGGTAGAGGACGATCATCTCGATCCGGGTGGCGACCTGCTGCGGGTAGGTGCCGTCGGTGAAGAGCGTGGACGACTCCGCCCCGGTGTCCAGGCTCGCCGAGCTGGTGCCGACGGTGAGCAACCCGATCAGCGCGGCGAACACCGACCCGACGGTGATCATCCACACCCTGATCACGCGGTCGCTCCTGCCGATCAGGTACGCCACGATGATCGAGGTCAGCGCGTAGCCCATGAGCACGTCGAACTCGAAGATCAGCAGGTAGTGGATCAGACCTTCGACGAACAACAACCCGGCCCGCCACAGATACCAGCCGGGCCACGGTACGCCACGGCGTGCGGCCGAACGGTACTGGAGTTCGAGCCCGACCCCGAAGAGCAGGGTGAGCAGTGCGAGGAACTTGCCGTTGGTGAGGAAGCGGAGGAAGGTCTCCACGGTTCCCGGCTGCCCCAGCGCCCCGATGATGTCGGCAGGACCGCCGGGATCGGTGAAGATCCAGATGTTCGTGCCCAGGGTGCCGGCGATGGCGATGCCTCTGAGCAGGTCGAGCACTTCGATACGACGACTTGTCACTCCTTCACGATCCCGTCCCGCGGGCCCGCGGACATCGTCTCGCAGACCCATTCGGGACGTACATCGATGTATGTACCGTGCCCGGATTCCGGTCCATGAGGTCCGTGCTCCCCACCCGGTCCCCGCGGCCGGTACGGTCGGCCCCGTGCTCGGCGCGTGCGCGATCGCCCCGGAGTGATCACACGCCGCACCGGATGCCGTCTCCGGCCCGCGGCACCCGTGGAGAACGGGGCCGGTCCGCCCGGGCAGCCGACCCGGCGGCTCCCGTCAGTCGCCGGAGACGACGCGGGCGTGCAGCCGGACGGCGGTCGCGGGGTCCCAGCCGAACGCCTCCCGGCCGGCCAGCCACGCCGCCGCCCCCGCGCCGTCGCCCGCCAGGACCGCCGAGGGCCCCAGCCTCTCCCGTACGGCGGAGGCGATCGGCCCCTCGCTGGTCAGCACGCTCCCGGCCAGCACGATCGGGCTCGTCTCGCCCGCCCGGCGGACCTCTGCGACCGTCTCGCAGAGCAGCCGGGCCGCGCCGGACACGATCGTGAGGGCGGCCGGGTCGCCCTCGGTCGCCGCCCGGCTGACGAGCGGGGCGAGCCTGGCCAGTTCCAGCGGGGGCCGCGACTGCGCGCGGACCACCAGCCTGATCGCGAGCGCCCTCAGCTCCTCCACCGTGCCCGAGACGGGCGCGCCCGAGGCGAGCGCCCCCGACTCCACCGCACCCGCCTTCACCGTGCCCGAGGCGGGCGTGCCCGAGTCCACCGTGTTCGAAAAAAGCGGCTCGCCCTCCAGCAGGGCGCCCATGACCAGGCCGGTGAGCCTGCCGCCCGCGTCGCCCCTGCTGAGGGCGTGGACGGCGGCGGACGCCGCCTTCCTGCCCAGCCAGAACCCCGAGCCCGCGTCGCCCAGCAGCCAGCCGAGCCCGTCGGCGATCATCACCGGCTCGCCGTCCTCGATCCTGGCGGCGATCGCCCCGGTACCGGCGATGAGGGCGGTGCCGCGCGGTTCCGCCGTCCCCGCGGCGAAGGCGATGCCCAGGTCGCCGGTGAGCCGGGGCGGGACGCGCAGACCGGCGGCGGCCCACATGGGGTCGAAGACCAGGCGGTCCAACGCCCCGCCACCCGCCAGCCCGATGACCGCCCCGCTCACCAGGCCCGGGTCGATCCCGCGCAGCGCGAGCCCCAGCGCCCGGCCGATGTTGGCCACCGCGGCGGCGTTGCCGTGGGCCGCGGGGTTGCCGCCCGGCGCCCTGCCGTACCCGGCCCGCCGTCCCGAGGCGTCGAGCAGCAGCGCCCGCGAGGAGGTCCCGCCGACGTCCAGCCCGAGGACGTACATCGCGCTCAGAGATGCTCGCCGAAGAACGCGGTGACGGCCTCGACCGCCCGGGTGACGTGCGGCTCGGTGTCGTAGAGGTCGATGTGCAGCCTCGCGTCCAGCCAGACGATCCGCTTGGGGTCGTCCATCCGCCGGTACGCCTCCTCGGCGCCCTCGGGTGAGCAGAAGCGGTCGACCAGGCCGTGCACGATCAGACCGGGCTTGGGCGAGAGGAAGTCGGCGCCCATCATGTTGTCCACAGTGATCAACTCGCGGATGGAGGCCCGGGTGACCTCGTTGCGCCAGTGCTCCGAGGCCCCCCTGGAGGTGCCGTAGTAGGCGAACGGCTCGTCGCCCGGCATCGCCGCCTCCCCCTCCTCGGCCACCGCGGGGAGATACTCCACCTCAGCACCCCCGTCCTGGCGCTCCAACACCTCCGTGAACGAGGCCAGCGCCTCCTGGTATCCCGAGGGGGACATTCCGGCGCGCATGCCGTAGGGGTTGTTGTAGGCCCCCGCGACGCCCGCGAACGCCTTCACCCGGGGGTCGAAGGCGGCGAACCTGAGCGCGTAGCCCCCGCCGAGGCAGATCCCGAGCGCGCCGATCCTGTCGCCGTCCACCTCCGGGCGCGAGCGCAGCAGCGAGACCGCGGCCCGCAGGTCCTCCAGCTTGCCCTGGGGGTCCTCGTGGTTGCGTGGCTGTCCGCCCGACTCCCCCCAGTTGCGGTGGTCGAAGGCGAGCGTCGCGTATCCCGCGCCGGTGAGCCGGGCGGCGTACAGGCCGGTGACCTGGTCGCGGGTGCCGGTGAACGGGCCCGTGAGGACCACGCCGGGGTGCGGGCCCGGCCCCGCCGGGATCCGCAGGTCGCCGAAGAGGGTGATCCCTCCGGCGGTGAACTTCACCTTTTCCGACATGCTCCAAGTCTGTACGGTCCGCGCCGCGGAAGCCAACGAGCCCCCCGCCGCCCCCGCACACCCGCGGACCTCCGCTGTCTCCACACCCCCGGGTGTCTCCGGGCCGGCCCGTTCCCGCTCGTCCGGCCTGAGCCGGAAGCGGGAACGGGGACGGGACTTACCAGGATCTTCCGGGCCTCAGGAGTCGAATCCGAGCCCCATCCGATCCAGGGTGCGCAGCCAGAGGTTGCGGCGGCCCTGGTGCAGGTCGGCCTGGGCGATCGACCAGCGGGTCATCTGGATCCCGGCCGAGCGGACCGGCTCGGGCGGGAACGGGACGGGCTTCTCCTTGACCATCCTGAGCTCGGTCCGCTCGGTCCGCTCTCCGGCGAGCAGGTCGAGCATGACGTTCGCCCCGAACCGGGTCGCGCCGACACCCATGCCGGTGTATCCGGCGGCGTAGGCGAGGCGCCCGCCGTGCGACTGGCCGTAGAAGGCGCTGAAGCGGCTGCAGGTGTCGATGACCCCGCCCCACCTGTGGGTGAAGCGCAGCCCGGACAACTGGGGGAACGTGGTGGAGAAGTGTTCGGCCAGCTTGACGAAGGTCTCGTCGCGCTGGTCGTACTCGGGCTTGATCATGCCGCCGTTGTAGTAGACCGCGTCGTAACCGCCCCAGAGGATCCGGTTGTCCTCGGTCAGCCGGTAGTAGTGGAACTGGTTGGCCGCGTCGCCGACCCCCTGCCGGTTGTGCCAGCCCACCGAGGCCAGCTGGTCGGCCGAGAGCGGCTCGGTCATCAGGGCGTAGTCGTAGACCGGCACCAGGAAGTGCTTCAGCCGCCGCAGCAGCGGCTGGAACACGCCGGTGCCGAGCGCGACCCTGCGCGCCCTCACACTGCCATGCGGGGTGATCAGGTCCAGGCTGGTCGGGGTGTCCCTCATCGTCCGTACCGGCGTGCGCTCGTAGATGCGCACGCCCAGCGAGAGGCAGGCCTGCCGGAGCCCCCAGGCCAGCCGGGCGGGGTCGAGCATGGCGCAGCCGTCGCGCTCCCAGTGGCCGCCGATGTACGTGGGCGAGTTCACCTCCGCCCGGACCTGTTCGGTGTCGAGGACGTCGAAGCGGACGCCCAGGTCGCGGGCGATGCCGAGGTTGCGGTTCATCTCCTCCAGCTGCCACGGCTCGGTGGCCACGTGCAGCTCGCCGGTACGCTCGTAGCCGCAGTCGATGCCGTATGCGGCGACCGCCTCGCCGATCTCGTCGAGGTTGTCGACGCCGAGGCGTTCGAGCGTGTCGATCTCCTCGGGCCAGCGCTCCAGCCCGTTGGCGATGCCGTGGGTCAGCGTGGCCATCGCGAAGCCGCCGTTGCGACCGGACGCCGCCCAGCCGATCCTGCGCCCCTCAAGGAGGACGACGTCGAGCGACGGGTCGCGTTCCTTCGCCATCAGGGCGGTCCAGAGCCCCGAGAAGCCTCCGCCGACCACCGCCAGATCGGCGCCGGTCTCGCCGAAGAGCCGCGCCTGCGGCTCGGGTTTCGCCGGACTGTCGAGCCAGTACGGCTTGCGCTCCGCGTCAGCAAGAGCCTTCAGCGGATCCACAAATCTCACTTCCCTACGTGAGTCAGGTTGTCTTTGTGTGTATCGCGTGGTCGTGGAGATCACGCGCGGGTTCCCCCCGCCTGAGTCCGATCTCGCCTCCCTGTTCTGTGCCGGGAATCTGTACTCTGCCGGATTCTGCCTCTGCCGGATCCTGGTCTTTACCGGATTTCGCTCTCCTGCGGGACATTGTCCGCCGGAGTCCTCGTCACCGGTGATCCGGGTACACCGAATCCCCGTGGCCCGGTGAGGGCACGGGGATCGACGGCGGCTAGGTGCGGCGGCGCGCAGTGACCGTGTTGACCACGGCGATGGCGACGCCTACCGCGAATATAAGCGTTCCGAGGATGTTGACCTGAGGCGGCACCCCGATACGGGTGGCCCCCCAGATCCACAGGGGGAACGTCTGGGTGGCTCCGCTGGTGAACTGGGTGATCACGAAGTCGTCGATGGACAGGGCGAAGGCGAGCAGCGCGCCGGAGAGGACGCCGGGCAGGATCATCGGGAAGGTGATCCGCCAGAACGTGATCCACGTGGACGCGCCGAGGTCGCGCGCCGCCTCCTCGATCGACCGGTCGAGCCCGATCACCCGGGCCCGCACGGTGATCGCCACGAAGGAGAGCGAGAACAGCACGTGCGCGACGACCACGGTCGCGAAGCCGGTCTGCACGCCGACGCTGATGAACAGCGACAGCAGCGAGGCGCCCATCACGAGCTCGGGCGAGGCGATCGCGGCGAACATCACGAGGTTGGTCGCGCCCTGCCCGCGGAACCGGTAGCGGCCCAGGGCGAGCCCCATGAGCGTGCCGAGCACCGTCGTGATCATCGTGGAGAGCACCGCGATGTAGATGGAGTTGCGCACCGCGTCAAGCAGCTGGGGGTACTCGTCCAGGCGGCCCCACCACCGGAGGGTGAAACCCTGCCAGGTCACGTTCGACTTGCTCTGGGTGTCGTTGAAGCCGAACAGGATCATGACGAAGATCGGCAGGAACAGCCAGGCGATGATCAACCAGACGTAGCCGAGGAGCAGCCGGTCGCCGAGCCGCCTGCCGCTGCGCGGGGTCCGCCGCCCGGCGGGCGCGCTCGTCGTCGTGCTCTCCGGGCTCTCCGTGACGTCGATGGTGCCGCTCATCGGGCCGCCGCCTCCAGGACGTTCTCGGTGCCGAGCGCCTTGGCGTAGGCGAAGATGCCGATCAGCATCGCCGCCATCAGCGTGAACGACAGCGCGGCGGCGGTCGGGTAGTCGTTGTTGACCAGATACTCGGTCTGGATGATGTTGCCGATCATCGTGTTCTCCGGGCCGCCGAGGATGCCCGCGTTGACGTAGTCGGCGGTCATCGGGACGAACGTCATCAGCACCCCGGCGAACACTCCCGGCAGCGAGAGCGGCAGCACGATCTTGGTGAACGCCTCCCGCTTGGCCGCGTACAGGTCCTGGGCGGCCTCGACCACCTTGGGATCCACCCGCTCCAGCGCGACGTAGATCGGCAGGATCATGAACGGCAGGTAGTTGTAGACCAGTCCGCCGATCACCGCGTACGTCGTCTGCAGCACGTGGAAGTCCTCGGGCAGCAGCCCCGCCGACTTCAGCGGTCCGAGCAGCATTCCGTCGTCGGCGAGCAGGAACCTCCACGACACCGTGCGCAGCACGAACGAGACGAAGAACGGCAGCAGCACCAGCAGCAGGTAGGTGGACTTGCGGCTGCCGCCCCTGAAGGCGATCCAGTACGCCATCGGGTAGGCGAGCGCGATGGAGACGACGGTCGCGGTCAGGCCGTACCCGGCCGAGCGCAGGAACTGCGTCTGGTACTGCGCCAGCGCCTCGCCGTACACCGGGAAGTTGAACGTCTGGATGAATCCGTCGACCACGTTGCCCTCCTGGGTGGACACCGAGGCCATGAAGACCATCGGTACCACCAGGAAGATCGCGAGCCAGAGGCCGCCGGGCAGGATGAGCAGGTAGGGGGTGAGGCGCTTCACCGGCCGATGACCCCTTCCGGTCCGATTCGCTCTCTCATCCGCCTAGCCCTGCGTGACGGGTTGGAAGATGTCCTCGAAGATCTTCTCATCCGCGGAGGTGAGCGTCTTGTACGACCGCAGCTTGGCCATGTCCTCCTCCGAGGGGAAGATCAGCGGGCTCTCGGCGATCTGCTCCAGCGTCTTCTTCTCCTCCCCCGTCGCCTTGGCCGCGTCGGCGAGGACGAGATCCTTCGCGGAGGAGACCGGGGTGATGAAGTTGATGTACTCGACCAGCATCGTGGCGATCTTGGGCTGGTAGACGTAGTCCATGTAGGTGAGCGCGTCGACCGGGTTCTGCGCGGTCTTCGGGATGCACATGTTGTCGGTCCAGATCGTGCCGCCCTCCTCGGGCACCACGAACTTCAGGTCCTTGCCCTCGGCGACCTGCTGGAAGATGTCGCCCGACCAGGCCATGGTGATCCAGATGTCGCCCCTGGCGAGGGCGTCGACGTAGTCGTTCTCGTAGTACTTGCGCACCAGACCCGCGTCGCGCTGCTCCTTGAGCTTCTCCCCCGCCTTCTTCCAGTCGGCCTCGGTCGACTTGTCGGGGTCGATGCCCAGGGCGAACATGCTGAAGTTGGCGACCTCCTGGGTGTCGAGCATCATGCCGACCTTGCCCTTGTACTTGGGGTTCCAGAGGTCGTGGATGCTCTTGACCTCGTCCACGTACTTGGGGTTGTAGGCGATGCCGGTTACGCCGACCGTCCACGGGATCGTGTGGGCGTTGTTCGGGTCCCAGGTGGGGTTCTTCACCGCGGAGCTCGCGTTCGCCGCGAAGTTCGGCAGCTTGGAGTGATCGAGGGGGACGAGATAGCCCAGCGCGAGGGCCTTGCTCAGCTGGAGGCCGTTGGTGAGGACCATCAGGTCGTAGCCGATGTCGTTGTTGGCGGCGAGCAGCGGCTGGACCTTGCCGAAGAACGTGCTGTTGTCCTGGATCGCCTCCTGGTACTCCACCTTGATGCCGGTGTCGGCGGTGAACAGCTCCAGCGAGGGATACCGCTTGCCGTCCTTGTCGATGTAGAGCGGCCAGTTGGCGAAGCGCAGCGTGTTGTTCTTCTGCTTGGAGCCCCAGTATTCGGCGAGGGCGTCCTTCTGGGGAACGGCCTCCACCTTCTTGCCCTGCACACCGCAGGCGGCGAGGGCGAGGCCGGCGGCCGACATCCCGCCGAGGCGAAGGGCGTCACGACGGGTTACGGAGCGGCTCTGCGTCATGCCTCGCAGAAAGGCGGGGTTCGTGCGGGGGTCCATATCGAGCTCAACTTCCGATCGCGTACGAGTGGTGCGGCAGCCACGACAGCCAGACGGCGTCTCCACGCTCCGCCGTACTCGCGCTGTCCAGTGCGTTCTGCTGGAAGACGGTCACCTCTTCGCCGTGTGCCAGGCAGACCGTGTAACTGGTGTAGAGCCCCAGGTACACCACCTCTGAGACGGTGCCGCGCACGACGCTGAGGTCTCCGACGGGTTGCTCCTCCGTGGTTATCCTGATCTTCTCCGGGCGTACCGTGATCGCGATCGGCTCCCCGGCTCCGAACGATCCGCCCTCGGTGAGGACATGGTCGTCCTCACCCAGCTTAAGCACCGCAAAACCTGACCGGAACCGGTCGACAGTGCCGCTGAGCAGGTTGGACGTGCCGATGAACCCTGCCACGAAGGCGGTCGCGGGCCGCTCGTAGATCTCTCTGGGGCTGCCGAGCTGCTCGACCATGCCGTCGTTCATGACGGCGATGCGGTCACTCATCGTGAGCGCCTCGCTCTGGTCGTGAGTGACGTACACGAAGGTGATGCCGACCTCGCGCTGGATGCGCTTGAGCTCGATCTGCATGGCCTGGCGAAGCTTGAGGTCGAGGGCGCCGAGGGGCTCGTCCAGCAGGAGGGCACGGGGGTTGTTCACCAGGGCGCGGGCGAGGGCGACCCGCTGCTGCTGGCCTCCGGACATCTCCCTGGGGCGGCGTTTCTCGCGCCCGGTGAGGTCGACGATCTCCAGGATCTCGCCGACCCGGCGCTTGATCTCGGCCTCGGCGACCTTCTTGCGCCTGAGGCCGAACGCGACGTTCTCCCAGACGTTCATGTGCGGGAAGAGGGCGTAGGACTGGAAGACCATGTTGACGTCGCGCCGGTTGGGAGGGACGTCGGTGACGTCCTGACCGTGCAGCCGTACGGTGCCACCCGAGGGATCCTCGAACCCGGCGATCATGCGCATGGTGGTGGTCTTGCCACAGCCCGAGGGGCCGAGGAGGGAGAAGAACTCCCCCTCGGCGATCGACAGGGTGACACCCTTGACCGCCTGGACGACCTCGCCGTGGGAGACGTACTCCTTGACGACCCCGTCGAGTTCGATCGCGGGCACGTGGGACGAGTGGGAGACGGCGTCTGCCGTCTCCGTGCCCGCCTGAATTTCGGTCATGCCAGGCTTATCCCTCTGTTCGCGGCTATTCGCCGATGTAGTGCATGACGTGCTTGACGCGCAGGTAGTCGTGCAGGCCGAAAACGGACAGGTCCTTGCCGTAACCGGAGTGCTTGAAGCCTCCGTGCGGCATCTCCGAGACGAACGGGATGTGGGTGTTGACCCATACCACGCCGAAGTCGAGGCGGTTCGACACCCTCATCGCCCGGCCGTGGTCGGAGGTCCACACCGAGCCGGACAGGCCGTACTTGACGCCGTTGGCCTTGGCGACCGCGTCGGCCTCGTCGGTGAAGGTCTGGACGGTGATGACCGGCCCGAACACCTCGTTCTGCACCATCTCGTCGTCCTGCCTGAGGCCGTCGACGACGGTGGGGGCGAAGAAGTAACCGCGGTCGCCGACCCGGTTCCCGCCGGTCAGGACCTTGGCGTGGCCGGGGGCCCGGTCGATGAAGCCGGTGACGCGGGCCAGCTGGTCGGCGTTGTTGAGCGGGCCGTACAGGGCGCTCTCCTCGGAGAGGTCTCCGGTCACGGTGCTCGCCGCCGCCTCGGTGAGCGCGGCCACGAACTCGTCGTGGACGTCCTCGTGGACCAGCACGCGGCAGGCCGCGGTGCAGTCCTGCCCCGCGTTGTACAGGCCCGCGGTGGCGATGGACTCCGCGGCGGACTTGAGGTCCTTGACGTCGTCGAACACGATGACGGGCGCCTTGCCGCCCAGCTCCAGGTGGACCCGCTTGAGGTCCTCGGCGGCGCTCCTGGCCACGGCCATTCCCGCGCCGACGGAACCGGTGATCGCGACCATCGAGGCGGTCGGGTGACCGACGACCAGCGCGCCGGTCTCCCGGTCACCGACGACGACGTTGAAGACGCCCTTGGGCAGGACGTCTCCGATGATCTCGGCCAGCTTGACCGTGGAGACGGGGGTGGTGTCGGAGGGCTTGAGCACCACGGTGTTGCCCGCGGCGAGCGCCGGGGCGATCTTCCAGACCGCCATCATCATCGGGTAGTTCCAGGGGGTGACCTGGCCCACCACGCCGATCGGCTCGTGCCTGATGACGGAGGTGTGGTCGGCGAGGAACTCGCCGGACGTCGGGCCCTCCAGCGTGCGCGCGGCCCCCGCGAAGAAGCGGAAGTGGTCGGAGGCGACCGGGGTCTCGTCCTCGGCCATCCGGGCGCGCGGCTTGCCGGTGTTGAGGCACTCGGCCTCGTTCAGCTCATCGGCCCTCGTGTCGATCGCGTCGGCCACCTTGAGGAGGAGGTTGGCGCGCTCGCCCGGGGTGGCCTGGCTCCATGACTCGAACGCGGCGGCGGCCGCGGCGTACGCCGCGTCGATGTCCTCGGTGCCCGAGACGGGGGCCTTAAGGTAGATCTCGCCGGTGCACGGATCGATGACGTCGGAGAACCGGCCGCTCCTGCCCTCCACGAGCTCGCCGTCGATGTAGTTCCGCAGGCGGGGGAGTTCGTTGGTCTCAACCGGGGTGGTCACCGTCGGCCTCCTATGGATCGGGGCTGAGTTGTCGCGACTCTTACAGAGCGAGAGTCCCACGACAAGGGATTTCGTTGTTAAGATACCAAATTGCTACGAAATCGCTTGACAGAGGCGCCGGAACTGACAGCATGTCGCATCGGAGCCGCAACATGCCGGCAACAGCCCCGCAACATGACGCCAGGGAGCGCCCATGACGACGCCGCCCAAGGTTCGCCGCGAAAACGACGCCAGGCCCGGCCCCGTCGTCCTCGACGAGATCTCCAAGCAGATCATCGAGCAACTGCAGACGGACGGGCGCAAGCCGTACGCCGCGATCGGCAAGGCCGTGGGGCTCTCCGAGGCCGCCGTACGCCAGCGGGTGCAGCGCCTGCTCGACGCCGGAGTCATGCAGATCGTCGCGGTGACCGACCCGCTCACCCTGGGCTTCCCCCGTCAGGCCATGATCGGCATCAAATGCGAAGGCGACCTGGAGACGGTGGCCGACGAGCTGTCCGCCATCAGGGAGATCGACTACGTGGTGCTGACCGCGGGGTCGCTCGACATCATGGTCGAGGTCGTCTGCGAGAGCGACCAGCATCTTCTGGAGATCCTCGGCAAGATCCGGGCCATCCCGACCGTCAGGGCCACCGAGACCTTCGTCTATCTCAAGCTTCACAAGCAAACCTACTCCTGGGGTACCCGCTGACAGGCCCCCGAGCACTCCCCCGCCGTGTGGCGGCGAACCGGGAGAGGCCGAGAAATCGAGCGTGGTGAGCCGGGTGACCTACCGAGCGCGGCTTCCTGGAAATCCTCTTATTTTCTTGTCTATCAGGTCGAGCCCGCTTCCAGGGGGCAGATCGCATCACGGCCGGCGATCAACGGCGAACTCCGGCATGATCACCGGTAATGTTGCGGTTCATGCGGCTCTCCACGGTGTCCTTTCGATACTCGCGGCGCGGCCCCTGGATCCTGCGGGACGTCGAGCTCACCGTCCGCCCCGGTTCCGTCATCGAGGTCACCGGCCGCAACGGCGCCGGAAAATCGACGCTGCTGCGGCTGATGGCGGGATTCGTCCCTCCGTCCCAAGGTTCGATCGCCGACCGGCCCGAGGTCATCGGCTACGCCCCCGACGTGTTCCCGGTGGACCAGCCGTTCACCGTCGCCGCCTACCTCGCCCACATGCGCAGGATCCGAGGGCTCTCCTCCTCCGCCTCCGCGGCCGGGGACCTGGCGGAGCGGCTGAACGCGGCCCATCTGCTGGACCAGCCGCTCGGTGACCTGTCCAAGGGCAGCGCGCAGAAGATCGGGCTCATCCAGTCGCTGCTCGCCCCACCGGACCTGCTGATCCTGGACGAGCCCTTCGCCGGGCTCGACGAGCAGACCCGCACCGAACTCCCCGTGATCATCGAAGAGATCGCCGCGCGCGGCGGTACGGTCGTGGTCAGCGACCACCAGAACCAACTTCGGCACTTCCCCGGCGCCGATCACTGGCTCGTCGCGAACGGCGACGTCACCGTCGGCGCCCGCGACTCCGCGGCACTTCCCACCCCCGCTCCGCAGGACTCCCCCGCTCCGCAGGACTCCCCCGCTCCGCGAGACACCCCGGAAACCCGGCCCTCCCCGGACACCGCGAAGGAGCACTCGCCGCCCCCTCGATCCCCCTCGGAAAGCTCATCCTCGCAGGTGGTGATCGAGGTGATCGTGGACGCGGGCGACGCCGACGAGGTGGAGCAGAAGCTCCGTGCCGACGGCTACCTCACCAGGCGGTCATCGTGATCCATCTCGTCCGCTTCAAGCTCTCCGCCTACGCCCGGTCACACCGGCTGTTCCAGCCGACGATCGGGCTCTTCGCCATGCTGTTCGTCTTCTACTCGACGCTCGCCCCGCCGGGTAAGGAGCTGCCCGCGTACGCGGACTCGGCCGGTTTGCTGATCCTCGTCTTCGCCTGGGCCGCCCGAGGGCTGCTCGACACCGAACCTCCGACGCAGCGGCTGATCTCCATGACGGCCGCCGGACGTCCCGGCCGCGAGATCGGAGCCGGGCTGCTCGCCGCGCTCACCGTCAACCTCGGCATGGCGGCGATCGCGGTCGGGCTACCGCTGCTGCACGGCTTCGCCGCCATGCCCGCCCCCGCCGACCTGGCGAGCGGCGTCGCGCTGCACGGGCTCGGCGTGAGCGCGGGAACGGCCCTGGGCGCCCTCACCAGCCGCCCGATCCTCGCCTCCCCGGCCGTCTCGATGCTCGCCCTCCTCGGCGGCTATCTCGCCCTGCTGCTGATCAGCCTCACCCCCGCGGGCCACCTCGCGGTGCCGATCATGCCCTGGATGCGCGCCGCCAACGCCGGCCTGCTCGGGGAGGTCCTGCTCCCCATCTCCGCCGCCACCCTCTTCTGGACCGCCGCGAGCCTCCTGCTGTACACACGCCTGCGCCGCCTGAACCCCTGAACCCCTGAACCGAGGTTTTCCTACACGGTGAGGGCTACTCGGCGGCGGCGAGCTGGCCGCAGGCGCCGTCGATCTCACGGCCTCGGGTGTCGCGGACCGTCACCGGCACGCCGTGATACTCCAGGCGCCGGACGAAGGCCCGCTCGTCCTCCGGACGGGAGGCGGTCCACTTGGAACCCGGGGTCGGGTTGAGCGGGATCAGGTTGACGTGCACCAGCTTGTTCTTGATCAGCTTGCCGAGCAGGTCGGCGCGCCACTCCTGGTCGTTGATGTCCTTGATCAGCGCGTACTCGATGGAGACCCGGCGCTTGGTCCTGGCCGCGTAGTCCCAGGCCGCGTCGAGGACCTCGGCGACCTTCCAGCGGGTGTTGATCGGCACCAGGGTGTCGCGGAGCTCGTCGTCGGGGGCGTGCAGCGAGAGCGCGAGCGTCACCGGCAGGCCCTCGGCCGCGAGCTTGCCGATCGCCGGGACCAGGCCGACCGTGGAGACGGTGACGCCCCTGGCGGAGATGCCCAGGCCGTCGGGGGCGGGCTCGACCATGCGGCGCACGGCCCCGATCACGGCCTTGTAGTTGGCAAGCGGCTCGCCCATCCCCATGAAGACCACGTTGCTGACCCGTCCCGGACCACCCGGGACGTCACCGGCCGCGAGCGCGCGGGCCCCGGCGACGACCTGCTCGACGATCTCGGCGGTGGTCATGTTACGGGTCAGACCCGCCTGGCCCGTGGCGCAGAACGGGCAGTTCATACCGCATCCGGCCTGCGACGACACGCACATCGTCGTACGGTCGCTGTAGCGCATGAGGACCGACTCGACCAACGCGCCGTCGAAGAGCCGCCACAGCGTCTTGCGGGTGGTGCCGGCGTCGGTGGTCATCTCCTTGACCGAGGTGAGCAGTTTGGGGAACAGCGCGGTGGCGAACTTCTCCCTCGCCGCGGCCGGAAGGTCCGTCATCAGCTCGGGATCACCGTTGAGCTTCTCGAAGTAGTGCCGGGAGAGCTGGTCGGCGCGGAACGGCTTCTCACCCAGCTCGGCGACGACCGCGCGGCGCTCGGCCATGGTCAGGTCGGCCAGGTGGCGGGCGGGCTTGGCCCGGCGCGGCGCCACGAAGGTGAGCTGGCCGGGTGCGGGGGTCCCGGACGGGCTGACGGTCGACAAGTCCAACGCCTTCTCTCAACGGTTACGCGATTGCTCGAAGCGGTGCCCGACAGTGATCTAGAGTCCGGAGGTATGGCGACAAACCGCCCCACGGGCCCCGCAGGAGAGCGGGGAGACGGCGTCGAGGTCGTGCTTACCGACATCAATCCCTACGGAAGCCGCACCCTGGTGGTCGAACGTGACGAGACTTCCTCGGTAGCTTACCTGTGCGGGCCGGGAGGGACGGTGCACGGAGCCGTCTGGCTGGCCAACCACGGCCCGGCCCCGGACGGAATCGACCAGGACCGCCTGGAGGCCGAACTACCACCGGTCGCCCCCAGGGCGAACACCCGTCACCCCGGCGGCAGAGGACCCCTGGGCGCGCTGCGATCGCTGTGGTTCGAGGAGGGCGACGGCGTCGCCCTGTACGAGAACGACGAGCTGCTCGCGGTCATTCCTGGATGGGCGGACATGAGCCGGGGAATGCCCGGCTACTCCCGTGACGCTCTGGGCGAGTCCCCGTTCGCCTGGTCGCTGGAGGATGCCCACGACGGCCTGGCCCCTCGGATCTCCAAGGCTCGCGCCTACTGGGAGTGGCGTGGCGGAGACGGGGCCTGGGCCTCGTTCCAGCAGTTCGTGATGGGTCACCTGGACCGCAAGGTCGGCACCGCGGGCAGATTCTGGGACGCGGGGGGCGAGCGGATGCCCGCGGTGGGCGTCACGGAACGCCCACCGGAACGCGGCAGGGAGCACACGATCCTGTCCACGGTCGGGATGAGCTGCCAGCGGATGCCCACCGTCGAGCAGTACATCGACCGTCCGGACGCGTACGCGCGGGTGGAGCTCGCCGTCGCCTCCCCTGGTGACGCCCGCGACGCGGCCCGGCTGTTCCTGTGGCTGGGGCAGTATCCGTGGCACTCGGTCACCTGGCTGGGGCACGGCCACACCGCCAGGTGGTATCACCGCCCTGAGACCTTCCCGCTCGGCTCCGCCTACGGCGGTGTGATGATGCTGACCGGGCTGCCGGGACTGCCCGACCTGTCGGGTTTCTCCTTCGGCGGCGACTCCGTCCAGTGGCTCTGGCTCGTCCCGATCACCCCGGACGAGCTGAGCCTGGTCTCCGCCGAGGGCTACCGGGCGGTGCTGCCGCGCCTGTCCGCGACCCGGCTCACCGGGGCGGGATGATCGACGCCCTCCCTGACTCGTACGGGTGACGACCGCACCGCGCCCGGGCGGGATACCACGGGCGGCCTCAGAGCAGGGCAGGTCCGGACCGGGGCGGGGCCCGACCGGGGCGGGCTCAGACCAGCAGGGTGAGCAGTACCCAGACCGGGATCAGCGTGGCGACGAGGGAGTCGAGGCGGTCCATCATGCCGCCGTGGCCGGGAAGCACGCTGCCCATGTCCTTGACCCCGAGATCTCGCTTGATCACCGACTCGATCAGGTCGCCGAGCGTGGCGAAGACCACCACGACCGCGCCGATCAGGACGCCCTTCCAGATGTCGGCCTCCAGCAGCCACGCCACCAGCCAGCCGCCCACCGCCATGCAGGCCAGCGCCGACCCCGCGAAGCCCTCCCAGGTCTTCTTCGGGCTGATCACCGGGGCCATCTTGTGCTTGCCCAAGGTAATTCCGGCGAAATATCCGCCGATATCGCTCGCGGCGGTGGTGGCGATGAAGACGACCACCCGGTCGGGACCCTGGTCGGGGTTGGCGAGCAACAGCGCCACGAACCCGACGAGCAGGGAGGGATAGACGACGACCAGGATGGTCGCGGCGGTGTCGCGGACGTAGTTCTCCGTGCCCAGGAACATCCGCCAGATCATCAGCCCGAGCACGGTCATCGCGAAGACGCCGACCAGCCAGGCCGTCCCGCCCCAGGCCGAGCCGGTCAGATCCCCGCCCCAGTAGGCCGCGGCCAGCATCGCGGCCATGCCTGCCAGCACCGGGACGAGGGGGACCTTGATGCCTCTGGCCTCGAACGAGCGGACCAGCTCCGTCACTCCGATACCCACCGCGGCGACCACCACGGCGAGGAAGAGCACCTTCACGAAGTAGAGGGAGGCGATGATGATCGCCGCCAGGGCGAGCCCCACCGCCACCGCGACGGGGAGATTACGGCCGGTACGGCTACTGCCCGCCACGGGTTCCACAGGGGGTCCTACTTTCATACCTACACAAAATCCTTGTCCCGCACGGACGGCCCGCGCGGGACAAGGATCATGGCTCAAACCTCGAGCAGCTCGGCTTCCTTGTGCTTGAGCAGCTCGTCGATCTTGGCGACATGCTTCTGGGTGAGGTCGTCGAGCTCCTTCTCCGCCCGGCGCACCTCGTCCTCGCCGGCCTCGCCATCCTTGATCATCTTGTCCAGGGTCTCCTTGGCGCTGCGCCGGATGTTGCGAATGGAGACCTTGGAGTGCTCCGCCTTGTTCCTGGCGACCTTGATGTACTCCCTGCGGCGCTCCTCCGACAACTCGGGGAAGGCCACCCGGATCACCGCTCCGTCGTTACCGGGGTTCACACCGAGGTCCGAGTTGCGGATCGCCTTCTCGATCGCGGCCATCGAGCTCTTGTCGAAAGGCTGGATGATGACCATGCGCGCCTCGGGCACGTGGAACGAGGCGAGTTGCTGAATGGGGGTGGGTGTCCCGTAGTACTCAGCGCTGATCTTGTTGAACATCGACGGGGTGACCCGACCCGTGCGGATGCCCGCGAAGTCGTCCTTCGCCACCGACACAGCCTTGTCCATCTTTTCCTCGGCTTCGAGGAGGGTTTCGTCGATCACAGCGGCTCCCTGTCTTCTCGGTCACTCCCCATCCTCACGCACTTCGCGGGAGGCCATCACGCCGGAGGTCCACCGGACCACCACAATGGCGTACCGCTCGGCTCGCTACGTCAGGTTCGCACCCTGTCTTCTCGGTCACGCGCCCTCCTCGCTCGCTTCACGGAACGCTCCTACCTCGCGTACCACTCCGCCGGCTACGTCGGGCTCGCTTCCCGTCCTCTGGTCGCTCACCACTCCTCGCTCGCTTCACGGGACGCTCCTACCTCGCGTACCACTCCACCAGCTACGTCGGGCTCGCTTCTTGCGCTACCGGCTCGTCACCGTGCCGACCCTGGCACCGTGTCGGCCCCGTGCCGGTTCGTCACCGTGCCGGGCTCACCAGCGTGCCGATCTTCTCACCGCGTACCGCCCGCATGATGTTGCCCTCACCCATGAGGTCGAAGACCACGATGGGAAGGTTGTTGTCCATGCACAGGCTGATGGCGGTGGCGTCCATGACCCCGAGGCCACGGGTCAGCACCTCACCGTATTCGAGATGGTCGAACCGGACGGCGTCAGGGTTCTTACGGGGGTCGGCATCGTAGACGCCGTCCACCTGGGTCCCCTTGAGCAGCGCCTCGGCGCCGATCTCCAGCGCTCGCTGGGCGGCGCAGGTGTCGGTGGAGAAGAACGGCGAGCCGAGCCCCGCCCCGAAGATGACCACGCGGCCCTTCTCCAGGTGGCGGATGGCACGGCGGGGCAGGAACGGCTCCGCGACCTGCTGCATGGTGATCGCCGTCTGAACGCGGGTGTCGATCCCCCGCTTCTCCAGGAAGTCCTGGAGGGCCAGACAGTTGATGACCGTGCCGAGCATGCCCATGTAGTCGGCCCTCGCGCGGTCCATGCCGCGCTCGGACAGGGTGGCGCCCCGGAACATGTTGCCGCCGCCCACGACGACCGAGACCTGCACGCCGCCGCGGACGGCCTCGGCGATCGAGTCCGCGAGGTGGCTCACGACGCCCGGGTCTATGCCCAGCGGCTCACCGCCGGCGAACGCCTCCCCGGACAGCTTCAACATCACCCGCTTCCAGCGAAGCGGATCCGAGTACGAAGAAACCGCCGGCGTAGCGGGTCCTGTGTTCTCCTGCACGGCGGCGGCCTCCTCGTTTGATGCTCTGCCTGAAGAGCGGATGTCAGGGATCAGGCCTGGCCGACCTTGAAGCGGACGAAGGCCTGGACCTTGACGCCGTTCTCGTCCGCGAACTTCGCGACCGACTTCTTGTTGTCCTTGACGAAGGACTGCTCAAGGAGGGTGAAGTCCTTGTACCAGCCGTTGACCCGGCCATCAACGATCTTGCCGATGGCGGCCTCGGGCTTGCCCTCCTCGCGGGTCATCTCCTCGAAGAGCGCGCGCTCCTTCTCGATGACGTCGGCCGGGACCTCGGCGGGGCTGAGGTACTTCGGGGCCATCGCCGCGGCGTGCTGCGCGATGTCCTTGGCGACGTCGCCGTTCGGCGAGTCGAGCTGCACGAGCACGCCGACCGCCGGGGGGAGCTGAGGGTCGGTCTTGTGCATGTAGGCGCCGATGAAACCGCCCTCGAGCACGGCGAACCGACGGATCTCGATCTTCTCGCCGAGCGCGGCGTTGGCCTCGTCGAGGTGCGTCTTGACGGTCTTGCCGGCGAGCTCGGAGTCGAGCAGCGAGGGCACGTCGGACGGCTTGGTGGCCAGGATGTGGTCGACCACCTGGGCCGCGAGCTCCTGGAAACGCTCGCCCTTGGCGACGAAGTCGGTCTCGCAGTTGAGCTCGAGCAGCGCGGCGGCGGAGTCACCCTCCTGCTTCAGGGCGACCAGGCCGTTGGAGGCGGTGCGGGCCTCACGCTTGCCGACGTCCTTGGCGCCCTTGAGGCGGAGGATCTCGACCGCGCGGTCGAAGTCGCCCTCGGACGACTCGAGAGCCTTCTTGCAGTCCATCATGCCGGCGGCGGTCAGCTCACGAAGCCGCTTGACGTCGGCCATGTTCACGGAAGCCATTGTCTTTTCCTCGTGGGAATCGTCGTGGATCGGGTGGGTGCCCCAACTGAGCGGCACCCACCCGGAAGGGTCTTGCGGGTCGTACGGCCGAAGGAGCCGTACGGAAGTGACCTAGGCCTGCTTCTCGGTGGACTCGGCCTCGGCGGCCGGAGCGTCCGCGACCTCGGCGGCGGGAGCCTCCGCAGCCTCGGCGGGGGCCTCGGTGGTCTCGGCCGGGGCCTCCGCGGTCTCGGCCTCGGCGGCCGGAGCGCTGTCGGCGCCGCCCGCGAGCAGCTCCTGCTCCCACTCGGCCAGCGGCTCGGCGCCACCGGCGACGGCCGGCTTGTCGTCCCCGCCACGGTTGGCGCCGGCGCGGGCCATGAGACCGGCGGCGACGGCGTCGGCGACGACGCGGGTCAGCAGACCGACGGCGCGGATCGCGTCGTCGTTACCCGGGATCGGGTAGTCGACCTCGTCGGGGTCGCAGTTGGTGTCGAGAATGGCCACGACCGGGATGTGAAGCTTGCGAGCCTCGCTGATCCCGATGTGCTCCTTCTTGGTGTCGACGACCCACACGGCGCTCGGGATCCGGGACATGTCCCGGATGCCGCCGAGGGTGCGCTCAAGCTTCTCCTTCTCGCGGCGGCGCATGAGGAGCTCCTTCTTCGTGAGCCCCGAGGCGGCCACGTTGTCGAAGTCGAGCTCCTCCAGCTCCTTCAGGCGCTGGAGCCTCTTGTGCACGGTGGAGAAGTTGGTGAGCATGCCGCCCAGCCAGCGCTGGTTGACATACGGCATGCCGACACGGGCGGCCTGCTCGGCGATGGCCTCCTGGGCCTGCTTCTTCGTGCCGATGAACATGATCGTGCCGCCGTGCGCGACGGTCTCCTTGACGAAGTCGTAGGCCCTGTCGATGAAGGCCAGCGACTTCTGGAGGTCGATGATGTAGATGCCGTTGCGCTCGGTGAAGATGAAGCGCTTCATCTTCGGGTTCCAGCGCCGGGTCTGGTGGCCGAAGTGAACGCCGCTTTCCAGCAGCTGTCGCATGGTGACGACGGGGGTGGACATTGATCGTCCTCCAGATCGGGGCACCCATCTCTGGGCGCTGTTCTCGGTTGGACGCGACAGCCCTCGGCTGTCGCCCTGATGCCCCGAACCGGATCCAGCCGAGCTCTCGCCCGGACCGAGGGATCCCGGTTCTTGACGGGGCATGCGAAGTCGGCCCATGACTCACAGGCCACCAAAAAGTGTACCCGTAACCGCGCCTCTCCCCGACCTTGGGATGTCAAGCACCCCTTACGCGTCGCGTGGAAGGCCGTGCGGCCGGCGCCGGGCCCGGGGGAAGAGGCTGACCTGCGCCTCGGAGACCCGCGCCCCGGGCGGGGCGTCCTCTCGATCCCTGACGGTGGTCTTGTAGGGGGCGAGCAGTTCCTCGATCCGCTCGTTCAGCGCCTTCAACTCCTCGGCGTCGACCAGCAGGAGGAACCGACCGAACAACGCGGCCTCGCGCCACTCACGCGACTCCCGCTCAAGATTCTCCAGCGCCCTGCCCTCCTCGTCCGCCGCCTGCTCCCGATACGCCTTGATCAGGAACTCCTTGGCACCGCGCACGTCCGGGCCGTCGTCCGGGTCTGGGCTGACGCTGAAGCCTGTCGCGCTGGAGCGCCACAGACGCTCCCTGCCGTCACCGCGGCCGTCGTCGCGCACGGGCGCGTCCTCGACGAAGCCGTACTTGGCGAGCATGCGCAGGTGGTAGCTGGCCGCACTGGGGGTGATCCCGACGACCTCGGCGACCTCGGTCGCGGTGCAGGGCCCCTCGGCCTGGAGCCGGTTCAGGATCGCGAGCCGCGCGGGGTGCGCCAGCGCGCGCATCGCGGTGGGATCGGTGAGGGACTTGCGCGTCGATGCCTCGGTCATGTGCAGACCGTACCCACTCCATACGTGAAGCATTGCCTTCATAACTATGAAGGGTTATCTTCACAGTTATGAAGCATTCCTTTCAAAATTTTCGGAGGCGGAAAGGGGACGGGTCACCGTGACCTCCACCACCCCCGTCACCCCTGACGACTCCGCGCCTTCCGCGCGCTCTACGCCCCCCGAGCCCTCCCTGTCCCCCACCGCTCCCGAGTCCTCCGCGGTCAAGCCGGGGCCCCTGCGGAGACAACGCGACTATCGGCTCCTGCTCTCCGCCCGTGCCGTCACCGAGACCGGCACGGAGATCTCCCGGCTCGCGGTACCACTGACCGCCGCCGTCCTGCTCGGCGCGTCCCCGGCCCAGATGGGCATGCTCACCGCCGCGACCTCCCTGCCCTACCTGCTGATCGGTCTCCAGGCGGGTGCCCTCGCCGACCGGCTGAGGCGGCACCGGCCGGTCATGGTCGCCTGTGACACGGTCTCGGCCGTCGCCATGGCCACGATCCCCGCGGCCTGGATCATCGGGTCGCTGAGCGTGCCGTGGCTGATCGCGGTGGCGTTCGTCGTCGGCACCTGCTCGGTGATCTTCCGGGCGGTCAACTTCCCGCACCTGGTCACGGTGGTCCACGAGAGTCAGCGGACCGAAGCCCTCGCGGGTTTCCAGTCGGCCTTCGCCGTGGCGACCGTCGCCGGCCCCGGTCTCGCCGGACTGCTCGTCCAGCTGATCACGGCGCCGTTCGCGCTCCTGGTCGACGCGGTGTCCTTCCTGGCCTCGGCGTTCCTGATCAGATCGATCAAGGCGCCGGAGAACCACGCTCCCGCTCCCCGGCGTGGCATGTGGACCGAGATCCGCGAGGGCCTGGCCACGGTGGCCGGACACCCGACGCTCCGCGCGCTCTGCGGCGCCGGTATCACGATCAACTTCTTCGGCAGCGCCTACATGGCACTGTTCGTGATCTACGCGCTCAACGAGCTCGACCTGGCCGGAGGGCTGGTCGGCGCCATCACCGCCTTCTTCGGCGTCGGCGGCCTGCTCGGCGCGGCCGTCGTCTCGCGCCTGACCGGACGGTACGGCGAGAACCGCATACTGGCCTGCTCCGTACTGCTCTTCCCCGTCGACTTCGTGATCGTCGCGCTCACCTCAGGACCGGTGTGGCGCAGCTTCCTTCTCCTGGCCGTCAGCGCGGTGATCTCCGGCGTGGCCGTCGTGGCCTTCGCCGTCTGCATGGGCGCCATCACCCTGCGCGAGACCCCTGCCGAACTGCGCGGCCGGGTCAACGCCACGCAGGCCTTCATGATCCAGGGTGTCCTCACCCTCGGCGGTCTCGCGGGCGGCCTCTCCGGTGAACTGCTCGGACTGCGCCCGGTGTTCTGGATCTCCGCGGCCGGGGTGCTGACCGCGGCCGCGTGGATCTGGCTCTCCCCGCTGCGCCACCCCTCCGCCCCCCGAACCCGATGACCTCACCCTCCCCCTGACTCGCCTTCCAGAGCCCGCGGAAGACCTCACCACCAGGTGGGCGGGTGCTCGCCCCTCTCCGGAGGCGGGCTCGACCAGTACGGCGACACACCGTCGATCGTTCCTGGCGCCCGGAGATAGGTCAGGCGGCCGAAGGCGCTGTCCATCTCCTCGATCATGCCGGTGACATCGGGCTCCGGCGTGACCGCTCCGTCGACCCTGCCGAGGTCGTCCAGCCATCGCGCGGTCCGGGCCAGGGAGAGCTCCACCCGCCAGGAGCCCCCCTCGGCGGATCGGCGGAGCAGTGCGGCCATCGCGCCGAAGGCGGCCAGGTAACCGGTGGCGTGGTCGAGGACCTGGGCGGGCAGCGGGCGGGGCCGCGCCCCGTCGCCGCCCTCGTGAGCGATGCCGCACACCATCTGCACCAGGCTGTCGAACCCGCGCCTGCCCGCCCACGGCCCCTGCCCTCCGTACGCCGAGACGTCGACGCACACGATCCCCGGCCTGATCTCCGCCAGCCTCCGGGGGCCGAACCCCAGCGCCTCGAGAGCCCCGGGACGGTAGGACTGCACGAACACATCGGCCCCCGCCACCAGGTCGCGCAGTGCGGCGCGCCCGGCCGGGGTCCTCAGGTCGAGATGACAGGAGCGCTTGCCGAACGCGGTGCCGACCACCAGCCCCGGCACCTCGGGAAGGTGCCCGGCACCCACCCGGAGCACCTGGGCACCGTGGGCGGCCAAAGCGCGGGTCGCCACCGGTCCGGCGATCACCCTGGTCAGGTCGAGCACCCGCACCCCGTCGAGCGCCCGCCCTTCCCCACCTTTCGAGGCGCCGGTCCTCGCACCACCCCGGGCTCCGACCCGGGTCAGGTGGACCAGCGGTGACGCGGCGACCGCCCGTGACTGCGGATGCCCACGCCACCCGGCGTGGTCGCGCATGGCCGCGGCGCATCCTCCCGAGGCCGTCACCGCCTCCTCGACCTCAACGGCGCCACGGCTCGCGCAGGCGCGTGCGACGGCGTCCCCGTCCGCCCCCTCGGGCAGTCCGAGCGCCGCGAGGGCCGCGTCACGGTGATGGTCGAAGTTGCAGTGCAGCCGAACCCAGCCGTCGGCGGTGCGGTAGTCACCGGAAAGGGGCGCCCACGGATCCACGGCCGCTCCGTCGATCCTGAAGTGGCGCTCGTCCAGAAAGGCGATCGCCGCCTCCCGCACGTCCACGGCGGCCCGGCTTCCGCCTCCTCTGAGCGCGGCCGCCGCCCCGGTGGCGGCCCCGACGGCGACGGCGGCGGCGGTGCCCACCCGGAAGACGGAGGGCAGTACCGGATCGTCCCCGCTCACCCGTACCGGCGGCAACTCGACGCCCACCTCCGCCGCCAGCTCGCGAATACGCTCTTCGACCACGCGATCCCCGCTCTCACGACGTCCTGGGCCGTCCTTTCTCCCCATCCTCAGTCACGCCTCCCGGCTTGGCCACGTCTACCGCCCACTGTCCACAGAATCCCGTTCGGTCCATCTCCGCCGCAGCACGGGTCTTCATGCTTGCCGACATGAAGACCGTCCACCCCGTGGGGCTGCGAGCCCTGCTGTGCTCACTGGTCCTGGCCACACCGGCTGGCGCCCACCGCGTGACCTCCCTCGCACCCCCCGTAGACGCGACCGGCCGCGCATATGGCACGGCGGCTCCCATGAGCACCCCCGCGACCGCCCGCACGGCCGCGCACGGCCACGCGGGGACGACACCCCCCGCTGGAGCACCCGTCACCTTCCCTTCCGGGGAGTCCGCTTCCATCGCTCCAGGGGGATCCCGTGGCAGGAAGTCCGCTCCCCCTTCCGGAGGGTCCTCTCCTTCTGAGTCCTCCCTCTGGGAATGGCCGCTCAGCGGACGGCCACGGGTGCTCAGGGGCTTCGCGCCACCCGCCCAGCCGTGGCTGGCCGGTCATCGGGGCACCGACCTCTCCGCGTCTCCCGGAGCCGAGGTGCGCGCCGCGGGAACGGGAACGGTCGGTTACGCCGGGCCGCTCGCGGACCGGGGCGTGGTGACCGTGCTCCACCCCGGTGGCCTGCGGACCACCTACCTGCCCGTCCAGCCCTCGGTGCGGCGCGGGCAGGCGGTGGCCGTCGGCGAGGTGATCGGCACCCTTCAGGACGCCCCCGGGCACTGCCCCGCCACCTGCCTGCACTGGGGCCTGCTCCGTGACCGCGCCTATCTCGACCCGTTACTCCTCCTCGGCCACGGCCAGGTCCGTCTGCTTCCCGTGTGGCCCGCCCCGCCCTCATGACCCCACCGAGACCGCGCTGACCGTCACCATCGGCTGGAAGCCACCCGGCCCACCCCGCCCCCATGACCCCACCGAGAAGAGGGCTTCACCCGCCGGGAGGGCGGTCGGGGCGGAGACGCCAGCCCCGGGAGACGCGTTCGACGTAACCCGCGGCGGCCAGACCTCCGAGGCAGGAGAGCACGGTCTCCAGGTCGACGCCCGCGGCAACGGCTATCGTCGCGGGCCCCACACCGACCCGGGTGGGCATGACCTCGACGACCTTCCGGCTCTCGGGGTCGAGCCGATCTCGGGGAAGCACCGGGCCGCGCGGCTCCGGGGCCAGGTCGGTGCCCATCGTTCCGACGAGCTCGATCACCTCTTCGGGACCGGTGACGCAGGTGGCCCTGCCCTGGCGGATCAGCCGATGACACCCCACGGAGAACTCCGAGGTCACCGGGCCCGGCACCGCGGCCAGATGACGGTTGAGCGCGATCGCGTGTCCGGCGGTGTTGAGCGCCCCGCTTCGCACGGCCGCCTCGACGACCACGGTGCCCCTGGTCAGGGCCGCGATGAGGCGGTTTCTGATGAGAAACCTCGGCCTGGTCGGGTGCGCACCCATGGGGCACTCGCTGACCAGCACCCCCTGCGACCGGATGGCGGCGAACAACTGCTGGTGCGCGCTGGGATAGGCGACGTCGGCGCCGCAGGCGAGCACGGCGACGGTCGGCCCCTCACCGGCGAGGGCACCCCGGTGGGCGGCCCCGTCGATGCCGTGCGCACCGCCGGAGACGACCCCCCACCTTCGCTCGCTCAGCCCCGCTCCGAGCTCCGCCGCCACGTGCGCGCCATACGGCGTGGCGGCTCGGGAACCGACGACCGCGACGGATCTGAGGCAGGAGAACCGCAGGTCGGCGTCACCGTGGAGCCAGAGGGCGTGGGGCCGGGAGTCTCCCAGGTCGTCCAGCTGGGTCGGCCATTCGGAATCACCGGGAGTCACCAGCCTCGCCCCTATCCGCTCGCCCTCGGCCAGGTCGCGCTCAGGGTCGGCCGTCCTCAGCCTGGCCGCCCAGGAGGCGACCGTCCTGTCGATCCTGGCCGCGAGCCGCCCATCCCGCACCGCCCCCGAGCCGTCACCCGCCTCAGAGCACTCGCCTTCGGAGCGACCGCATTCGGAGCGACCGCATTCGGAGCGACCGCCGAACAGGACACCGCCGGACGGGACACCGCCGGACAGATCGAGCCTCCCGACCGATAGGCCGGTGACCCCACCCGGCGAGCCGGGGTTGCCGGCAGGTGAGCGGGGGCCTCCAGAACCGGGGCCTCCAAAAGCCGAGCCGGGCTCTGCAGCCGATGAACCGAGATCTCCAAAACCGAGGTCTCCGACCGGCGAGCCGGGATCTCCAACCGGTGGACCGGGGTTTCCGGCCGGGCGGCCGTGGGCGTCGGCGAACCATCGGGTGAGATCCACGCCCGCGGCGCCCTCGCGGATCAGGGCGACGGCGGCCTCGGGACCGCGTAGGGCCACGAGGGCGCCCATCACGGTGTCGCCCGGCTCGGCCAGGCGCATCAGGGTGAGTCGTGCCAGTCTGTCGCTCATCGTTCCTCCCCCAGCCAGAGCCCGAGCGCGGACTGGGTCTCGTGGAGCTCCGGCCGATCCTTGTCCGCGAGATCGGCGAGGGTCCAGGCCACCCGGAGAATCCGATCGAGGCCCCGGGCGCTCAACCGGCCGCTGTCGAGATGCCCGAGCAGCGGGGACATCGCCACTGCCGGTGGCCGGTATTCGGTATGGAGGGCACGGGCGGGCATCTCCGCGTTGCAGCGCCACGGCGTGTTCGCGAACCGCTTGGCGGCCCGCTCACGCGCGAGCAGCACCCGCTCGGCCACCACCCGGCTCGGCTCGATGAAGCGGCGGTCGGCGAGAAGCTCGCGCCTGGTCGAACGGAACAGGCCGACCTTGATGTCCACCCGGTCGAGCAGTGGGCCGGAGAGCCGGGCGAGATAGCGGCGGCGGGCCGCAGGAGCGCACGCGCACGGGTCGTCCGGGGTGGAGGGCCGCGCGCACGGGCACCTGTTGGCCGCCAGCACCAGCACGAACCTGGCAGGGAAGGTCACCGTGGCCAGCGCCCGGGAGACCGTCACCTGCCCCGATTCGAGCGGCTGTCTGAGCGCGTCGAGAACGGTCGTCGAGAACTCGGGGGCCTCGTCCAGGAAGAGCACCCCCCGATGAGCCAGCGAGACGGCCCCCGGACGGATCATCCCACTGCCCCCGCCGATGACGGACGCGACGGTCGCGGTGTGGTGGGGCGCCACGAACGGCGGGCGGACCAGCAGGGGACGGTCCTTGGGCAGCACACCGGCGACCGAGTGGATCGCGGTCACCTCCAGCGCCTGGTCCCGCTCCAGGGTGGGGAGCAGAGTCGGCAACCGCTCGGCGAGCATGGTCTTTCCCGTCCCCGGAGGACCGAGCATCCAGAGGTTGTGCCCGCCGGCGGCGCAGATCTCCAGCGCGCGACGGGCGAGAGGTTGCCCGGCGACGTCTCCCAGATCGGGGACGTCACCGGACTCCTCCCCCGCACCGCAGGCGTCTTCGGGGCCCGCCGCGCCGGGAAGTCCCCGCAGGGCAGGACCCCCGGCTCTCGAATCGCGATCCGCGGCACCGGCCCCGCCTCCCCCGCCCCCACCGGAACCGGCTCCTCCAGAACCGGGCGGGAGGCCCCCTACCGGCCCTTCGGTCCGCAACCAGCTCACCAGCGCGCTCAGCGTGGTCGCCGGAACCACGGTCACCCCCGGCACGAGACCGGCCTCGGCGGCGTTACGAGCCGGAACGACGACGGTGCGGGCACCGGCGGCGACGGCCGCCAGCACGGCGGGGAGCACGCCCCGCACCGGCCTGATCGAGCCGTCCAGGCCCAGCTCGCCCAGGAAGAACGGCTCGGCGACCCTCGCCGCGGGCACGAATCCCGCCGCCGCGAGCAGGGCCATCGCGATCGCGACATCGAACAGGCTTCCGCGTTTGGGCAGGCTGGCGGGGAACAGGCTCACCGTGATCCGGGAGTCGGGCCAGGCGTATCGGCTGTTGACCAGCGCGGAACGGACCCGGTCGCGGGCCTCGCTCAGCGCGGTGTCGAGCATCCCGATGAGGTGGAGACCCGCCACTCCGCTGCCGACATCGGCCTCGACCTCGACGAGACGGCCGGTCACCCCGACCAGGGCCACACAGCGCGTGCGCGCGACGGCCACTCACCTCACCCCCCGAGGGGAGCGAACGATCCATGACAGGCCGGGAGCCTCCGGAGCCCCTGAGAGTCGGGGAGGCATCAGCACACCCCCCGCTCGTGGCGGACGACGAAATCCCCGGCGAACCGCTCCAGGGCGACGACATCGACGCGGATCGCGTCGAACCGGCACCGGTCCTCACACTCGGCGAGCCATCTGGCCGCGAGTCTGCGCAGGCGGGAGATCTTCGCGTCCGTGACCGCCTCGAAGGCGGTGCCGTGACTGCGACCCGAGCGGGTCTTCACCTCCACCGCGACGAGCGTGTCCCCTTCTCGGGCGACGACGTCGATCTCCCCGTTGGGGCACCGCCAGTTGCGATCCAGAATCTGCAGGTCGTGTGCGAGCAGATAGTCGACGGCGAGCTGTTCGCCGTGTTTGCCGAGCTCGTCCTTCGCGGCCATGGAACCACCTCCGGTTCCAGACCTTCGCTCAGCTCACCGCACCGTCGAGGAACCGAATGCGGATCTGTGGAAAACCGGCCGGGCAGCGCGCACGCCTGTGGACAACCTCTCGTGTCCACTCGATCACGTACGGTGCCTCAGGTCGCTCGGCTGCCCTCACCTGTTCTCAAGAGCCCTCTGAGCCTCAAGAGCCCCCTGGAGCCCCCGACCGTCCGTGGGCGAACCCCCTCAAGGCCGTCGAGGAAAGCCGCTCAGGAGGAGAAACCCTCCTTTGGCATCTCCAGGTCGGGCTTGGCGAGCTCCTCGACGTTCACGTCCTTGAAGGTCACCACACGGACGTTCTTGACGAACCTCGCCGGGCGGTACATGTCCCAGACCCAGGCGTCCTGCATCTTCACGTCGAAGAACACGTCACCGTTCTCGGCGGTGCGCACGTCAAGATCGACGGAATTGGTGAGATAGAAGCGCCGCTCGGTCTCCACGACATAGGTGAAGAGTCCGACAACGTCGCGGTACTCACGGTAAAGCTGCAGCTCCATCTCGGCTTCGTACTTTTCGAGATCCTCTGCGCTCATACCGGTCCTCCTGTTAAACGCCCACCCCGGCCCGCCCGATCAGACGGCACCGGCCCCCACTTCATTCTCACCCATCACCTCGCCCGCTCCTGACCGCGCCACCGTCGAGAACGAGAAGCGGTGATCCGGACACGGGCCGTAGGTTCTGAGAGCCCTGCGATGGTCGGCGGTGCCATACCCCTTGTGCACGGCGAAGCCGTACCGGGGATGGCGTTCGTGCAGCGCCACCATCATCTCGTCCCGCGTCACCTTGGCCACGATCGAGGCCGCGGCGATGCAGGCCGCCACCTGATCTCCCTTCCACACACCCAGCGACGGTGCGGGCAGGCCGGGGACGGGAAACCCATCGGTCAGAACGTAGCCGGGGTGACAGGGTAGTCGCGCCACCGCCCTGCGCATTCCTCCGATGTTGGATCTGTGCAGCCCTTGGGCGTCGATCTCACCCGGCGGGATCACCACCACGCTCACCGCCCGCGCGGTCGCCATGATCCGCTCGTACAGCGACTCGCGCCGGGAGGCCGTGAGCAGCTTGGAGTCGTCCAGGCCGTCGATCCGGCCGCCCAGCACCACGGCGGCGACCACCAGCGGCCCCGCACAGGCACCTCGACCGGCCTCGTCGACCCCCGCCACGGGACCGAGCCCGCGGCGGCCGAGAGCCCGCTCGTAGCCGTACAGTCCCGAATCCCGCCGGACCACGCTGGGTCTGGGGCGAAACGCGACCGTCATGGCACCACGGGTAGCACAGCGACCATGACCAGAGAGTACGCCCCCTACGGGGCATTCGGTACCGCTATCTCACCTTCAGGAAGCTCTCCGGTCTGCTGAGAACGGCGGCCCTGGAGAACGGCCAGTAGATCGCGACGGCACGGCCGATGACGTCACTCTCGGCGACCGTCCCCTCCCCCAGTCTCTCCTCGTGGGCACGCGAGTCGGCGGAGGCGGTGCGGTGATCGCCCATCACCCACAGCCGCCCCTTGGGAACGACCTTCTCGAACGACTCCCCCGAGGGGAAGTCGTCAGGGTGGAGATAGGAACCCTCTTCGAGCGGCACCCCGTTGACCGTGATCCGCTTCTTGGCGTCGCAGCACTTCACCGTGTCACCGCCGACCGCGATGACCCGCTTGATGGTGTCCTCGCTGTTCCAGCCCTTGAAAACGACAAGATCGCCGCGCTCGGAGTCACCGTGCAACTTGTTGACGACCACCCGGTCGCCCACCAGAAGGGTGTTCTCCATCGACTCGGACGGGATGTAGAACGACTGGAAGACGAAGGCCTGCAACAGCAGCGCCACCACCACCCCGCACACCAGCAGGAACAGTGACTCGCGCAGGCCACCGCCCTTACCGTTCTTCTTTTTCTTCTCAGCCTCGGGTTCGACGGTCATGAGATCCGGCTACCGCCTTGAGAGCCGGCGACGACGCCACAGCACCAGCGGCGCGGCTCCCGCGAAACCCGCGAGGAGCGGTGTCGCCCCTCCCACGGCCGCGGCCGCCTTGAGGGCCGGTTGGCCGAAGATGTCGGGAATGGGAAGGGTCGTGGCCCTGGAGAACGGCCACACGATCACGAAGGCCCGGCCGATCACCTTGTCCACCGGGATCGTCCCGCCACCGGGGTCGCCGAGGTGGGAGCGGGAGTCGAGGGACACCATCCGGTGGTCGCCCATCACCCACAGGCGGCCCGCACCGACCTTGGCCTCGAAGAAGCTCTGGGACGGCACGTCGCCCGGGTAGAGGTAATCCTCGTCGAGAGGAACCCCGTTGACCGTCACCCTGCCCTTGTCGTCACAGCACTTCACGGTGTCGCCGGGGACGCCGATGACCCGCTTGATGTAGTCCTTCTCACCGGGAACCACCCCGAAGGCGGTACCGACCCAGCGGAAGAACCCCGCGACCGGGTTGGACGGCTCCTCGATGGAAACCTCGGGGTCCCAGGAGTCGACCCCGGAGAAGACCACCACGTCGCCGCGCTCGATGTCACGGACGTGATAGACGAGCTTGTTGACCAGCACCCGGTCGTTCGTGAGGAGGGTGTTCTCCATCGACTCCGACGGGATGTAGAACGCCTGGATCACGAAGGTCTTGATGACGAGGGCAAGCACCAACGCCACGACGACCAGGACGGGCAACTCCTTCCAGAAGGAGCCCTTCTTCTTGCCTTTGCCGTCCTCGGCGCTCTTCTGAGTGTCTTCGGCGACCACGTCCACCTCGTCCTCGACAGGTCGACGCGAAACCGCGCCGTACTCCCGGTCCTCGCTAGTCATCGCTGACGAGCCTAGATGATGGGCGGTACCAAGTGCTTGAGTGACGGGGTACCGCATAGCCATGCGTATTGCCATAGGAGGTCAAACCTCCTTACATGCGACTGGCCCGCTCCCCGGTGAAGGGGGCACGGGCCAGGCCGACGGGCGCTGACGCGCCTAGCGGGCTTCGCGCTTCTCGCGGATGCGGGCGGCCTTGCCGCGCAGGTCACGCATGTAGTAGAGCTTGGCGCGGCGGACGTCGCCACGGGTCACCAGGACGATCTTCTCGATGACCGGGCTGTGCACCGGGAAGGTCCGCTCGACGCCCACGCTGTAGCTGACCTTGCGGACGGTGAAAGTCTCACGGGAGCCGCCGCCCTGACGGCGCAGGACGAAACCCTTGAAGACCTGGACACGGGACCGGCTGCCCTCGATGACCCTGACGTGGACCTCAAGAGTGTCACCGGGCCGGAAGTCCGGGACGTCGGTGCGGAGCGAGGACTTCTCAAGCTCGCTGATCAGCGTGTGCATGGCAGTGGTACCTCATTTACGAACGCACCCGGAGGTCCATCCGGCCGCGACGGAGCGGCGTCGCGATGGACACGCGTGCTGAAGTGGACTATGTCTCGGGACTGGCCGGCCGACCGGCCGCGATGAAACCGGTCTGGGGACCGGATGGGCAGTCGGCGGCAACGCTTCAGTCTGCCATATTTTCCCGACCGACCGGAAATCAACCGGTCAGAGCGGCCGAACCGGCCTGGCCCGCCTCGGGCAGCTCCAGCTCCGCCAGGACCTGCCTGTCGTGCTTGTCCAGGCTCTCCCGGTCGAGCGCCGCCAGGAGTTCGGGCCGGTTTCTCGCGGTACGGCGCAGCGCCTGGTCGCGCCGCCACCTGGCGATCTTCCCGTGGTGCCCGGAGAGAAGGATCTCCGGCACCTCGTGCCCCCGCCACTCGGGCGGTTTGGTGTAGACGGGGCCCTCAAGAAGGTTCTCCATCGCGCCGGGCGCGAAGGAGTCGTCCACCGCCGAGTTGACGTTGCCAAGCACGCCCGGCAGCAGCCGCCCGACGGCCTCGATCATCACCAGCACCGCCACCTCACCCCCGGCGAGCACGTAGTCGCCGACGCTGACCTCGTCCACGCGCATGCGGGCGCCGTACTCGGCCATCACCCGGGAGTCGATGCCCTCATAGCGGGCCGGGGTGAACAGCAGCCACGGCTCGGCGGCGTACTCCATCGCCAGCCTCTGGGTGAAGGGCACGCCACTGGGGGTCGGCACGATCATCCTCGGGACTCCGGCCGGGCCCGAGGCGAGGACCGCGTCGAGGGCCTCCCCCCACGGGCCGGCCTTCATCACCATGCCGGGACCACCGCCGTAAGGGGTGTCGTCCACGGTGCGGTGCACGTCGTGGGCGTGGTCGCGGAGCTGGTGGAGGTGGACGTCGAGGATGCCGCGCTCACGGGCCTTGCCGATGAGGGAGACGTCGAGGGGGGCGAAGTACTCGGGGAAGATGGAGATGACGTCGACCCGCATGTCAGACCATCTCGTCCGGGTCGAGCAGTCCGGCAGGGGCGTCCACGACGAGGAGGCCCTTGGCGAGGTCGATCTCCGGGACCAGCGCCTTGACGAACGGCACGTAGACCTCGGCGGCCCCGGCAGCCCTGGCCCCCGGCTTCCCGCGCCGTACGACGAGCAGGTCCTGGCCGTGGTGGAGCACGTCGGACACCTCTCCCACCGGCTCGCCGTCCGGCTTGACCACGGTGAGGCCGATGAGCTGGTGGTCGTAGAACTCGTCCGGATCCTCGGGGGGCGGGATGTCGTCCGAGTCGATGACGAGCATGGTGCCGCGGAGCTCCTCGGCCCGGTCGCGGCCGGTCACACCCTCGAACCTGACCAGCAGGATCCCGGAGTGCCAGCGGCGGGACTCGACGACCAGCGGGCCTGTCGACGCGGGGTCCGTGGCCAGTGCGGTGCCCGGGGCGAAGCGCCTGTCCGGCTCGTCGGTGCGCACCTCCACGGACACGTCCCCGCGGAGTCCGTGCGGGCGGCCGATCCGGCCTACGACGAGCTGCACGCCCGCCTCCTCACGTAATGGTGTCTGTGAAAAACGGACGGGCCACCCACACTGGGCGGGTGGCCCGTTCGCTCGATGGACGCGTCTCGCCGGCTAGCGGGCCTCGTTCAGGTCGAGAAGATCGACCCGGACGTACTTGCCGTCACCAAGGGCGTTCACGACCGTGCGAAGCGCCTTGGCCGTCCGACCGCCGCGGCCGATGACCTTACCGAGGTCCTCGGGGTGGACCCGGACCTCAAGCACACGCCCGCTGCGGATGCGGCGAGCGTGAACCTGGACGTCGTCAGGATGCTCGACGATGCCCTTCACCAGGTGCTCGAGGGCCTCCTCGAGCACCTCAGGCCTCGCCTTCCGGCTTCTCCTCGGCGGCCGCAGTGGGCTCAGCCGGGGTCTCGGCGGCGGCCTCTTCGGCCTTGGGGGCCTCGGCCTTGGGAGCGGCCTCCTCAGCCTTGGGAGCCGACTTGCGGGTCGACTTCTTCGGCGTGGTGGCGGCCTCCAGGGAGAGCGACTCCTTGGCCGCGGCCTCGTAGACGGCGTGACGGTCGGCCTTGGGCTCGGCGACCAGGAGCGGGGCCGGAGCCGGCTCGCCCTTGAACTTCTGCCAGTCGCCGGTGAGCTTGAGGAGCTTGAGCACGGGCTCGGTCGGCTGCGCGCCGACACCCAGCCAGTAGGCCGCCCTGTCGGAGTCGACCTCGATGCGCGAGGGGTTCTCCTTCGGGTGGTACAGGCCGATCTCCTCGATCGCCCGGCCGTCACGCTTGGTGCGGCTGTCGGCGATGACGATGCGGTACTGCGGGTTGCGGATCATGCCGAGCCGCTTGAGCTTGATCTTGACTGCCACTGGTGTGGTCTCTCCTGCATTAGAGCGTGGGTGAGCGGCGTCTCATCGAGTGGGGCACGAGGAGAGGACCGTCCAAGGGACAGGCATGGCACGCGGGAGTGAGAGGGCAACCGCGTGTCACGATGTTCCAACATGTCATTGTGCCAGACGTGCGGGGGTGCCCTGCCAACTCGCGGCCATCCGGTACGGCGGCCGGAGGGCAAATCTCGGTAATCCCCGTGTGTCCGGGCCCCCCTCCGGGGCGGCCTGGTGCGCTAAATGGCCGCCGTGGCAACCACCCTCAGATCCCTGCTGCTGACCGCGACCGGATCCATCGCCGTGCTGGGCACGGTGCTGGCCATCAGGGCGACGACTCCGGCGGGCCAGGCCGACGTGTTCCCGGCGCCCGTCTCGTCCCCCACCGGCGGCTCTGCCGACAGCTCCGCCAGGACCTTCGCAGGACCTTCGGGAGCCGCGGAAAGCCCGGAGAACCGGGGAGCGCCCACCTCACCGGTGATCCCGGTCCCGCTGGAGGACTCGGCCCCGCTGGGGCTTCTGCCCCCGTGGGGTATCCCGATCCCACCGGGGGCACCCGCGCGAGTCGCGTCCCCGCCGTCCTGGCCGTCCCTGGCACCCCCGCTCTCGCCGTTGGCGCCTGTGCCGCTCCCCCCGCCGTTCCCGCTGTACTCACCACGCGAGGGGGAGGCCGGGGCGCCGAGGTGGGAACACTATCTGGGGCGTACCCCGAGGAGTTCGAGCACGGCGACGAGGATGAACCCCCCGACGATGATCACCCAGATCCACCTGGCGCGCGCGTGGAAGCCGTCGTCGCTCATTTCTGGCCGGGGAACTTGAACTTCGAGGGGTCGAAGCCCGGCGGCAGCTCCATGCCGGGCGGCAGCTGCTGCCGGGAGCCCAGCTTGCCGAGGAGTCCGTTGCCCGCGGAGGGCGCGGGCTCGTCGGCCTTGCCGGGGGCGGCCTTGCCGAGCGCCGCCTTGCGCGGATCTCCGCTGACCCTGCGCCCCTTGGCCGCCTTCTTCTGCGCGGCCTTGCCACCCTTGCGACCACCCGGCATGCCGGGGATGCCCATGCCGCCGGCCATCCGCTTCATCATCTTCTGGGCGTCGAAGAAGCGGGTGACCAGGCCGCTCACCTCGGTCACCGTCACACCGGAGCCCTTGGCGATGCGGGCTCGGCGAGAGCCGTCGATCATCTTCGGGTTGTGACGCTCGGCGGGGGTCATCGAGCGGATGATGGCGGCGATGCGGTCGAGGTCGCGGTCGTCGACCTGGTTGAGCTGATCACGCATCTGCCCCATACCGGGCATCATCCCGAGCAGGTTCTTGATGGGGCCCATCTTCTGGACCATCATCATCTGCTCAAGGAAGTCTTCCAGGGTGAAGTTCTCGCCCGAGGTGAGCTTGCTCGCCATCTTGGCGGCTTCGGCCTCGTCGAAGGTCTTCTGGGCCTGCTCGATCAGGGTGAGGATGTCACCCATGTCGAGAATGCGCGACGCCATCCGGTCGGGGTGGAAGGCGTCGAAGTCCTCGAGCTTCTCACCGGTGGAGGCGAACATGATCGGCCTGCCGGTGATGTGGCGGACCGACAGGGCGGCGCCACCGCGGGCGTCGCCGTCGAGCTTGGTCAGCACGACGCCGTCGAAGCCCACGCCCTCCATGAATGCCTGGGCCGTGGAGACGGCGTCCTGGCCGATCATGGCGTCGACGACGAACAGGACCTCGTCGGGCGAGACCGCGTCGCGGATGTCGGCCGCCTGCTTCATCAGCTCCTGGTCGATGCCCAGGCGGCCCGCGGTGTCGATGATGACGATGTCGTGCTGCTGCCGCTTGGCGTGGTCGATCGACTGACGGGCCACCGCGACCGGGTCGCCGACGCCGTTGCCCGGCTCGGGCGCGTAGACCGCGACGCCCGCGCGCTCGGCCACGACCGAGAGCTGCTGGACGGCGTTGGGCCGCTGGAGGTCGGCGGCGACGAGCAGCGGCGTGTGGCTCTGTTCCCGCAGCCAGCGGGCGAGCTTGCCCGCCAGGGTCGTCTTGCCCGCGCCCTGCAGGCCCGCGAGCATGATGACGGTCGGCGGGTTCTTCGCGTAGCGAAGCCGCCGGGTCTCACCGCCGAGGATCTCGATGAGCTCGTCATTGACGATCTTCACGACCTGCTGCGCCGGGTTCAGCGCCTGGGAGACCTCGACGCCGCGGGCGCGCTCCTTGACCTGGGCGACGAACGCCTTGACCACGGGCAGCGCGACGTCGGCCTCGAGCAGCGCGATACGGATCTCGCGGCAGGTCGCGTCGATGTCGGCGTCGGACAGCCGACCCTTGGATCGAAGGGAGGAGAAGACCGATGTCAGCCGGTCGGAAAGCGTCTCGAACACGTGATTGGCCAGCCTCTGCGCTACAGGTCTGCGACTCGACCTCCCAGCCTATCCGCTGGGAGGTGCGACTGACGCCCTCCCTCGGTCAGCGACCCCAGCCGGGGACGGCCATCCGCATGGTGAGCGCGTGCTCGACAAGCGTGATGAGCGTGGCCTTCACCGCGTCGCGCGAGCGGGCGTCGGTCCGGGAGATGGGGATGTGAGGCGCGAGTGTCAGAGCCTCGCGTACCTCCTCCTCACCGTGGAGGTAGGTGCCGTCCCAGCCGTTGACCGCGACGACGAAGGGGAGTTTGGCCTCCTCGAAGTAGTCGATCGCCGGGAAGCTGTCGGCCAGCCGCCGGGTGTCGACGAGCACGATCGCACCGATCGCGCCGCGCACCAGGTCGTCCCACATGAACCAGAACCGGTGCTGACCCGGCGTACCGAACAGGTACAGGATCAGGTCACGGTCCAGCGAGACACGGCCGAAGTCCATCGCGACCGTGGTGGTCGTCTTGTTCGGTGTGAGGCCGAGGTCGTCGATCCCGGCGCTGGCGTCGGTCATCACCGCCTCCGTGGTCAGCGGCAGAATCTCCGACACCGCCCCCACGAAGGTGGTCTTGCCGACACCGAATCCACCGGCGACGACGATTTTCGTCGATGTCAGGCCGCCGCCGCGGCTAGAGCCTGCGAAGTCCACTGAGCACCCTTTCCAGCAGGTTGAGATCCGGCTTACCCGCGTCCAGCTGCGGCTGGTGGATCTGCACCAGGCCCTCGGCGGCCATGTCGGCCACCAGGATCCGGGTCACGCCGAGCGGGATGCGGAGCATCGCGGAGATCTCAGCGACCGAACGCACTTGCCGGCACAGGCCGCTGATCGCCTGATACTCCGGGGTGCGGGTGGATAAATCATGATGTATGGAGGTTGCCGAGGAGACCAGGGCCTCCAGGGCGAGTTGGGTCCGGGGGGCTGTGCGCCCCCCGGTCACCGCATACGGACGGACGAGGGAGCTCTGCTCCGACGGCGCCGGGTGCATGAGATGCGAAGGAGCGCCCTGATTCCGGTAGGGGTCGTCCATCGATTGATAGGGACCGCCCTGTTGCCGATGGGGGTCGTCCATTGATTGATAGGGATACCCGCCGTGCGGGTCCCCCTCACCGATCCAACCACGGCCTGCCACGGCAGCCTCCTCGCGTCATCGCCGTTACCGTGAATGGGAAGACTGCAGCTCAGCGCGAACGGCAGGAGTCAGCACCTGGCCCGCCCGCTCGACGAGCATCGTCATCTGGTAGGCCACCAGTCCCATGTCACAGTCAGCGGCGGCCAGCACCGCCAGACAGGAACCGTCACTGATCGACATGATGAGAAGCAGCCCTCGCTGCATCTCCACCACGGTCTGGGTGACCGCTCCGCCCTCGAAAACCCGGGACGCCCCCTGGGTCAGGCTGATCAAACCCGCCGCTACCGCGGCCAACTGGTCTGCCCTGTCCCTGGGGAATCCATCCGAATACGCCAACGGCAGACCGTCTGCTGACACGACGACCGTGTGCGCCACACCCGGGACGTTGTTCACAAAGTCAGTGATCAGCCAATTGACCCCCCGGGCGGCCTGGCTCATTTCGCGCACGTGTCATCCTCCTTGGCGACCATGATGAGCTCGCTCACCGGTCCTCCTTGTTTCCTTCAACGTCCCGGCCGAAGTCGGGATACGGCCGCCCGTCTCCGGCTCCGCCCCTGGCGGCCGCGCGCCCCTGCCGTACTCCCTGCTGGAAGCTCGCCAGTCTGTTGCGCACCGCCTCCGGGGAGATCGTCGGCCGGTGCACGGGAGCTTGGGGTGCCGCGCTCAGGTCGGGCGCGGCCGTACCGGGTACCAGGTTCGCCTTGGGCACCCGTTTGGGCAGCCCGGAACCGGTGATCCCCCCGAGTGAGGGTTCGCTGGCGGCCTTGGCCGCCTGCCAGCCCACGTCGGCGGGCGACGACCAGCCGTTCCCCTGGGAGGGGGCGGCCGGCTGCGAGAGCTGGACGGTCTCGTGGGCGACCTGGGTCTCGGGGGCCGCCTCGGCCCGTTCCTGAACGGCCGGAGCCGGCTCGACCTTCCTGAACCAGTCGGACTCGACGGCCGCGAAGATCGGCAGGAACTCCTCCTTCGCCTCTTCCATGGGCGAGGAGTCGGGGATCACCGGCAGCGGGCCGGTGTTGTCCGCCGGGTCGAAGACGCGCCGCCCGAACGGTCCGGAGTCGCCGGTGGACGGCCATCCCCCGGAGTCGCCGCGCGAGGCGGCCGACCAGACGTCGGAGCCGCTGTCCCTGCTCTGCTGCCCGCCGGGCCAGACGGGGGCGTCGCCACGCGCGGGCGCGCTCTGGCCCGCCGACCACGTCCCCACCTCGCCACGGGGTCCGCCCCGTCCCTGCCACCCCGGGGGGTCGGGCTGGGAGACGTTCGGCCAGCCGTTGGGATCGGCGCCGGGCGGCGGTACCTGTCCCGGCCAGGGGGTGTCGACGGGCGCCTGCCCGAACTGGCCGCCTCCGAGGGGAGGCTGCGAGGCGTCGAAGGAGTTGAACTGCTGCCCCAGGTCGAAGGAGGCGAACGAGTTCTGGTGGGCGGCCTCGAACGAGGCGAAGGAGGGTATCGGGGGGGCCGCGGGGCTGGCCAGCACGGGCGGGCGGTCCATGGAGGCCATCGACCCCGCCCAGTCGCCGCTCTGCATGCCACCGGGAGGTCCGCCCGGACGGTTGGCGACGGCGAGCAGGTTCTCCGGGAGCAGGACCATCGCGGTCAGACCGCCACTGTCCTGCTGCCTGAGCTGGACGCGGATGCCGTGCCTCAGGGCGAGGCGGCCGACCACGAACAGGCCCATCCTGCGGGAGACGGAGACATCCACCACCGGCGGGTTGGCCAGTCGCCAGTTGGCCTGGGAGAGCTCCTCGGCGGTCATGCCGATGCCGATGTCGGTCACCGAGACCATCACCCCGCCGCCGTCGATGCGGTTGCTGGAGACGATGACCTTGGTCTCACGCGGGGAGAAGGAGATCGCGTTCTCCACGAGCTCCGCGATCAGGTGGACGACGTCGTTGACGGAGGTGCCCGCCACGGACACTCCCGCGGACAGCTGCAGGTCGACCCGCTCGTAGTTCTCGACCTCCGACAGCGAGGCGCGGACCACGTCGATGAGCGGGACCGGCTGGCTCCACCGGCGGGCGGGCTCCTGGCCCGCGAGGACGAGGAGGTTCTCGGAGTTGCGGCGCATGCGGGTGGCGAGGTGGTCGAGGCGGAAAAGGCTGCCGAGCCGGCCCTCGTCCTGCTCGCCCTGCTCCAGGCTCTCGATGAGGGAGAGCTGGCGCTCGACCAGGGTCTGGCTGCGCCGGGAGAGGTTGACGAACATCGAGTTGACGTTGCTCCGCAGCGTGGCCTCCTGGCCCGCCAGTCGCACGGCCTCGCGGTGGACCTCGTCGAAGGCCCGGGCCACCTCACCGATCTCGTCGTCGGAGGCGACGCCGATCGGGGTGATGTCGGTGGTCGAGACCTCGCCGCTCTCGCGCATGGTCTGGACGGTCTCGGGAAGACGCTGGCCGGCGATGGACAGCGCCTCGGTGCGGAGCCTGCGCAGCGGCCTGACCAGCGAGCGCGCCATGACGGCGGTGATGATCAGGACCAGGAGGAGCAGCAGTCCGCTCAGCCCAGCGGCGATCAACGCGCCGCGCTGCTCGGTCGCCTGCAGGACCTCGCTCTGCATGATGAGGGCGCCGGCGACCTCTTCCTCCACCGTGCGCATGCGCTCGACGACGTGGTTCGAGGCGTCGAGCCAGGTCGCCTGATCGGTGAGCGCGCTTTTCGAGACGTCGACGTTCCTCAGCGGCTGGCCGTTGAGCGCCATGAAGACGGCGCGGGCGCGCATCGCCGCCGCGCGGTCCTTCTTCTGGCCGCTGACCGTGTCGTCGTAGAACTGGCGCTGTTCGACCGACGCCTCGGAGCGGAAGGTCGCGAGCTCTCCGTCGAACTGCGCGCGGGCGGCCAGCATGGCGTTGAGGCCCTCGGCGCTGAACCCCCTGACGGCGAGGGCGACGGCGAGGTTCGCCCGCTCCCTGGACACCTGTTCCTTCGCCCTCGCCAGCGCGGCGAACGCGACCGCGCCACCGGCGAGCTCCTGGTCGGAGACGCCCTGGATGATCTCGTCGTGCAGGGCGAGCAGGTCGGCGATGGTACGGGAGTACATGGCGATCGTGGGCTGGGCCGGCAGCTGGGTGTTCTCCCCCGAGGCCAGTTCGCGCACGCTCTTGATCTCGTCGATGCGACGGCGGATCTGGGTGAGCTCGGTCTCGCCCCGGGTGCCGAGGGTCTCCAGCAGACCGCTGTCGGCCATCGCGGCGTTGACGCGGGGGCTCACCTGCCCGACGGCCTCGTCGACCTCTTCGTACTGCTTGCGCAGGTTCGGCTTGCCGGTGGACGGACGGCCCTGCGCCACGAACCTGGCCGACAGGTCTCGCTCAAGCTGCAGCTCGTCGACCAGGTCGCTGAGACCCGCCGTGAGCTCGGCGGTGGTGCGCACGCGCTCGTAGTCGGCGGCGCTGCTGATCGAGCCGGTGACCCGCAGGCCTCCCAGCACGATCGCGGCCACCGTGGGAACGACGATGAGCGCGATGAGCCGCGACCTCACCCGCCAGTTCTTGAGCGCTAGCTTGCTGCCGTTTCTCGCGGACTCCTCGGAGTCGCGACCGTCGAGGTCCTGACCCGGGCCGCTCCGCGGCCGCCCCCCCTGGTTGTCGAATCCCAGGGCAGGTGCCGGCCCGGATTCGCGTTCGCTGGGGATTGACGCTGTCCTCACTGGCCTCCGCTGCCTCTCCTCGGATCGTCTGCTTGGAGGGGATCGCGTCACGCAAATGATGTGCGAGTGACGCCGACGCATCCATGGGGTAGGGGTTATTGGAGCACAGCCGGATCAGTTCGGCCAACAGCACATAACTCGCATTCTTCACTTAACGGGTACACAGCACCCGTAACCGGGCGATGACTCTCCGCCCTGTAACCGCAAACTTCCACAAAGTTGCCAAACATATTTATTGACATCTTTCGCTATGCCCGCTACATCCGCTCACCCGGTTGATTGATACGCATGTGACAACCGAGACAGCTATGACCGCTTTGTGGCTTCGGGGCGATAGGGGCGAAAGAGGTGATATTTGTAATTTGACTGATCTACTCCGCTACTCTGATCCGCGGTCGGCATACCCCCCTTTGACCAACATGCCTCCCGGGACCCTCTCCATGTCGCCCGTTGAGTTATCGCGAGTTCCGGCAAGGGCGGTCAAACGCAGCTAAGGAGACCCATGAGGTTCAAACTTGCGAGCCGGGCCGTCGTCGCGGGAGTGGCCGCGGCCCTCGTGCTCACCGCCTGCGGAGGATCTGACACCCCCACTGACACCACCGCGGCGAACGCGGGTGGCCTGGAGAAGACCAGCCTCAAGATGGGGGCGCTGCCGATTCCCGACTCCGCCGCACTCTACATCGCCAACAAGAGGGGGTTCTTCAAGGAGGAGGGGCTCACCGTCGACATCGAGCCGGTGCCCGGCGGCGCCCAGGCCCAGCAGGGCCTCATCGGCGGCAGCCTGGACGCCACGCAGACCAACTACGTCTCCACCTTCCTCGCCGTCTCCAAGGGCCAGAAGATGAAGATCATCTCTGACCTCTACCAGGCCGCCCCCAACTCCTTCAACCTCATGGTGCCGAAGGACTCCACGATCAAGACGCCGGCGGACCTCAAGGGCAAGAAGATCGCGGTCAACAGCAAGCAGAACATCGGCACCCTGGCGGTGACCACGGTGCTCAAGACGCACGGCCTCTCCGAGAAGGACGTGGAGTTCGTCGAGTTCCCCTTCCCCGAGATGGGGGCCCAGCTGGCGAGCGGGGTCGTCGACGCCGCCTGGATGACGGAGCCGGCCCTCACCGCGTCGCAGAAGGTCATCGGCGCCCAGAAGCTCGCCGACACGATGGTCGACTCCACCGCCGACTTCCCCATCGCGGGAGTGGCCGTCACCGAGAAGTTCGCCGCCGACAACCCCAAGACGGTCGCCGCCTTCCAGCGGGCGATCGCCAAGGCCCAGCAGATCGCCGCCACCGACCGCAAGGCCGTCGAGGAGATCCTGCCGACCTACACCAAGATCGACGCGGCGACCGCGGCCGTCATCACGCTCGGGTCCTTCCCCACGAGCCTCGACGAGACCCGCCTGCAGCGGGTCGCCGACCTCATGCTTGAGCAGGGCTACCTCACCAGCCCCATCCAGGCCAAGTCCATCCTTCCCGGAAACCTCGGGTGACACGGCGCAACCCGCTCGACAACAGACTGCTCTGCGGCGCCCTCGGCGTCGCGGGGCTGTTCTGCGTCATGGAGGCGGCGGGCCGGGCCGGGCTGATCGACCCGCTCGCGTTCCCGCTCGCCTCCACGGTGCTCGTCCGGGCGGCCGCTCTCGTGACGGACGGGGAGTTCCTCTCCGACGTCGCCTCGACCCTCGGCGCGTGGGCGACCGGGCTGCTGCTCACGGTCGCGATCGCGGTGCCCGCCGGGTTCCTGCTCGGCAGCCTGCCCCGCGTGGAGAGCGCGCTGCGGCCGATCGTGGAGTTCCTGCGCCCGATCCCGTCGATCGCGCTGATCCCCCTCGCGCTCGCCGTGTTCTCCGACAGGTTCGACATGAAGGTCACCCTGGTCGTCTACGCGGCGACCTGGCCCGTCCTGATCAACACGATGTACGGCCTCAAGGACGTCGACCCGCTCGCCAAGGAGACGCTCCGCAGCTTCGGGTTCGGCAAGCCGGCCGTGCTGTGGCGGGTCTCCCTGCCGAGCACCGCGCCGTTCATCGCCACCGGTGTCCGGCTGGCGTCGGCGATCGCGCTCATCGTGGCGATCAGCACGGAGCTGATCGGCGGTGGCTCCGACGGCATCGGCAGCTACGTCCTGGAGAGCGCGGGCGCGGTGGACACGACGGAGTACGTCATCGCCGCCGCCATCTGGGCCGGTGTCATCGGGGTGGTCACCAACGGCCTGTTCGTGCTCGCCGAGCGGCGGCTCTTCCGCTGGCACACCGCCCGTACGGAGGTGGTGTGATGAACGGCGCGATGCGTGCCGTCGGCCGGCTGTGGCCGGTGCCGGTCGTCGTGCTGCTGTGGGAGCTGGTCACCCGCTACCTGGAGATGCTGAGTTTCCCTCCCCCGTCGCAGATCGCCGCGAGTGGATACACGATGTGGCTGACCGGCCCCGCGGAACAGCTCTGGCTCACCGACGCGGCGCTGGAGAACCTCCCGGCGAGCGTCGGCCGTCTGCTGGCCGGATGGGTGCTGGCCGGGATCGTCGGGATCGGCCTCGGGGTCGCCCTGGGCCGCTCCCCGCTGCTCTTCCGTCTCGTCGATCCGCTCGTCCAGTTCGCCCGCGCCATCCCTCCCCCCATGCTGCTCGCGCTGTTCCTGGCGCTGTTCGCCATCGGCCCCCGGATGCAGATCAGTTTCATCGCGTTCGGCATCGTCTGGCCGATCCTGATCAACGCCTGCGACGGCGCCAGGCACGTCGACCGTCAGCACCTGGACACCGCGCGCGTCTTCGGGCTGTCGGGCCGCGAGCGACTGTTCCGGATCATCCTGCCCTCGGCGATGCCGAAGATCTTCGCCGGTCTCCGGGTCAGCCTGTCGCTCGCGCTGATCCTCATGGTGCTCTCCGAGCTGATCGGCAGCGTCGACGGGATCGGCTTCCAGCTCCTGGACGCCCAGAGGTCGTACGACTTCCCCGGCGTGTGGGCGACCATCGTGGTGCTCGGCGTCCTGGGATACGCGCTCAACTCGGCGTTCCTCGCGGCCGAGCGACGTGCCCTGTCCTGGCACCGATCCGCCAAGCAGACGACCTGAGGACCTGTTGTGCTCGAAATCACGAACCTGTCCCATACCTACGGCAGCGGTCCGAGCGCGCACAACGCGCTGGGCGGCATCAACCTGAAGGTCGCCCAGGGCGAGCTGGTGTGCGTCGTCGGCCCCTCCGGGTGCGGCAAGTCCACCCTGCTGCGCTCCATCGCGGGGCTGCTCCGGCCCAGCGGCGGCCAGGTCACGCTCAACGGCGCCCGCGTGGAGCGGACCCCCGACGATCTGGCCGTGGTGTTCCAGGACTACAGCCGGTCCCTGTTCCCCTGGATGTCGGTGGCCGACAACGTCTCGCTCCCGCTGCGCCGCAAGGGGCTGGACAAGCAGCGGCGCAGGCAGTCGGCGCTGGAGGCGCTGGAGGAGGTCGGCCTGCGGGGCGCCGCGGCCAAATACCCGTGGCAGCTCTCCGGCGGCATGCAGCAGCGGGTGTCCATCGCCCGCGCGCTCGCCTACCGGCCCGCCCTGCTGCTGATGGACGAACCCTTCGGCTCCGTCGACGCCCAGACCCGCGAGGATCTGGAGGACCTCACCCTGCGGGTTCGCGGCCTGCACAACATGACGATCGTGCTGATCACCCACGACATCGACGAGAGCGTCTACGTCGGTGACCGCGTCGTGGTCCTGTCCAAGGCCCCCGCCGGGATCGTGGGCGACCTGCGCGTGGATCTGCCGGGCCCCCGCGACCAGATCACCACCCGCGAGCACCCCGACTTCGTACACCTGCGCGCCGAGGTCGGCCGTCTGGTGCGCGGCATGCGCAGCCCGTCGGCCTCGGCCTCCTGAAGACGACACGACCTTCGCAAACACGGCTCCCCCTCCGGCCCCACCCCGGAGAAGAGAGGATTCTCATGAGCGACCCACAGGCACCGGTCTGGGATGCGATCGGCGGTGTATCCCGTTTCGCCGCCCTGGCCGCGATGGCCGAGCTGGGCTGCGCCGACCACCTGCGAGACGGCGCCCTCACCGTCGACGAGCTCGCGCTGCGCTGCGGCGCCGACGCGTCCGCGCTGGGCAGGGTGCTGCGCCAGCTCGCCTCCATGGGCATGGTCACGACGGTCGCGCCCGGCACGTACGAGCTGACCGAGGCCGGTGCCGTCCTCCGCGAGGACACACCCGGCTCGTTGCGCTCCGCCGTACGGATGATCGCCGAGGACGGCTTCTGGTACGGCATGGGCAAGCTCCCGCAGACCGTTCGCAGCGGAAAGTCGGCCTTCGTGGAGCGGCACGGCCCCCTCTACGAATACCTCGGGGCCCACCCCGAGGCGGGCGCGCTGTTCGACGACTACATGGTGGCCAGGGCACAGCCGTTCGCGGACGCGGTGGCCTCCCGCTACGACTTCTCCGGCCTGCGGACCCTGGTGGACGTGGCCGGCGGCAAGGGGCACATCCTGGCCGCGGTACTGAAGGAGTATTCAGATCTCAGCGGGGTGTTGTTCGACCGGGAACGCGTGGTCAGCGGGGCTCGCAGGTTCTTCGCCGAGGCCGGTCTTGAAGATCGGTGCAGTTTCGTCGAGGGCGACTTCTTCGTCTCCGTGCCCGCCGACGCGGACGCCTACCTGCTGAGCAGCGTGATCCACAACTGGTCGGACGAGGACTCCGTACGGATCCTGCGCAGCATCAGGGAGGTCATCCCCGACGACGGCCGGGTGCTGATCGTGGAGTTCGTGGTCCCGGACGACGACCGGCCGCACATCAGCAAGGACGTCGACATGCGGATGCTCGCCCTTTTCGGCGAGGGGATGGAACGCAGCACCGACGAGTACGCGGAACTCCTGGGCAAGTCGGGTTTCCGGCTCAACCGGCAGATAGAACTCACCGCCGGTTCCTCCATCATCGAGGCTCTGCCGATGTAGGAATGCGAACGACGGCCGGTGGCGTGAGGTTCACGCCACCGGCCGTCGCTGTTTTGTCCGCCTTTCAGGTGGAACCTCTTCCACCCGCGACCGCCTTTCACCCGGGATCGTTTTCGCAGGCCGTTTTCGCGCGAGGCCCTTCCCATCCGGATCACCGTCATATGACCCGCCTTTCGCACCGCCCGGCTTTCGTCCGGCGCCGTTTTTCGCACAAAAAGAAAATGACCACCGTGAAATCGGTGGCCACATGAGCGATTGACGGCGCGTGCCGTCGGACCGCGGGCGAAGACGGGTGTGGGCCCCGCCCCCGAAGGGACGAGGCCCGCACCGGTGACGTCAGACCCTGAGCGTCAGGACGTGCTCGACCAAGGTGATCAAGGTCGACTTCACGGCGTCGCGGGACCGGGCGTCGGTCCGGACGATGGGGATGTGCGGGGAGATCGTCAGAGCCTCCCGCACCTCCTCCTCACCGTGGACGTGCGATCCGCCGAACCCGTTGAGGGCCACGACGAACGGCAGGCCGGCCTCCTCGAAGTAGTCGATCGCCGGGAAGCTGTCGGCCAGCCGCCGGGTGTCGACGAGCACGATCGCACCGATCGCGCCCTTCACGAGGTCGTCCCACATGAACCAGAACCGGTGCTGACCCGGCGTACCGAACAGGTACAGGATCAGGTCACGGTCCAGCGAGACACGGCCGAAGTCCATCGCGACCGTGGTGGTCCGCTTCGTGGGAATGTGCGAGAGGTCGTCGACGTCCGCACTCGCCTCCGTCATCACCGCTTCCGTGGTCAGCGGCATGATCTCGGAGACCGCACCGACGAAGGTCGTCTTGCCGACACCGAACCCGCCGGCAACAACGATCTTCGTCGACGTCATTCCGGCGTCAGAGCCTGCGAAGCCCACTGAGCACCCTTTCAAGCAAATTGAGATCCGGCTTACCCGCATCCAGCGACGGCTGGTGGATCTGCACCAGGCCCTCGGCCGCCATGTCCGCGATCAACACCCGGGTCACGCCGAGAGGCATGCGCAACAGAGCGGAGAGCTCGGCAACCGAGCGCACCTGCCGGGACAGCGAGATGATCGCCTGATATTCCGTGGAGAGCGTGGTGGGGTCCACGCTCGCGAACGTCGCCGAGGAAACCAGCGCCTCGAGAGCGAGCTGCATCCGGGGAGCGGTCCTGCCCCCGGTCACAGCGTACGGGCGAATCAAACGATCTCGTCCGCTCTTGGCCTGAGGCGTGCTCGGGGGGTCGTCCCCCGGACCACGCCAACCTGGTGCGTCCATATCACCCCCCTATCGCTGAACCGACTGCAGCTCGGCCCGGAGCGCAGGCGTAAGCGCCTGGCCGGCACGCTCTGCGAGCAGTGTCATCTGGTAGGCCACGAGGCCCATGTCGCAATCCGGCGCGGCCAGCACGGCCAGCGCGGAACCGTCGCTGATCGACATGGTCAGCAGGAGGCCCCGCTGCATCTCGATCACCGTCTGTACCACAGGACCGCCCTCGAAGACCCGCGAGGCACCCTGGGTGAGGCTGATCAGACCGGCCGTGATGGCGGCGAGCTGGTCCGCCCTGTCCTTGGGGAAACCCTGGGAGTAGGCCAGCGGGAGTCCGTCCGTGGAGACGATCACCGCGTGCGCGACTCCGGGCATCTCCTTCACGAACTCGGTGATCAGCCAGTTGAAGCCGCGAGCGGCCTGGCTGAGTTGGTTGTTCACTGCTGGTTCTCTCCCTCGACGGCGTTGGCTCGCTCGCTCATCTCAGCGCGCCCCTGCCGTACGCCTTGCTGGAAACTGGACAGACGGCTGCGTACCCGTTCCGCCGATATCGGCGGCATCGGGGGGGCCGGAGCCGCCTGGGCCGCCGAGGCGGCTCCGGGGACAAGGTTCGCCTTGGGTACCCGCTTGGGAAGGCCCGCTCCGGTCACGCCACCCTCGACGGGCTTCTTCGCGACCTCGGCGGCGGCCCAGCCCTGGTCGGACGGGGTGCTCCACGGCTGCCTCTCGGCCGCGGGCTCGGCCGGCCGCGACGGCTGCCCCTGCTGCTGCGGCGTCCGCTGCGGCAGTGGTTGCGCCTGTGGCTGCTGCGGCGTCCGCTGCGGCAACGGCTGGGCCTGCTGCGCGGGCGGCGGCGTGGAATGCGTGATCTGCGGGATGTTCTGGGTCTCCAGGCCCTGCGGACCCCGCCTCACCCGCTGTTCCATCGGCCGCGGCTTGACCTCCGGCTCCGGCTCCGGTTCCGGCTCGAGCTCGGGCTCCGGAGTGATGGGCGCGCTGCGGCGGAACCAGTCGGATCCCACCGCCTCGAAGATCGGCAGGAACTCCTCGGGCTCCGGTTCCGTCGGCGGCACCTCGACCACGGGAAGGGCCTGGGTGTTCTCCACCGGCTCCAGCCGGCGCGGCGTCCACGGGTCGATCGCGGGCGGGTCCGGCCAGGCCGAGGGGAACGACGGCGGCGCGGTCGACGCGAGCGGGGACGACCACAGGTCCTCCACCGCCGAGGCGGGCACCACCGGCCCCGACCACATGTCCGCGGACGTCGGCATCGGCACCTGGGGAGGCGGCTGGGAAGGCGCCTGGGCGGGCGGCGTGCCGAGACCGGTCGGCTGCCGGGATCCGCGCGCCGCACCGGTCCCGAACGGGTCCGGGTTCGGAGCGGTCCCGAACGGGTCGGGGTTCACCGAGGCGAACGGGTCCTGGTTGGACATGGACCCGAACGAGCCCGGCTGGCCGTCGAAGGAGCCGGACTGCATGCCCTGCCCCGACATGGCCATCTCGGGCATCAACGGGGACTGGGCGACCACCTGCACCGGCAGGAGCACGACGGCGCTGAGGCCACCGGTGTCCGGGCGCCTGAGCTGGACCCTGATGCCGTGGCGCATGGCCAGGCGGCCGACCACGAACAGACCCATCCGGCGGGAGACCGACAGGTCGACCGCGGGAGGCTCGGCCAGGCGGCGGTTCGCCTCGGCCAGTTCCTCGTCGCTCATGCCGATGCCGGAGTCGGTGACCGCCAGGATGACGGCGCCCGTCTCGTTGCCGTTGCTGGACACCGTGATCTTGGTGTCCTGCGGCGAGAAGAAGATGGCGTTCTCGACGAGCTCCGCGACCAGGTGGACGATGTCGTTGACGGCCTGGCCGATGATCGAGATGCCCGACTCGACCCGGAGGTTGACCCGCTCGTAGTTCTCGACCTCCGACAGCGAGGCGCGGACGACGTCGCTGAGCGGGACGGGCTCGCTCCACCGGCGGCTCTGCTCCTGACCTGCGAGGACGAGGAGGTTCTCGGAGTTTCGGCGCATGCGGGTGGCGAGGTGGTCCAGCTTGAAGAGGCTGCCCAGCCGCCCTTCGTCCTGCTCGCCCTGCTCCAGGTCGTCGATGAGGTCGATCTGCCGTTCCACCAGCGACTGGGTGCGGCGGGAGAGGTTGACGAACATCGCGTTGATGTTGCTGCGCAGGCGGGCCTCGTCACCGGCGAGCCGGATCGCCTCACGGTGGACCTCGTCGAAGGCCCGGGCCACTTCCCCGATCTCGTCGCGGGAGACCACTCCGATGGAGGGCACCTCGACCTGAGGGGCGTGGTCACCGGACTCGCGCAGCACCCGGACGGTCTCGGGCAGCCGGGTGTCGGCGACCTCGAGCGCCTCGCTGCGCAGCCTGCGCAGCGGCCGCACGAGCGTGCCGGCCACCCAGGCGGTGATGAGCAGGATCATGACCAGCAGGACCAGGATCGCCGCACCGGAGATCATCGCGCTGCGCTGCTCGGCGCTCTGCATCTCCTGGCTGCGGGAGACCACCGCGGACGCCAGCCGGCGCTCGACGGTCCGCATGCCCTCCACCGCCGCGGTGGAGTCGTCGTACCAGACGGCCGCGCTCCTGGCCCAGGTGCGGCCGGTCATCCGTTCCAGCGGCTTGTTCTCGCGCATGAGGGACATGACGAGGGCACGGGTGGCGTCGGCCTGGTCGACCTTGGGGCCGTTCACCGAGTCGCGGAAGCTCTTGACGTCGGCGGCCGAGGCGGTGGCCTGGAAGGCGTTCTCCTCGCTCTGCTGGCTCCGGTAGGCGCCGAGGAGGTCGGCGGGGTCGTCGAAGTCGAACTTGCGGTCGAGGAAGCTGATCAGGAGCGTTCCCCGCTGCCTGGCGACCTGCTCCTTGGCCCGGGTCAGCGCGCCCAGCGCGAGCGCGTCTCCGATGAGGCGCTCGTCGCCGCCGCTGCGACCCAGGTCGTCGTGGAGGGTGATGAAGTCGGTGATCATCCGCGTGTACATGCCGAGGGCCGCTCGGGGGAGCACGCTCCCCTCGGCCATCAGCCTGCGCAGGCCGGGGAGCCCGTTGAGCCAGCGGCGGATCTGGGCGACCTCGGTACGGACGCGGGTGGCCTGCGAGGAGTCGAGGGCGTCGATGGCGGCCAGCACCTGGCCACTGCTCCGGTCGACCACGTCGCGCTGATCCCGCACCTTGTTGAGGTTGGCGCGGTTGGTGGCGGCGATGTACCAGGCGGTGAGGTCGCGTTCCTCGGCCATCTCGTGGGAGAGGGTGCCGAGCGAATCGACCAGCCCGGCGACCTGGCTCATCCGGCGGTATCCGTCGGCCGTGGACAGGGCCGTGGTGAGCTGGAGGCCGGTGAGAAGTACGGCCGCGGCGGTCGGGAGCAGGATCAGCGCGACCAGACGGGGACGCACGCGCCAGTTCGCCGGCAGGAGTCGACTGCCCACCCCTGACGCGCGGTGGCTCCGGCGGTCTTGTGTCATCACTGGCCTACGTAACCCCTCGCCGGATTTGGAAGCGGCGGAAGCAATTTGAGCACATCCTTTATGTCACTTCGAATGGAGTAAGTGTGGATATATCCCCACAAAAGGGACATGCGGCATCAAAGCCGTCAGGCCGGTCGGAAGGAATCCCTCACCTCCGGAGCCTGATGTTTGATCATCAGATGGCGGGTCACAGAGTATTCCTGAACCGCCTCCTGACTCATGTCCTTACCGAAGCCACTTCCCTTGACACCGCCGTGCGGCGCCTCGGACGCGATGGGCAGATGGTCGTTCACCCAGGTCACGCCCACGTCGAGCCGGTGCGAGACGCGCAGCGCCCTCGCCACGTCCCTGGACCAGACCGAGGAGGCCAGGCCGTAGGGAGTGTCGTTGGCGAGCCGTACCGCCTCGTCCTCACCGTCGAAGGGCAGGGCCACGAGCACCGGACCGAAAAGTTCTCCCTGAACGATCTCACTGTCCTGCGCCGCGCCCGAAATCAGGGTGGGCGGGTAGTAGAAACCGGGCCCTTCGAGCGGGACACCGCCGTGGAGCACCGAGGCGCCCGCGGCCGCGGCGCGCTCGACGAAGCCGTGGACGCGGTCGCGGTGCGCGGCGGAGATCAGCGGACCGATGTCGGTGGCCGGGTCCCAGGGGTCGCCCACCGTGATCTGGGCCAGCGTCGCGTGCAGCGCCTCGACCGACTCCTCGTACACGTCGCGGGAGATGTAGACCCGGGTCGCGGCGGTGCAGTCCTGGCCGGTGTTGTAGGTGGCGCCCATCGCGACGCCCCTCGCCATCTCGGACAGGTCCGCGTCGCCGAAGACCAGCGCCGGCGCCTTGCCGCCGAGCTCCAGGTGGACCCGCTTCAGCGAGCCGGTGGCGCCGCGCATGACGGCGCGGCCGGTCGCGGTGGAGCCGGTGACGCTCACCATGTCGACGCCGGGGTCGGTGACGAGGGCCTCGCCCACCTCCGCGTCGCCCAGGACGACCTGGAACAGACCGTCGGGCGCGCCGGCGCGGGCGAACAGCCGCGCCATCCTGAGCGTGGTGCCGGGGGTCTGCGGGGCGGGCTTGATGATCACGGCGTTCCCCGCCGCCAGCGCGGGACCGATCTTCCATACCGCCATGACCAGGGGGAAGTTCCAGGGGGCGATCGATCCGACGACCCCGACCGGGCGGCGTACCAGCACCGAGGTGTAGCCGGAGCTGAGCACCCCCGCGCCGGTGCCGTCCAGGGAGCGGGCCGCACCGGCGAAGAAGCGGAGGTTGTCGGCCGCGAACGGCAACTCACCGTCGCGGAAGACCGCGGCGGGCTTGCCGGTCTCGATGACCTCCAGCCGGGTGAGCTCCTCGGCGTCGGCCTCGACGAGGTCGGCGAAGCGCAGCAACACCCTGGACCGTTCGGCCGGGGTCGCCGTGCTCCACTCCTCGAACGCCGCGCGGGCCCGCCGCACGGCGGCGGCCACCTCCTCGATCGAGGTCTCGGCCACCTCCCGCAGGAGGTCGCCGGTCGCCGGATTGATCAACTTGCCCATGGAACTTCCCTTGTCGTGGTGATGCGAAAAGCGATCAGGCCCCTGCCCGCTCGATCAGGTCGGCCGCCTTGCGCAGGCCGTCCCTGCGGCGGATCTCCTCACCCGCGGCGGCCAGGCGCTCGCGCAGCGCGGTGTCGCCCAGCAGCCGCTCCAGCGCGCCGGTCAGCTCCTCGTCGGAGAAGCCGTAGGTGGACAGGCGCACACCGTAGCCGAGCTCGTCGACGCGCTGCGCGTTGTCGTACTGGTCCCAGAACAGGGGCAGCAGGATCATCGGCTTGCCGAAGTGCAGCGCCTCGGTGGTGGTGTTGTTGCCGCCGTGCGTGATGACGAGGTCGACCAGCGGAATGATCTTCGTCTGCGGGACGAACTCGGCGCCCCACATGTTGTCGGCCAGCTTGATCTCCTCGTGCAGCGGGCCCTTGGAGACGATGAAGCGGTACGGGGTGGTGGCCAGCACGTCGACGACCCGCTGCATGAGGCCGACGTCCGCCGAGCCGAGCGAGCCGAGCGAGAAGTAGACCAGCGGCCCCTCCTGGCCGGCGAGCGAGTCGGGGAGCTCGAAGCTCTCGTCCGTCTCGCGCACCGAGGAGTCCAGGCGGTGCCAGGAGTCGCCCAGCGGCCGGGCGTCGGTGTAGTCGGCGATCTCCGGGAAGACGTACAGGTTGAGGTCGCCCTCGTGGATGAAGTCCAGGTCCGGCAGCGCGGGGGCGCCCTGCTCGACGACCCACTCGTTGAAGGCCGTCCAGATCTCGCGGTGGGTGCGGTCGTACTCGGCGTTGAATGCGTCCCACTCGGAACGGTCGTCGGCGGGAAGCCCGGAGAAGACCGGAGCGACGCCCTCGCCGCGCACCTCCAGCGGGTTGCAGGACACGATGCGGACGAACGGCTTGCCCGCCGTCACCAGCGCGGGGAAGGCGATGACGTTGTCCTCGACGATGACATCCGGCCGGACGCGCTCGATAATCGCCTTCAGTTGAGGCTCGCAGTACTTGGCACCGTCGATAAGCGCGTCCCAGATCGGCTTGGTGACCGTCTCCAGCTGTTCCAGGGTCGACTTCCTGTATTCAGGGGCGGTGTCCCTGATGAAGTCCTTCCAGAACTGTCCCGCGTCCTGCTCCTCTTCGGAGGGCGGCGCGAGATCGACAAGGTCCTCCTCGAATCCAAGGGCCTCCAATTTACCCTTCCATGAGGCCTCAGCTGCGAAAACGACTCGATGACCGCGCTTACGAAGAATGTCACCGATGCCGATGCAGTTGTTCGTGGGCCCGTAGGCACTCTCCGGCATGAACAGGATCGTGAGCGACATCACGCCTCCTTGCGTCTAGGGGTTGCGGCTCTTTAGGAATGATTCAATTCTCGGCTGGCAAAAACGCGGGGAAAGGGCCACTATGGACCCCGGCACAGAGCGTGGTTTTCAACGAACGGGGGAGTATGACGCGCAAGGGACGGGCGGACCGGCGCCTGGATCTCATCGCGGCCGCACACCGGGCGATCGTCCGGCACGGCACCGAGGGGGTGCATCTCAACCACGTCGCCGAGGAGGCCGGTCTCACGTCCGGAGCGGTCCTCTACCACTACCCGCGCCTGAGCGAGCTGCTCGTCGACGCCCACCACGCCGGGATGGAACGCTTCTACGAGCAGCGACTCAAGCGGATCAGCGGGATGCGCGACCCCGCAGAGAAGCTCGTGGTGACCATCCGCTCGGGGCTGCCGCACGGCCCGGACGATCCGGACGTCCGGCTGCTCAACGAACTCGGCGGCGCCGCGGCCCGCAACAGGATGTACGCCCTCCTGCTGACCACCCTCTACGACCGCCAGGTCTCGCTCTACCAGAGCATCCTCGACACCGGGGCCGCCCTGGAGACCTTCAGGCTGTCGGGCGACTCCCTGCCCATCGCCCGCAACCTGGTCGCGCTCGAAGACGCGTACGGCTATCGCATAACGGCCCGCCACCCGGTTATCGGCCCGCAGGAGGCGGCGGAACTCATCCTCGTCTACGCCAGGACCGCGACGAACAACCCGCTCAAGTCTTCTCATTGAGGGATCAGCACTCCGTCCCCGTCCGCCCAGCCGAGCGCGACGACGGAACCCGCCCGCACCTGCGTGGCCCCCGGGGTGGCCACCAGGACGGGCGTGGAGCGCCCGCCCACCTGAACCGACACGTGCGAGACGCCGCCGAAGAAGCTCACGTCGACGACCTCGCCGCGCAGCACCCCCTCGTTCCCGATCCTGAGCCGCTCCGGCCGTACGGCGAGCAGCGCGGGCGTGCCGTCGGGCAGGTTCGAGACCCCCGGAAGGATGCCGAGCCCGTCGCCGGCCAGGCCGACCGAGCAGGCCCTGCCGGGGAAGATGTTGTTCGCCCCCACGAAGTCGGCGACGAACGGGGTGCGCGGGCGCTCGTACAGCTCCACCGGGGCGTCCACCTGCTCGACCGAGCCGGCGTTGAAGACCGCGATCCTGTCGGCGAGCGACATCGCCTCCTCCTGGTCGTGGGTGACCACGACGAAGGTGATGCCGACCTCGTTCTGCAGCCGCTTGAGCTCCAACTGCATCTCCGCGCGCACCTTCTTGTCCAGCGCGGACAGCGGCTCGTCGAGCAGCAGCAGGCGCGGCCGCTTCACGATCGCGCGGGCGAGCGCGACCCGCTGGCGCTGGCCGCCGGAGAGCTGATGCGGCCTGCGCCCGGCCATCGCGTCCAGCCCGACCTTCTCCAGCACCTCGTCGACCCTGCTGCGGATCTCCGCCCTGCCCAGCCTCTCCCGCTCCAGGCCGTAGGCGACGTTCTTCGCCACGGTCATGTGCGGGAACAGCGCGTACGACTGGAACATCAGGTTGACCGGGCGGCGGTGGGCCGCCTGGCCGAGCAGGTCGTCGCCGTCGAGCGTGACGGAGCCCTCGTCGGGTGTCTCGAAGCCCGCCAGGATCCGCAGGAGCGTCGTCTTGCCGCAGCCGCTGGGACCGAGCAGCGCGAAGAACTCGCCCTGCCGGATCTCCAGGGAGACGTCCGACAGCGCCGTGACGTCGCCGAACCGGCGGCTGACACCTGTGATCTTCAGCATTAGGACAGCGACTCCGTCAGTCGGGTCATCCGCTGGGTCACGATGACCGCGGTGAAGCTCACCAGCAGCAGCAGCGTGGCCAGCGCGTTGATCTCGGGGGTGACCCCGAAGCGGACCATTGAGTAGATGACGATGGGCAGGGTCGGCGTGGTGGGCGCCGCCGTGAAGTACGCGATGACGAACTCGTCGATCGAGAGGGTGAACGCCAGCAGCGCCCCCGCCATGATGCCCGGCGCCAGCTGCGGCAACGTCACCCGCAGGAACGTGGTGAACGGCGTCGCCCCCAGGTCTCTGGACGCCTCCTCCAGTGAGGTGTCGGCGCCGGTGAGCCGGGTGCGGACCACGGCGGTCACGAACGCCATGCCGAAGACCGTGTGGGCGAGCAGCACCGAGTGCAGCCCGAGGGTCGACTTGATCGTGGCGTAGAACATCAGCAGCCCGATGGCGAGCACCAGGTCGGGCAGGATCGCGGGCAGCACGCCGAGCGCGTCCAGCGTCCGCGACCTGGTGTGCCTGGCCAGGCCCACGGCGAGCAGGGTGCCGAGCACCGTGGCGAGCACGGTGGAGCCCGCGGCCACGACGAGGGTGTTGACCAGTCCTTCGCGGATCTTGGCGTCTCTGGCGAGGACGCCGTACCAGTCCAGGCTGAAGCCCTCGTAGACGTAGGGGGACTCGCCCGCGTTGAACGACATCACGACGAGCACGGCGATCGGCGTGTAGAGGAAGACGTAGGTCACCCAGAAGGGGACGTACAGCAGGCGTGATCTACGCACGTCGGGTACTCCAGGCCTGCAGGAGCAGCAGGACGATCAGCACGGCGATCAGCGCCAGCGCGAGGGTGGACCCGAACGGCCAGTCGCGCGCCTTGAGGAACTGGTCCCTGATCAGGTTGCCGACCATGATGGAACGGCCGCCGCCGAGCAGCTCGGGGATGACGAAGTTGCCGAAACTCGGCACGAAGACGAACAGGCAGCCGGTGAGCACCCCCGGCAGGGTGAGCGGCAGCGTCACCGACACGAACGTGCGCGCGGGTGAGGCGCCGAGGTTCGCCGAGGCCTCGCGCAGTTGCGGGTCGAGCTTCTCGATCGCCGCGTACAGCGGCAGGACCATCAGCGGGAGGTACGAGTAGATCAGGCCGGTGACGATGGTGCCCTGGTTGTAGAGCAGTTCCAGCGGGCTGTCGATCAGCCCCAGGTCCATCAGCGTGCTGTTGACCAGGCCCGGACCGCTCAGCAGGATGATCCAGGCGTAGATGCGGACCAGGAAGTTGGTCCAGAACGGCAGCACGATCGCCACCAGGGCGATCGTCTTCCACTTCCGCGGGAGCTGGGCGATGAGATAGGCCGTCGGATAGCCCACCAGCAGGGCGATCAGTGTCGCGATCGTGGCCAGCTTCAGCGAGCCGAGCACGATCTCCAGATAGAGCGGGTCGAGCAGCCGGGTGAAGTTCTTCCCGGTGACCTCGTAGACCACCCCGCCGAACCGGCCCCTGCGGAAGATCGTGAAGCTGATGAGCAGGGCGAGCGGTACCAGCAGGAAGACGAGCAGGTAGATCAGGCCGGGCCCCAGGAAGACGAGCCTTCCCAGCGCACGCGACCGGCGCGCCCGCGATCTCGCGGACGCGCCGGAAACGGCGGAACGTGTCACTGCTTCGCCGTGACCTCGGTCGCGAGCTGGGTGAACTTGGCCGAGTCCTCGCCCAGGTCGATGATCGACTCGCCCTTGAGCAGGTCGGAGGGGCTCATCTGCAGCGGGGCGTTGTCAGCCTTGAGCTTGGGGTCCAGCGCGTCCATCGCGGCCTTGTTCGGGACCTTGTAGAGGATGTTCTCCGCGGCCCAGGCGTGGACCTTCGGGTCCAGGATGTAGTTGATGAAGGCGTGTCCCGCCTCCTTGTTCTTGGAGGACTTCAGCACGACCATGGTGTCCACCCACAGGTCGCTGCCTTCCTTCGGCACCACGAACTTGATGTTCTTCTCGGTGGTCGGGCACCAGCCGTCCCACGCCTCGACCATCACGGCCTCGCCGCTCTTGAGCATGTCTCCGAAGGTGACGTCCTCGTACTTGAGCAGCTTCGGCTTGGCCTCCTCCAGCTTCGCCTTGACCTTGGCGAGCTCCTCGTCGCTCCTGGTGTTGACCGAGTAGCCGAGTGCCTTGATGGCGGGAAGGGCGAGCCAGCGCTCGGTGGTCATCATCGTGACCTTCTTCACCGCGTCCGCCGGCGGGTTGAGAATATCGTTCCAACTCGTCGGAGGCGTCTTCACCAGGTCGGTGCGGTAGCAGATGCCCGTGGTGCCCCAGGTGTAGGGAACCGAGAAGACGTTGCCCTTGTCGTAGGACAGCTCCTTGGCCTCGGGGTAGAGGTTCGCGAGGTTGGGGATCAGCTCGGGGCTGAGCTGCTCGAGCAGTCCGGCCTCGTTGAGCGCCTGGGCGTACTGGCCGGAGACGAAGGCCACGTCGATGCCGGTGTCGGCGCCGCTGGTGAGCTTCGCCATGACGTCCTCGTTGGTGGCGTGCTCCGTCACCTTGAGGGTCGTCTTGAGGTTGTCCTTGATCCTCTGGGGCAGGTCCTCGGGCGTATAGCCTGTCCAGACAGAGATGGTGATGCTCTGCTTGGAAAGGTCCGCGTTGGGGTTGAGCTGCGCCGTCGAGGCACCGGCGGCGGGCGCGGCGGAGTCCGCGGCCTCCCCGCCACATGCCGAGACTGCGAGCGCGAGACCGGCGGCCAGGGCGGCGGCCGGAAGACGACGGGTGTACCGGGTGCGGGACACGACCGCTACTCCTTCAGAATTCAGTGTAAGTGGGGTAGACCGGCCGTAAGGGACACGGCAGACCAAAGCAGGAGTGTTGCAGTCAACATTAACTTGAGCAAGACTTCCACCGACATCACCACTGGAGAGTTTGGTCCGTTTGTTAAATCCTGCTTCAATCTGGCACCGGATCGACACGGTCCCCAGGGCCGGCGACGGGCGGACCGGCGAGCTCGTCGAGGCTCTGACCTGTGATGTTCCCGCCCCATTCGGTGTACGGAGATTCCACTCACTCCCCGTAACGATCACTCCTCTTTCCTCAATCGACACTCAATCGTCATCGAGGGCAGCGGCCGAACGAGGGTTCGAGGTCGATCAGACCAACTATTCGGTGGTCGTCGGCGAGAAGGTCGTTGTGAAATGGCTCACCCCGCCCGCGCCGCTCCCCCACCCCACACCCGACATGTTCGCGCACCTCACGTCGGTCGGTTTCACCGCGACCGCGACGCCGTACGCGTCCGTCTCCCGGCGCGCCGACGACGGCTCCGAACTGCTGCTCGCCCTCGTCACCGCGTACCTGCCCGGGGCCGGTGACGGCTGGGAGTGGTGCGTGGACGAGGCTGTCTCGCACGGCACCTCCTTCGCCGTCGACCTTGGCGTCCTCGCCGCCGACCTGCACACGGCGATGGCGACCCCCTCCGCGACCTTCCCCACCCCCGTCAGGCGGTCGGACGCGGTACGGGCGGGAGAGAGCCCGTGGTCCCTCCGGGCGGGCGAGGCCCTGGTGGAGGCACTCGCGCTGACCGACGGCGAGGACGGCGACTGGCTCGCGGAGCGCGCCGACGCGCTCCGCGCCGAGCTGGCGCCCCTCGCCCGGGTGGGGGCCACCCCGTTGATCCGCATCCACGGGGACCTGCACGTCGGCCAGATCCTGCGCTGGCGGGACGGCTACGCGGTGATCGACTTCGACGGCAACCCGACCGTCGCGGGCGCCGACCCCTTCCAGCCCGCGGCCCGCGACCTCGCCCAGCTCACCATGAGCCTCGAACACGTCGGCCAGGTCGCGATCAGGCGCCGCGACGCGGACCCCGCGATGATCGCCGGGTGGTCCGCCACGGCCCGCGCCGTCCTGGAGTCGGCCTACCTCAGGCGGCTGGACGAGCTGGGGCACGCCGCCCTGCTGGACCGTTCCCTGCTGCGCCCCTTCGAGATCGAGCAGGAGTGCCGCGAGCTCGTCTACGCGGCCAGGCATCTTCCCCGCTGGCGCTACGCCCCGATGGGCGTGCTGCGCTCCCGATACCGCTGATCCCGGCGAACCCGGCGAACCCGCTGTTCCCCACGAAGGAGACCCCGTGATTCCCGACCTGTACCTCGCCGACCTGGAGGCCAAGCCCGCCGCACTGGCCGCCCTCGCCGGCACCCTGGAGGCGGGCGATCCCTTCGCGGGGATTCCCGCCGGGATCCGGCGGGTGCTCCTCCTCGGCATGGGCAGCTCCCGGTACGCCGCCCAGGTGGCCGCGCTGCGCCTGCGGGCCGCGGGGATCGACGCCGTGGCCGAGTACGCCTCCGCCGCGGCGTCCTACCCGCCGGGCCCCGACACCCTGGTGGTCGCCATCTCCGCCACCGGCGGCAGCCGGGAGACCCTGGACGCGGTCGCCCGCCACCGGGGCCGGTCCTTCGTCCTCGCGCTGACCAACCACCCGGACTCGGCCGTCACCGAGGGTGCGGACCTGGTGGTTCCGATGGTGGCGGGCGAGGAGCGCGGCGGTGTCTCCTGCCGGACCTTCCAGCACACCCTCGCCCTGCTCCTCGCACTCGGCGAGCGTCTCACCGCGTCGGGCGGGGACGTGCCCGGGTTGATCCGCCGTACGGCCGAGGCCACCGCCGACCTGCTCGACCGCCGCGACGAGTGGCTGGAACCGGCCGCGACGCTGCTCGACGGCCCGAACGGCGTCTACACGATCGCTCCCGCCGAGCACCTGTCCTCGGCCGAGCAGTCGGCCCTGATGTTCCGCGAGGGGCCCCGCAGGGCGGCCGACGCGTGCGAGACCGGTGACTGGGCCCACGTGGACGTCTACCTCACCAAGACCCTCGACTACCGCGCCATCCTCTTCCCCGGCTCCCGCTACGACGAGCAGGCCATGGACTGGATCCGGCAGCGCGGCTCCACCGTCCTGACGGTCGGCGGCGAGCTTCCCGGCGCCAAGGCCTCCGTCCGCTACCGCCACGACGACGACCCCGACGTGGCGCTCCTGACCGAGACCCTGGTGGCCGAGCTCGTCGCCGCCCGCTGGTGGCTCGCCTGAGACCGGCGTCCGCTCCGCCTGACGCGGGACGCCCGCCGTCCCGTTCTCCGCACCCGTACCGGATCTCCGCGAGACGCGGCGCGTGCGAGGAACGGGCCTATTCCTTGAGGTGGTTGAGTACGCGTTCGAGGAGGTCGGGCCCGGGACCCGCCGCGCTGACCCGGGGGTGGTGGATCCGCACCAGCCCTTCGGACTCCATGTCGGAGACCAGGACGCGGGTGACGCCGAGGGGGACCCCCAAAAGCGCGGATATCTCAGCGATCGAGCGGATACTTCGGCACAGATCACTGATGAAACGATATTCCCGGATATAGGAGAGGCCGAGCGGGGCCGTGGTCGTGGTCGAGACGAGTGCCTCCATGGCGAGCTTGGAACTCGGGACGACCCGCCCCCCGGTCACCGCGTACATCCGGATCAGCGAGCTCTCCTCCTCGGCCGGCTCCTCGTCCTCGTCCTCGGACGCGTATCCGAAGCGCCCGCCCCGCCGGGCCCCGGCCGTCTCCTCCTGAGCCTCGTATCCCCGCGCCCCGGCCGCGCCGACGAACGGCACGAACCCCGGCCTCTCCTCCGGCGAGCCGTATCCCCGCGCCCCGGCGGAAAACCCGTACCGAGGCGTGTCGTCCCACCGCTCCTGCCATGAGGAGGCCCGGCCGTCGGGAAGCTCCCGCCCCTGGTCCCGGTTGTCGGCCCGCACGCTACCCCTCCCTGTCCGGGAGCTCGTTGCGTGCCCTGCGCACACCCTCCTGGAAGCTCGACATGCGGCTGCGCATCTGCTCCGGCGAGAGGCGCGGCGCGTCCGGCGCGGGGGACGGCTCGGGTCCCGCGACCGGCGCGACCGAGCCGGGGACCAGGTTGGCCCGGGGGGTGCGTCTGGGCAGGCCGGCCTCGGTCGTACCGCCGTGCGCCGGAGCGCTCACCGCCTGCGCGGCCTGCCAGCCGCTGTCACCGGGCGAGGTCCACGGCTCCGGCTCGGCCGGCGACCCCTCCGGCGCGGAGTCGTCGGGAGCGTCGTCCGCCTCGGGGCGGGCCGTCTCCGCACCGGAGTCCCCGGCGGGATCGGCGATCCGGAACCAGGCGGACTCGACCGCGGCGAAGATCGGCAGGAAGTCGTCCTCCCGCTCGGCCGGGACCTCGCCGGCGAGGGGGTCGGACGCTCCCGGAAGAGGGTCGAACAGGCCGGGGGGCGGCTGCGGGAACTCCCCTCGCTCCCCCGGAGGACGGAACCGCTCCGCGGGCGGGCTCCACACGTTCCGCTCGGTCGCGTCCGGCCCGCCCTCCTCGGCGAGAGGTGCCTGCGTGACCGTGGGCGCCGCGAACACGGGAACTCCCCGGTGCGGGAACGGCGCGGGCGCGTCACCCGGGACGTGCGGGAACGGCGAGTCGGGTGAATCGGGCGCCTCGCCGGGGAACAGGTGACCGGTCTCGCCCTGCGGGAAGCCGACCACACCGGCGGGCAGCCCCGCGCTCGGCGACGTACCGGGGAAGACGGCCGAGGGCCGCGAGGAACCGGGCATCTGTTCCCCGATGGGCGGCAGGACGAGAAGCGACTCCGGGAGCAGGACCATCGCGGCCAGACCGGAGTCCTGCGGGCGGAGCTGGACGCGGATACCGTGCTTGAACGCGAGGCGGCTGACGACGAACAGACCCATGTGGCGGGCGACCGAGGCGTCGGCGGCCTGCGGGTTCGCCAGCCGCCAGTTGGCCTCGGAGAGCTCGTCGAGCGTCATGCCGATGCCCTTGTCGGTCACCGACACCATCACACCGCCGCCGTCGATCCGGCTGTCGGACACCGTGACCCTCGTGGTCGGCTGCGAGAACGAGACGGCGTTCTCGATCAGCTCGGCGAACAGGTGGACCACGTCGCTCACCGCGGGACCCGCGACGGCGACCTCCGCCCGGACCCGGTTCGTCACCCGCTCGTAGTTCTCCACCTCCGACAGCGAGGCCCTGACCACGTCCATCAGCTCGACCGGCTGCCTCCAGCGCCGCGCCACCTCCTGTCCGGCGAGGACGAGCAGGTTCTCGCTGTTGCGGCGCATCCGGGTGGCGAGGTGGTCGAGCTTGAACAGGTCCGCCAGCCGCTGGTCGTCGCGCTCGCCGCGCTCCAGCCGCTCGACCAGGGTGAGCTGGCGTTCCACCAGGGTCTGGCTCCGCCTGGAGAGGTTGACGAACATCGCGTTCACGGTGTTGCGCAGCCTCGCCTCCTCCCCCGCCAGCCGGACCGCCTCCCGATGGACCTCGTCGAACGCCCTGGCGACCTCGCCGATCTCGTCACGCGACAGTACCCCGATCGGTGACACGTCGGCGACCATGCTCTCACCGTGCCCACCGTGCGATTCGCGAACCCGCTGGACGTACGCGGGCAATCTCTCCCCCGCGACCTCCAGGGCCTCCCTGCGCAGCCGCCGCAGCGGCCTGACCAGCGAGCGCACCACCCAGATGGTGACCACCAGCACGAGCGCCATCAGGGCGGCGACGGCCGCGGCGACCATCAGGGCACGGTTCTGCTCGTCGTCGCCGAGTTGCTGGCTGCGCGCGACGATGACCTGGGCGTGCCGCTCCTCTGCCTCGCGCATGTGGCCGATGGTGACGGTGGCCGCGTCGTACCACTCCTTGGCGTCGTCCTTCCGCTCCAGGTCCAGGCCCTTCAGCGAGTCACCGGAGGCGGCGCGGAGCAGGACCAGTTCGCGGATGAGGTCGGCGCGTTCTGCGGTGCGGCCGTTGACGGTCTCGTCGAAGAGGCGGCGCTCCCTGCTTCCGGCCTCGGCGGCGAAGGTCCTGCGCTCGTTGCGCTCGATGGAGATCGCGCCGAGGAACTGCTCCATCTGTCCCTGCTCGAACCGTCCCGCCACGAGCACCACCGTGAGCAGCGCCCGTTGGAGGGAGAGTGCCTCCTTGGCGCGGGCGAGCGCGTCCAGGGTGAGCGCCTGGCCGAAGAGGACGTCGTCGTCGCTGCCCTTGCCGAGTTCGTCGTGCAGGGAGAGCAGATCGGCGATGACCAGGGAGTAGGCGGCGATGGTCGCGTCGGGCAGCAGCGTCGACTTCAGTGCCTGCTCGCGCAGCAGGTGAAGGTCGTCCAGACGGGTGATCGCGCTCTCGATCTCGTCCCTGGTACGCCCGCTCACCCCCTCACCGAGCAGCGAGCCGCTCTCACGGACGCGCTCCGCGGAGCCGTCGACCAGATCCATCTGGGCCCTGATGTTCCTTACGCCGCCCTCAGGGCGGCCGAGGGCGACGAACCAGGCGGTGCGATCGCGTTCCTCGGCCAGCTCATGGGTGAGCGCGCCGACGCGGGCGGAGAGCCGGGCGAGGTCGTTGACCCGCTGGTAGTCGCCTGCCGCGCGCAGCGAGGCCACTACCTGGACACCGCCGAGCAGCACCGCGGCGATGGAGGGCACCAGAACGAGCGCGACGAGGCGACGGCGCACCCGCCAGTTCCGCAGGCGCAGGCGGCTGCCCGCGCCCTGGATCTCGTGTGTACTCACCGAACGCTGCCCTCTCGGTGGATGAACCCCCTGGCCGAATTTCCTGTGGTTCCCGGCAATTCGAGCACATATCAACCGGTGGGGCCAAGCGAACGCAGCTCTATAGATGCGTATTCGTGGTGAAGCAGGGACCGTATCCGGAGCTCCAGCTACGACTGGAACTCCGGTTCTGGTCAGCCGAATAATCTTATTAGGAACTTCCGGACCCCTATGGCCGTTTGCATCGTTCCAAACAGAGGAGGATGGAGGCATCCCCGACGAGCTCCCGAGGAGCGTGACATCGTGATGCACGATATTCGCGATTCGCGCCATACCTTGCCCCCTGCATCCGCAGTTCTCACCGTGCACCCCGGCCCGCCGAGCCCGGGTGGCGGGCCCTGGAGGAGACCGTGGCCACACCCGGCGACGCCGCGCGTCAGGTTCGCGGCTCCCGCTCGACCGTTCGTGCCCTGCCGGTGCTCATCGCACTGCTCCTCTCACTCGCCGCCTGCACCGGGGAGGCGGTCGCACCCGCGCCCCGGGCATCCGACGGCGAGACCGTGAGGATCGCCGTCAACGGGTGGGCGGGCTCCGAGGCGAGCGCCGCGGTCGTCGGCCGCCTGCTCACCCAGGAGCTCGGCTACCGGGTGGAGACGGTGAGGCTCGACCCGCTCCAGTCCTGGGAGGGGCTGGAGCGGGGCACGGTGGACGTGATCGTGGAGAACTGGGGGCGGGAGGCCCTGAAGCGGGCCTACATCGAGGAGAAGAAGGTCGCGGTCTCCGCGGGAAGGAGCGGCCCCACGGGGGTCGTCGGCTGGTACGTCCCCCAGTGGATGGCGGACGAGCATCCACAGATCACCGACTGGCGGCAGCTCAATAAGTACGCACATCTCTTCAAAACGGATAAATCCGGCAATTTAGGTCAACTGCTCGACGGGGATCCCTCGCATGTCACCAACGACGAGGCCCTGGTCCGCAATCTCGGCCTCCACTACAGGGTCGTCCACGCGGGCAGCGAGAAAGCGCTGATCGACGCGGCCAGGCGAGCGACCCGCAACCGGACCCCGCTGCTGATGTACTTCTACGAGCCACACTGGCTTTTCGGCCAGATCAAACTGGCGAAGGTCAACCTTCCGCCGTACGCGATCGGCTGCGACGCCGACCCCGCCAGGATCAGGTGCGACTACCCGCCGTACCTGCTCGACAAGATCGTGAGCAGGCGATTCGCCGACACCGGCGGCAGGGCCTACGAACTGGTCAGGAACTTCAACTGGACGAGCGAGCAGCAGAACGCGGTGGCGAGCGACATGACCGACAATGGCCTCGGCGCCCCCCAGGCGGCCCAGAAATGGATCGACGCCAACAAACTAACCTGGAAGGAGTGGGTGCCGGGCTGACGACTCCCGGCTCACGCCCCGCCGGGGAAGACTCGGGCCCCTTCTCCGGAGACGACCCCGCCGAGCACGGAACCGCCCCGGAGAGAACGCCGGACTACGCGGACGTCCCAGAGGCCGTGCGGACCCGCAGAACATGCTCGACCAGAGTGATCAGCGTGCGTTTGACGGAGTCGCGGGAGCGGGCGTCGGTCCGCACGACGGGAATGTGCGGAGCCAGCGTCAGCGCCTCCCGCACCTCCTCCTCGTGGTGCGGGAACTCCCCGTTCCAGCCGTTGACACCGACCACGAACGGAAGCTTGGCCTCCTCGAAGTAGTCGATCGCGGGAAAGCCGTCGGCGAGCCGGCGGGTGTCGATCAGAACCACCGCGCCGATCGCGCCGCGGACCAGGTCGTCCCACATGAACCAGAACCGGTGCTGACCCGGCGTACCGAACAGGTACAGGATCAGGTCACGGTCCAGGGAGAGCCGGCCGAAGTCCATCGCGACCGTGGTGGTCGTCTTGTGGGGAGTCAGCCCGAGGTCGTCGATCCCGGCGCTGGCGTCGGTCATCACCGCCTCCGTGGTCAGCGGCAGAATCTCCGACACCGAACCCACGAACGTGGTCTTGCCGACACCGAACCCGCCCGCGACAACGATCTTCGTTGACGTCAGGCCACTCTGGCTAGAGCCTGCGAAGTCCACTGAGAACCCTTTCGAGCATGTTGAGGTCCGGTTGTCCCTCGTTGAGATGCGGCTGGTGGATACGGACGAAGCCCTCATCGACCATATCGGCCACCAGCACGCGGGCCACGCCGAGCGGAACCTTCAGGAGAGCGGATATCTCGGCGACCGAACGATACGAACGACAGAGCCTGATGATCGCATCCTGTTCGGGAGTGAGCAGCGCCAGGTCCTCCTCCATGATGAAGGAGGAGGAGACCAGTGCCTCCATCGCCAGGTGGAAACGAGGTTCCGACCTGCCACCGGTCATGGCGTACGGGCGGAACAGAGGCTCGTCGTCCTCGGTTCCGTCAATCCCGAGCACGGGCCTCTCCCGTGATGAGACCGAGCGGGAGCGCGGTCATCACCGGCCCCGGGAAGACTGCAGCTCGGCGCGGAGCGCCGGGGTGAGCACCTGTCCCGCCCGCTCGACGAGCAGGGTCATCTGGTAGGCCACCAGACCCATGTCGCAGTCGGGGGAGGCGAGCACGGCGAGCACGGAGCCGTCGCTGATCGCCATGACCAGCAGCAGGCCACGCTCCATCTCGACCACGGTCTGGGTGACGGCGCCCCCCTCGAACACCCGCGAGGCACCCACCGTCAGGCTGAGCAGTCCCGCCGCGACCGCGGCGAGCTGATCCGCCCTGTCCGGCGGAAACCCCTCGGAACTGGCGATCCTCAGCCCGTCGGCGGAGACGCACACCGCGTGCGCGACACCGGGTGTGCCACGGACGAACTCGGTGATCAGCCAGTCGAACCTGCGTGCCTCATGACTCAGGGTCGTCACGAGCCTTCCTCCTCGTCAACCAGGCTTCTGGTGGTGGTTTCGACTACTTCGGCGCGGCCCCGCCGTACGCCTTGCTGGAAGCTCGACAGACGGTTGCGCACCCTGTCCGGCGACAGGGGCGGCATGGGGCTGGCCGGTACGGCCGCGGCCGTACCGGGTACGAGGTTCGCCTTGGGGGTGCGTTTGGGCAGCCCCGCCGCGGTCACCCCGCCGAGCGAGGGTTCACTCGCCGCCTGGGCGGCGCGCCACCCGGCGTCGGCCGGGGTGTTCCAGCTGTCGGGCTCCTCCGCCGGAACGGACTGCTCGGCGGCCATCGCCCCCTCTTGCTCTCTCGTCCGCGGTGTCTCGTGAGCCGGCATGCCGTCCGGGGGCGTCGGCTCCTCCGGCCCGGCGCCCTCGGAGCGGCGGAACCAGGCGGACTCGATCGAGGCGAAGATGGGCAGGTACTCCTCCTGCTCGGCGTCGAGCGAGGAGACGCCCACCGTGGGCATCTCCTCCGCCGTCTCCTCGTACGAGGACTGGCTCCAGGCGGAGAAATCGGAGGCGGGAGGAGCACCGTTGCCGTTGACCTGGCGCTTGGGCAGGGGCTGGCCGCCTCCCTCGGAGGCACCGGAGGAAACCGGCCAGTCCTGGGCCGGGCGGTCGGCGGAGCCGAACGAGGGCAGATCCACGGACGCCTGCCCGAACGAGGTCTGTCCGAAAGGATCACGTCCGAACGGGTCCTGCCCGAACGGAGACTGCCCCTGCTCGAACGAGGGGTGGGTGTGTCCCAGCCCCGGCTGGGACTGCCCGTAGGAGAACTGCTGAACGGGCGGGCGACCCGCGGTGGACGGCTGGGCGGAGAGATCCCGCGAGGAAGCCTGCTCGCCACCCCACGAGGGCGTCTGCACCGGCTGGGTCGCCTGGACGACGAGCGCGGGCGGGAACAGGACCATGGCGACGAGACCGCCGCCCTCCTGCGGGCGCAGCTGGACCCGGATGCCGTGGCGCAGCGCGAGGCGTCCGACCACGAACAGGCCCATGCGCCGCGACACCGAGACGTCGACGACGGGCGGGTCGGCCAGCCTGCGGTTCGTCTCGACCAGTTCCTCGTGGGTCATGCCGATGCCCGGGTCACTCACCGCGAGCAGTGCGCCGCCGCCCTCGATCATGCTGCTGGAGACCACGACCTGGCTCGTCCGGGGGGAGAACTGGATGGCGTTCTCCACCAGCTCGGCGACCAGGTGCACGATGTCGTTGGCGGCGCTGCCCGCGACCGAGATCGTCCGGTGCACCTTGACCTGGACCCGCTCGTAGTCCTCGACCTCCGACAGGGAGGCGCGGACGACGTCGACGAGCTTGGCCGGCTGGCTCCGCCTGCGGGTCGGCTCGTGACCCGCGAGGACCAGGAGGTTCTCGGAGTTACGCCGCATGCGGGTGGCCAGGTGGTCGAGCTTGAACAGGTCGGCCAGGCGGCGGCCGTCCTCCTCGCCCTTCTCCAGACCGTCGATGAGCGAGATCTGCCGCTCGACCAGGGTCTGGGTGCGCCGCGACAGGTTGACGAACATCGCGCTGATGTTGGACCTGAGCTCGGACTCCTCGGAGGCGAGGCGGACGGCCTGCCGCTGCACCTCGTCGAAGGCCCTGGCGACCTCCCCGATCTCGTCGCTGGTGTCGATCGAGATGAGGTCGACGTCGGGCTCGCGGGCGTCGCCGGAGACCCGGAGCCGTCGCACGATCTCGGGAAGCCTGAAGCTCGCGACCTCCAGTGCCTCGGCGCGCAGACGGCGCAGCGGCGTCACCATCGAGCGGGCGATGACGACCGTGAGTCCGAGCACCAGCAGGAGCAGCAGCAGGATCAGCCCCGCGGTGATGATCGCGTTGCGCTGCTCGGCGTCCTGCAGATCCCTGGCCCGGGTGACCACGTCACCGGCGACCTTGTTCTCGACCTTCCGCATCTGGTCGAGGACCACGGCGTTGTCCGAGAACCACTGCTTGACCTCGTTGAAGTTCGACAGCAGCCGCCCGGTGCGCGCGGGATTGCTGGCGAGCACGATGACCCTGGCCTTGGTGAGCTCGGCCCGGTGGACCCTCTCGTCGATCAGGGCGCTCGCGAGAAGCTGCGCGTTCGCCGGGGTCGACTCGACGCCGAAGTCAGCCTGGTACTCGTCCATCCGGGAGCGGGAGGCGATGAACTTCTCGATCTCCTGCGGGGTGATGAGCGAGGGCGCGTAGTAACCGGCCAGCAGCCGGGCGCGCTGCTTGGAGACCTCCTCCTTGGCGTACGCCAGATCGCTGAGCGCGCGGGTGTTACCGACGATCTCCGGATCGTCGCTGACCAGGGTGAGCTCCTCGTGGAGTGTCAGCAACGGAGCGATCATGAAACTGTATCGTTCCATCCGGTTGATACCGGGCAGAGCACGCAGCGCGGGGAGGCCGTCCAGCTGGTAGGTCACGTTCTTGGCCGCCTCGACGATCCTGGCTCCGTAGGAGTCGTCGATCGCCTGGACTTCCTGCCGCACCTTCCTCACCAGCGCGTCCACGGTCTTCCGCTGCGCGTCGGAGCTGTCCTTCAGGCTCTTGTTCGTGGGCTGGAACGACGACCAGGCACCGCGGTCACGCTCCAGGCCGAGCGCCTGGGCGAGGTCGCGGAGTCCACCGGAGTACTCCGCCGCGGCGGCGGTCCGCTGGTAGACCGCCACACTGTCGATGGAGGCCACCACCCGCGTGCCGGCGAGTACGACACCCACCGCCGTCGGAACCAGGATCAGGGCCGTCAGGCGCGAACGGACGCGCCAGTTCTTCAAACCGAAGCGGGCGGCAGGCCGCTTAGCGCGGTCGGGTGCCGAAGCGCCCCCGCCCTCGGATGTCGCCGTAGTCACCGCTCTCGATACCCCTCAATCACGACACAAGTGGACAACATCACACCACAAGGTCACGAGTAAGAATCGGCAAAACCGACATAGCGCCTTTAATCGTTACGAAGGCGACTAGGGACCGATTTTTTACGGTTATCGCAGGGCAGCGAGCACTTGATCGCGTACCTGTGCCCGCTGGACCTCGTCGGTCAGTGGGCGACCGGCTCTGTCGACCACGTAGAAGACGTCCACCGCCTCTGCGCCGAGAGTCTCCACACGGGCGGCCCGTACGTCAAGGCCACATTCACCAAATGCTCTACCAATCCGCCACAAAAGACCCGGACGATCATGGGCGCGTACCTCGATGACGGTCGCGGTGTTGGAGGCGTCGTCCACCAGGTTCACCCTCGGCGGCGCCACCGGCACCCGGGCCGGGCGCATCGACCTGGTCCTCCTGGCCAGGCGTTGCTCGATGTCGAGACGACCGGCCAGGACGAGGCGCAGGTCGGCCTCCAGCGTCGCGGGGTCGGGCGGCGAACCGTACTCGGGAACGACCGAGAACTCGATGACGGCGGTCGCCCCCGCCGAGGCCGCCGACGCGGAGCGGACCACCATCCGATGCGCGGCCAGCACCCCGGCCGCGCGCCAGAGCAGGCCGGCGCGGTCGGGCGCGACCACGGTGACCGCTCCCCCGTTGATGCGCACGGCGCCCCCGCCGTGGCGGGCGAGGGAAGCCTGCTCCACCGAGAGCGAGGGCGCGGGACGCAGCGGGGTTCCCGAGAGCGCGGAACGCACCCGGCGTACCAGGTCGGCGACGAGCGAGGCCTTCCACGAGTTCCAGGCGGCGGGCCCGGTGGCGTGGCCGTCGGCCACCGCGAGGGCCGCCAGCAGTTCGAGGACCTCACGCGAGCCGACGGCCTCGGCCACCCGGGAGATCGTCACCGGGTCGTCCAGGTCGCGGCGGGTGGCCGTCTCGGGCAGCAGCAGGTGGTGGCGGACCACGGTCTCCAGGATGTCGACGTCCGCCGGGGGCAGGCCCATCCGGGTCCCGATGTCGCGGGCGACGACGGCACCGGTGGTGGAGTGGTCACCGGGATAGCCCTTGCCGATGTCGTGCAGGAGCGCGGAGATGAGCAGCAGGTCGGGCCGCGAGACCTCGCGGGTGAACGAGGCGGCCCCCGCGGCGGCCTCGATCAGATGCCGGTCGACGGTGTAGCGGTGCACCGGATTGCGCTGCGGTCGGTGCCGCACCCGCTCCCAGTCGGGCAGCAGGCGGACCAGCACTCCCGCCTGGTCGAGCTCCTCCCAGACGGGCACGGCCGCGCGGCCGGCCCCGAGCAGCGCCACCAGCGCGTCACGCGCCTCGTCCGGCCAGGGCACGGGCAGCGGCGGCGACTGGGCGGCCAGCGTGGTGACCGTGGCGGGCGCCAGCGGCAGCCCCGCCTCGGCCGCCGCGGCGGCGGCGCGCAGCACCAGCACCGGGTCCTTGCGCGGGTTCACCCCGCGAGCGAGCACGACCTCTCCGCCGTGCTCGACGACGCCGTCGGCGAGCGGGCGACGACCACGGGGGGTGGGGCCGGTGAGCAACCGGTCGACGGTGCGCCAGGTGGCGTCGAAGGCGTGCCCGATCGTCCTGGCGGCCTCGGCGAGCCTGCGCATCAGCGCCTCGGCGTCGAGCAGCCCGAGCATCCCGGCCACGGCGTCCTGCTCCTGGAGCACCAGCCTGTCCGCGCCGCGGGCGGTCACCAGGTGCAGACCGTGCCGGATGTCGAGCAGCAACTCATAGGCCTCACGGACCCGGGGACCCGGGGCCGAGGCGACCCAGGCCGCCGCCACCGCCTGCATCGCCTGCACGTCGCGGATGCCGCCGCGGGAGTCCTTGAGGTCGGGTTCGAGCAGGAACGCCAGCTCGCCGCTCGCCTCCGCCCGCTTGTCCGCGGCGTCACGCAACTCGCCCAGGCGGCGCCGGGAGTCGGCACGCCACTCGGCGAGCACGATCTCACGCGCCGAGCGCGTCAGCTCCGGGTCTCCGGCCACGTGCCGCGCCTGGATCAGGCCGAGGACCGCCTTGAGGTCCTCCCTGGCGACCTTGGCCGCCTCGTCCACCGTCCGCACCGAGTGGTCGAGACCGACCCCCGAGTCCCAGATCGGATACCAGATGCGGTCGGCGACACGCGCGACGTCCTCCCGCCCGTCGTGCAGCAGGACCAGGTCGAGGTCACTGCCCGGCGCGAGTTCGGAGCGGCCAAGGCTCCCGACCGCGACGAGCGCGACCCCGTTGAGGGCGCCGCGCTCGTCGTTTCTCGTCGTTCCCCCGTTAGGCCCGTACGGCGTACCGCAGGCGGTGCGGACCAGGTCCGTCAACCAGCGGTCGATGTCCGCGGCCCGTTCCTTACGGGCCGCGGCGTACGAGCGAGCGTCGCCTCTCACCGGTTAGAGCGCCTCAGGTCCGCGTTCCCCGGTGCGGACGCGGATGACCGTGTCCACAGGGACGGACCACACCTTGCCGTCACCGATCTTGCCGGTCTGCGAGGCCTTGACGATGACGTCGATGACATCCTCGGCGTCCTCCTCCTCGGCGAGCACCTCAAGGCGGACCTTGGGCACCAGGTCGACCTGGTACTCGGCACCCCGGTAGACCTCGGTGTGACCACGCTGGCGGCCGTAACCGCTCGCTTCGCTGACCGTCATTCCCTTGACCCCGAACTGCTCCAGGGCCGCTTTCACGTCATCGAGCTTGAACGGCTTGATGATCGCTGTGATGAGTCTCATGCGTCCACCTTCTTAGACGCCGGGGTGGGGGCCGGACCGTTGACGGCGGCCACACCCGAGGAGTGGATGGTGCCGAGGTCGTAACCGGTCTCGGCGTGGGAGGTGATGTCGACGCCGGTGATCTCGTCTTCCTGCGAGATGCGGAAGCCCATTGTCTTGTCGATGATCTTAGCGATGATCCAGGAGATAACGAAGGAGTAGGCGCCGACCGCGACGGGACCGAGCACCTGCACACCGAGCTGGGAGACCGGCCCGCCGTAGAAGAGACCCTTCTCCTGGCCGTCGGCGAACGGGTAGGCGGCGACGAAGCCCAGCGCCACCGCACCCACGACACCGCCGACGAGGTGGACGCCGACCACGTCGAGGGAGTCGTCGTAGCCGAGCTTGTACTTCAGGCCGACCGCGTAGGCACAGGCGACACCGGCGAGCGCGCCGATCACGAACGCCGCCCAGGGGTCGACGAAACCACAGGCCGGGGTGATCGCGACCAGGCCGGAGACCGCACCGGAGGCGACACCCAGGGTGGTGGAGTGACCGTCGCGGATCTTCTCGACGAGGATCCAGGCGCCCGCCGCGACGGCGGTGGCGATCTGGGTGTTGATGAACGCCAGGCCGGTCGTGCCGTCAACGGCGAGCTCGGAGCCCGAGTTGAAGCCGAACCAGCCGAACCACAGCAGGGCCGCGCCGAGAAGGACCAACGTGAGGTTGTGCGGTCGCATCGGGTCCTTGCGCCAGCCGACGCGCTTGCCGATCACCAGGGCGACCGCGAGGGCCGCGGCTCCGGCGTTGATGTGGACGACCGTACCGCCGGCGAAGTCCTCGATGCCGAGGCTGCTCAGCCAGCCGCCGCCCCACACCCAGTGGGCCACGGGGAAGTAGACGACCGTCGCCCAGACAATGGCGAAGACGACCCACGCGCCGAACTTCACCCGGTCGGCGAGCGCTCCGCTGATCAGCGCGACCGTGATGATCGCGAAAGTCATCTGGAACGTCGAGAAGACCAGGCTCGGCATACCGGTGCCGTCATCCTTGGTCGCCGTCTCGACCAGGCCGCTCAGACCGATGTTGTCGAGTCCACCGATAATCTTGTTGAGGAATCCCGAACCGTCTCCGACGGTGTCGAAGGCGAGCGAGTGACCGTAGAGCACCCAGGCGATCGTCACGACGATGATGCTGACCCACGACATCATCATCATGTTCAGAACACTCTTGGCCCTGGTCATGCCCCCGTAGAAGAACGCGAGACCCGGTGTCATGAGTAGGACGAGTGCGGTACTCGCGAGCATCCAGGCTGTGGAGCCGCTATCGATCTCCATGCGAAGCGACCCTCCTTCCAATTGGCTTTTGCCGGTTTCACATGCAGTGATCGCTTCTGGGCTCCATCGACCGGCCGCGCACTGACGTTGCGCCACAGCGTGTTCTTCTACCGTTTCAAGGTGTGACCTTGTGTGTTTCACATCTGTGAATCTCGGCAGCAGGGTGTTTCAGATGTGTTTCGGACAAGGTGTGCCATGACTTGGAGATGGCCTTAAAAGAGCCCAGGTCAACTCCACTTGGCAGTTACCAGGGCTTCCGCCACCCCTACGCCACGCCCACCGGACCCCCTCGATCCGGGCGAATAGGCTGGCCCGTAACCCCTGGTCACCCTCGGTCCCCTTCCCCGGAACGGACCCCGGCAGGCTTCTGGGGACGGATCGGGCCCGCAACCGTTCACGCTGCGGTGGGCGGGTGTTCCGGCCGGCCGTCTCAGTTGCGCTCTGGTGGTTCAGGCCTCCGGCCTGCTCGGGCGCGGTGGTTGCGGGCTTCTTTTAAGCCGGCCGGAACACCCGCCCACCTCCGCTGCGCACGCCCCCGCCGTACGGCGCGCGGACCGTAGTCGCTCTCTCTCCGGCCGCCCTGTGACCTCTGTGCGGCTGAAGCGATCCGTACGAGACCGCTCAGCGCGAGCCGCCGTAACTGAAGCGTTACTTTCGAAAGGAGCGCACGGCGCGCACCGTAGAAAACCAGACCCCCACCGCACCGATCCCTCTCACCACACAATGCGGCGGAACACATAAACAAACCACGAAACAGCCCGAGCCATGCCGGTTCAGACCCTTACGAATAGCCGACGTCCCATAGCGCAGAGGCGGCAGGCATTCGTCACAGTGGTCACGTTGCCCGTCCTGTGAGGCGAGTCCCACATCCTGCGCAGCGACCGCGCGCATTCGGACCGAACACCGGCGCACGATTCCGACGACGAAAGCAGCCGCTCTCACAGAACCTCCGACCCGCGCTGCCCCCTCCCTGCGCCCGTCGTGTCTCCCTCATGGAAGACCGACGCCCCGCCCTGCGCACCTTTCCGAGGTAGAGCTTCAGCTACGGCGCTCCCTCTCGACGGTCCCGTACGGATCGCTTCAGCCATCCACGGAACCCAGGGCGGCCGGAGAGAAAGTCACTACGGTCCGCACGCCGTACGGCGAGAGCACGTGCAGCGGAGGTGGGCGGGTGTTCCGGCCGGCTTAAAAAGAGCCCGCAACCACCGTGCCCGAGCAGGCCGGAGGCCTGAAACGCCAGACGGTGACTGAGACGGCCGGCCGGAGCACCCGCCCACCGCAGCGTGAACGGCGAAGAAACCCACCGCGACGAACCACAACCCGAACAGCCATGGAACAGACCAAGCGTGACCTCGACAGAACCAACCAGGCGTGAGCGGCGATGGAACTCACCACCACAGCCCGAACACCACGGAACCGCCGCAGCGAACCGCCGTAAAAGCCGAACCCCACGATCCGGCACGGTCCAAACGAGACCGTGCCGGATCACGAAGCTCAGGCCGCCGTCGCCATCTTCCGCAGCCGGGCCAGAGCGTCACGCTCGATCCGGCGGGCGCGGTCGCGACCGATGCCGTACCGCTCGCCGACCTCGGTCAGCGTGTGCTCGCGGCCGTCCATCAGGCCGTAGCGCCAGCGGAGCATCTCACGGGTCTGCCCCTCAAGCCCGGTCAGCCACTCCTCGAGGCGCTCGCGCTCCAGGATGTCCATCGCCTGCTGCTCGGGGTCGGCCCACGTGTCATCGGCGATCATGTCGCCGAGCTCGGTCTCGTCCTCGTCACCCACGCCCAGTTGCAGGGAGACGGGGTCGGAGGCCCAGCGGCGGAGCTCACGGACCCGCTCGATGGGGAGTTCGAGCACCGTGGCCAGATCGGCGTCGGTCGGCTCGACGTCGAACTCGGCCAGCATGTCGCGACGGACCCGCATCAGCCTGGTCATCTGCTCGCCCGCGTGGGTGGGCAGGCGCACCGGCCTGGCCTGCTCGTGGATGGCGCGTCCCACCGACTGCCTGATCCACCACGTGGCGTATGTGGAGAACTTGTAACCGCGCCGGTAGTCGAACTTCTCGACCGCGCGGACCAGCCCCAGGTTTCCCTCCTGGACCAGATCGATCAGCGGCATTCCCCGCCCGGAATATTTGCGCGCGACGGCCACCACAAGACGTAGATTGGCCTGGATGAATTCATCCTTGGCCCTCTGTCCGGAAACGGCCAGCCGTTCAAGCTCCTCATCGGCCGCGTCACCGATCCGCGGCTCCGTCAATCCGCCCAACCCACCGTCCAGCAACTGCTCAGCGAAGAGACCCGCCTCGATCCGCTTGGCGAGCTCGACCTCTTCCTCCGCGGTGAGCAGGGGCACCCGTCCAATCTCTGCCAGGTAGGTCCCGAGCAGGTCTCGATCAGAGACATGCTGATCCTGCGTCCGATTCCCCGTCGGCCTTGCCATCCGATGGCACCTCGCTCCGCGTGCTTATGACGTGTCCAACCGCTCGCTCAAGGCCCCGTGCGCTCAGACACATCGCTTGTCTTTTCAACGGACGGATCAGGGCAAAGATTCCCTCAAGAAGTACGCCTGGAGAATGGTTTTGGATTTCCTCCTCAAGGAGGATGTTTCCCTGCGCCGCGACGAGGGCCACCACTAACCCCAGCAAAGGGGCTCAAACCAGGCGGCGCCCCTCCTTCCAGACCTGCCTCACCAGCGGTACCCCCGGCCGGTAGGCGAGGTCGACGTAGGTGGGTGTGTCGAGAATCACCAGATCCCCCCTGCTGCCCACCCGCAGCGTGCCGACGTCCCCGCGGCGCAGCGCCCTCGCCCCGCCGTACGTGGCGGCCCTGATCGCCTCCAGCGGTGTCATCCGCATCTCACGGACCGCCAGTGCCACGCAGAACGGCATGGAGGAGGTGAAGGAGGAGCCGGGATTGCAGTCGGTGGCGAGCGCGACGGTCACCCCGGCGTCCAGCAGGCGGCGGGCGTCGGGGTAGGGCGAGCGGGTGGAGAACTCCGCGCCGGGCAGCAGGGTCGCCACCACCCCCGACGACGACAGCGCCGAGACGTCGTCGTCGCTCAGATGGGTGCAGTGGTCGGCGGAGGCCGCGCCCACCTCGGCGGCGATCCGCACCCCCGGCCCCTCACCCAGCTGGTTGGCGTGGATCCGCGGCAGCAGTCCCGCCTTCACCCCGGCGAGGAGGATCTCCCTGCTCTGGTCGGCGTCGAAGGCTCCGCGCTCGCAGAACACGTCGATCCACCGGGCGTGCGGCACGCACGCCTCCAGCATCTCCCCGGTGACGGTGCGGACGTACTCGTCGGCCGAGGAGGCGTCGGGGGGGACGACGTGCGCGCCCAGGTAGGTGGTCTCCTCGGTGAACCTCCGCGCGATCTCCAGTGACCGGCGCTCGTCCTCGACCGTGAGACCGTAGCCGCTCTTGATCTCGACCGTGGTCGTCCCCTGGGCGAGCATCTCGGCGACCAGGGCGGCGGTGCGCGCCGCGAGTTCGGCGTCGGAGGCGGCGCGGGTGGCCGACACCGTCGTACGGATACCTCCCGCCGTGTACGGGCGCCCCGCCATGCGGGCGGCGAACTCGGCGCTGCGGTCGCCCGCGAAGACGAGGTGGGCGTGGCTGTCGACGAAACCGGGGATGACGCAGCGCCCCTCCACATCCACCCGTTCGTCGGCGTGCGGAGCCGCGTCGGCGGGACCCGCCCACACCACCTCGCCGCCCTCGACCACCAACGCCGCGTTCTCGATCTCCTCCCGCGCCGGGTCGCCCGTGTAGAGCAGGCCGATGCCGTCGAAAAGGGTGCTCGTCACCGGACGGTCCTCGCTCGTCATACCGACCTCTCCTCCCGCGCCTCGGCGAGTACCTCGCCGACCGCTTGCGCGAGCATCGCGCCCACGTCGCCGAGTACGTGCCCGCCGTCGACGACCACGTGACGCCCGCCCGACACCACGGAGTGCACGTCGGCGGCCGTCGCGGCGAAGACCACGGTCTCCGCCAGGTGCGCCGGGGATGCTCCGGCCGTACGGACCGAGTCCAGGCGCACCGACACCAGGTCCGCCCAGGCACCGGGGACGAGCATGCCCGCGTCGGCGAAGCCGAGTGAGTCGTGCCCCGCGGCCGTGGCCGCGTTCAGGAGTTCGGCGGCCGACCAGTGACCGCGCCGCTCGGTCGCGAGCCGCTCGTCCAGTTCGACCGCGCGGGCCTCCTCGAACAGGTCGATCACCGCGTGGCTGTCCGAGCCGAGCGTGATGGGCGAGCCCGCCTCGAACAGCCTCCTCGCCGGCCCGATGCCGTCGGCGAGGTCGCGCTCGGTCGTCGGGCACATGCACACGCGCGTGCCGGAGGCGCCGAGCAGCGCGACGTCCACGTCCGACAGGTGCGTGGCGTGTACGGCGGTCGAGCGGGGACCGAGCGCGCCGTGCGCGTCCAGCAGCTGGACCGGGGTCGCGGCGTAGGCGTCCACGCAGGCGGCGTTCTCGGCCCGCTGCTCGGAGACGTGGGCGTGCAGCGGGACCGCGTGGTGCCGGGAGAACTCGGCGACCACGGGGATCTGCTCGGCCCGCACCGCGCGGACCGAGTGCACGGCCACGCCGATCTCCACGTCCCGATCCTCCCGGTATCCGGCCACGAGCGCCTCGGCCCGCGCGGCCCACCCGTCGGCGTCCCCGTCGCCGAAGCGCCGCTGCGCACCGCTCAGCGGGGTGCCGACGCCGCCGGTCAGGTAGCAGGCGTCCAGGAGCGCGATGCGCAGCCCCGCCTCCCGCGCGGCCTGGACGAGCGCGTGTCCCATCGCGTTCGAGTCGTCGTACGGCCTGCCGTCCGGCCCGTGGTGCAGGTAGTGGAACTCCCCCACGCAGGTGATCCCGGCCAGCGACATCTCGGCGAACGTGGCCCTGGCGAGCCTGAGGTAGGAGTCGGGGTCGAGCGTTCCCGCCACGCCGTACATCCGCTCGCGCCAGGTCCAGAAGCTGCCCTTCTCGCGCTGCGTCACCCCGCGCAGGGCGCGGTGGAAGGCGTGGGAGTGCGCGTTGGCGAGCCCGGGAAGGGTGAGGCCCGCGAGCCGGACGGCTCCGCCGGGCGGGGTCGTCACGCCGGTGACGATCTCGGCGATCAGGGTGTCCCTGACCTTGACGAGTACTCCCGCGACGGCCTCGCCCGGCGGCAGCCAGGCCAGCTCGCACCAGTAGTTCAGCTCCCGCACAGGTCCTCCACGACGGCGGCGAGGGCGGTGACCCCGGCGTGACAGTCGGCCCGGTCCGCGTGTTCCTCCGGAGAGTGCGAGATTCCCGTTGGATTGCGGACGAACACCATCGCGCTGGGCACGCCCGCGGAGGCGAGGATGCCCGCGTCGTGTCCGGCGCCGGTCGGCAGGACGGGTGCGCCGCCCGCGGCCTCGGCGACCCGTTCCCGCAGGGCCGCGTCGAAGTCGACGACCGGGGTCCACGACTCGACCGTGACCTCGGCACCGGAGAAGTCGGTGAGTTCGGCGACGAGCTCCCTCACCGCGTCCTCGTCGCCGCCCCTGGCGTCCAGCCAGGCGCTGACCAGGCCGGGGATGGCGTTGGCGTTGTTGGGCGACACGCGCGTCTTGCCGAAGGTGGCGACCACGCCGCCGCGCTGGGCGGCCTGGCGGGCGTGCAGGACGGTACGGGCGAAGGGCAGCATGGGGTCGTCGCGGTCGGCCAGGCGGGTGGTGCCCGCGTGGTTGGCCTGGCCGTGGAAGTCGAACCGCCAGCGGCCGTGCGGCCAGATGGCCGAGGCGACGCCGACCTCGGCGCCGACGTGGACGAGGTCCTGTCCCTGCTCGACGTGGAGTTCGACGAAGACGCCGATGTGCCGCAGGGTCTCCTCGTCCCTGCCCAGAGCGCCGGGGTCGCGCCCCGCCGCGCGCAGCACCTCGGCGAGCGAGTCGCCCTCGTCGTCCTTCAGGGCGCGGGCCCTGTCGGGGTCGAGGATGCCGGTCAGCAGGCGGGAGCCGACGCACGGGACGCCGAACCTGGCGCCCTCCTCGTCGGTGAAGCAGGCGATTCCCACGGGGCGCGCGGGCCGGAAGTCCTTCGCCCGCAGCAGGTCGAGGGCGGCGAAGGCCGACACGACGCCGAGGGGGCCGTCGAAGGCGCCGCCCTGGCGCACCGAGTCGAGATGACTGCCGGTGACCACGCCGGGCCGGTCCGAGGGGTCACCCCACCAGGCCCACAGGTTGCCGTTGCGGTCCTCCCTCAGGTCGAGGCCGCGTCTGTCGGCCTCCTGCCCGAACCATCGCCGGAGTTCCAGATCCGCGGGCGACCACGCGTCTCGCAGGTAGCCCCGGGTCCGGCCGTCACGTCCGAGGTGCTCTATGGCACCCCACATCTCGTCGAACACCCTCCCATTATGTGAATGAGACCATTCATTGGCGAGCCCGCCGCGCTCTCGGCCCGGCGCCCTCCCAACCTGAGGCGCCTTCGGTCACCGCGCTCAGTTCGAGGGCTTGCCGGTAGGACGGATGGTGATCTCGGTGATGTTGGCGTCCGGGGACGCGGTCAGAGCGGTCAGCACCACCCTGGCCACCGAGTCCGCGTCGAGGTGATCCTCCTGCCGGTAGGGGCCGCCCTCCTGTGCCCGTACCTCACGCTGCATGTCGGTCGCGACCCGCCCCGGGTAGATCGTGGTGACCTGGAGCTCGGGCTCCTCCAGGCGGAGCCCGTCGGCGAAGGCGCGCAGCGCGTACTTGCTCGCCGCGTAGGAGACCCAGCTCGGGTTCGCCCGCAGCCCGGAACCGGAGTTGATCAGCACCACGTGGCCGTGCGCCGCGCGCAGGGCGGGCAGCAGCAGCCGGGTGAGCTCGGCCACCGCGACCACGTTGATCTCCATCGTGCGCCGCCACACCTCGGCGGGGGTCTCCTCGACACGGCCCAGGTTCACCACGCCCGCGCTGTGCACCAGCACGTCGAGCCGGTCGATGTCGGCGACGTCGGCCTCGGTGACGGCGGTGAGCTCCACCGGCCAGGGCCGCGCGCCGGGCAGCTCGGCGACCATCCCGGACAGCGCCTCGGTGTCGCGTCCGCCGAGCAGCAGGTCGTGCGTGGGGGCCAGGGCACGGGCGATCGCGGCGCCGATCCCTTTGGAGGCGCCGGTGATCAGCGCGGTAGGTCGTTCTGACATGGCAGTCACCTTACCCACGACAAAAACGATCACCGCGGGCCGTCAGTCGAGGTGCTCGGTGAAGACCCCGGCCTGGTCGGTCATCCGCTCGTACTCCTCAAGCCTGGCCTGGGTGCGCAGCGGCGCCGCGTCGGCCATCGCCTCCACCAGCACCATGGCCAGGGCGAGAGGGCCTGCGTGCGAGTCGAAGACGAGCCGCTCGCCGACGGGGGCGGCCAGGACCACGTCCGCCGCGAAGGGCACGTCCCGCCGGTCGGTGATCACCGCCGTACGCAGGCCGAGGTGGCGGGCGTCCCGCAGGGCCTGCACGGCCTCGGCCGGGTAGCGGGGCAGGACGACGGCGACGAGCCAGGCCGCTCCCGCCCTGCGCGCGGCGTACAGGCCGTCGGCCAGCTCGGAGCCGCCGTGGGTGAGCAGGCGGACATCGGGGTGGATCCGCCGCGCGAAGTAGGCGAACGTGGTGGCGAGCCCGCTCGACACCCGCAGGCCGAGCACCGGCAGGGGCTCGCATCCCGCCAGGTTGGCGCCCAGCTCGGAGAGGTCGGAGGGGTCGCTCAGCGCGTCGCGCACGCTCCGCAGGTTGTCGATCTCCACGTCGATCGCGGTCTGCAGGTCGTTGGCCCGCGACGGCCTCCTGCCGCCCACGACCAGGGGGCGCAGCGCCTGCCGCAGCTCGGGATATCCCCCGAAGCCGAGCACCATCGCGAACCTCGTCACCGACGGCTGGCTCACCCCGGCCCGGTCGGCGAGCTCCACGCTGGACAGGAAGACGGCCTCGGACAGGTGGTCGCCCAGGTAACGCGCGATCCGCCGCTGCACGGGCGACAGTCTCCGCCCCTCCAGAAGCCGATCGAGTCCGTCACCCACGCCCCCTCCAACCGCTCGAACCCCCACGAGCATTCCCCTCCCGTCCCGCCCCGCTGTCGTTCATACACCCGCGGAGACGAAAACGAGCGGCACCGGGGGAATTCGCGCACCGCGATCGGGACGCGGCACGCGAATCGGCACCCGTACGTTCCCGCGGGGCCCCGGTCGCGGCGCGTCCGGTCAGGACTCGCGCATCGGGACGCGCACACCCCGCTCCTCGGCCACGGTGACGGCCTCGTCGTACCCGGCGTCGACGTGGCGGATGACGCCCGTGCCCGGGTCGTTGGTGAGGACCCGGTTGAGCTTCTCGGCCCCCAGCCTGGTGCCGTCGGCCACGGTGACCTGCCCCGAGTGGATGGAACGGCCGATGCCGACACCGCCGCCGTGGTGGATGGAGACCCACGCGGCGCCGGAGGCGACGTTGAGCATCGCGTTCAGCAGCGGCCAGTCGGCGATCGCGTCGGAGCCGTCCGCCATGCCCTCGGTCTCCCGGTACGGGCTCGCGACGCTGCCGCAGTCGAGGTGGTCACGGCCGATCACCAGCGGGGCCTCGATCTCCCCCGAGGCGACCATGTCGTTGAACCGCTCCCCCGCCAGGTGGCGCTCGCCGTACCCGAGCCAGCAGATGCGGGCGGGCAGCCCCTGGAAGTGGACCTTCTCCCCGGCCATCCGGATCCACCTGGCGAGCGGCTCGTTGTCGGGGAACAGCTCCAGGATCGCGCGGTCGGTCTTGGCGATGTCGGAGGCGGCGCCGGACAGCGCGGCCCAGCGGAACGGGCCCTTGCCCTCGCAGAACAGCGGCCGGATGTAGGCGGGCACGAAGCCGGGGAAGTCGAACGCGCGGGTGTAGCCCGCGAGCAGCGCCTCGCCCCGGATCGAGTTGCCGTAGTCGAAGACCTCGGCCCCGGCGTCCTGGAAACCGACCATCGCCTCCACGTGGGCGGCCATGGACTCGCGGGCCCTGCGGGTGAAGCCCGCCGGGTCCTTCTCGCGCTCGTCGGCCATGTCCTCGAAGGCCACGCCGACCGGCAGGTACATCAGCGGGTCGTGGGCGGACGTCTGGTCGGTGACGACATCGATCTCGGCGCCCCTGCGCAGCAGTTCCGGCACGACCTCGGCCGCGTTGCCCTCGACCCCGATGCTCAGCGGCTCGCGCCGGTCGCGGGCCTCGTACGCCAGGCGCAGCGCCTCGTCGAGGTCGGCGGCGCGGACGTCCAGGTAGCGGTGCTCGATGCGCCGGTCGATCGACCTGGGGTCACAGTCGACGCAGATCACCACGCCGCCGTTCATCGTCACGGCGAGCGGCTGGGCGCCGCCCATGCCGCCGAGCCCGGCGGTCAGCGTGATCGTCCCGGCGAGGCTCCCGCCGAACCGCTTGGCGGCCACGGCCCCGAAGGTCTCGTAGGTGCCCTGCAGGATGCCCTGGGTGCCGATGTAGATCCAGGAGCCGGCCGTCATCTGCCCGTACATGGTGAGCCCGGCGGCCTCCAGACGCCGGAACTCCTCCCAGTTGGCCCAGTCGGGCACCAGGTTGGAGTTGGCGATGAGCACCCGGGGCGCCCACTCGTGGGTGCGGAACACTCCGACGGGGCGGCCCGACTGCACCAGCAGCGTCTCGTCGCCCTCCAGGGTGGTCAGCGTACGGGTGATCGCGTCGAAGGAGCGCCAGTCGCGGGCGGCCTTGCCCGAGCCGCCGTAGACGACGAGCTGCTCAGGATGCTCGGCGACCTCGGGATCGAGATTGTTCTGGATCATGCGGAGCGCCGCCTCCTGCGGCCACCCCTTGGCGGTGAGCGTGGTGCCGCGCGGCGCGCGCACGATCCGGCTGCCGGACATGCCCGACCTCCCCCTCAAGAATGAATGAACGTATTCATACTTGGTCACCCGGAGGCCACCGGTCAACCCGGCAAAAGGGGTGCCGCGGGCAGCACGCCCGTGGCACCCCCTGATGTAGCCGTAACGATCGCCACGCCCCGGCTCCTCCGTCCCGCACGGACGGGACCGGGTGATCGAATGCGGCGCGCGCCCGATGGGCGCTCCGATGCGAAGGAGAGGCTTCGCACAGGCGGGGATGCCCGGTTCACCGGACGGCGAATCAGCCCCTCGACTCAGTGTCCGAATTATTCCTTTATGAACGATATGAATTTACGCAACCAAGCCGATCCCCGCAGGACCAGGTGGGAAAGGGAACGGGCAGGCGGCCTCAGCCGGGCAGCAGGAACTGGGTGGTGGCCAGCTCGCGGTAGAGGGCGTCGTCGGCGAGCAGCTCGTCGTGGGTGCCCACGGCCCTCACCCTGCCCGCCTCCATCACCACGATCCGGTCGGCCCCCGCCACGGTGGAGAGGCGGTGGGCGATCACCAGCACGGTCGTCTCCGCCGCCACCTCCGCGACCACCTCCCGGAGCCTCAGCTCGTTGACCGCGTCGAGCTGGGAGGTGGCCTCGTCGAGCAACAGGAGCCGGGGACTGCGCAGTAGTGCGCGGGCGATGGCGACCCGCTGGCGCTCGCCGCCGGAGAGCATGATCCCTCGATGGCCGACCCGGGTCTCCAGTCCCTCGGGGAGCCGGGAGACCAGATCCTCCAGCCGGGTACGGGCGAGCACCCGCCAGATGTCGGCCTCGTCCACACCCGGCGCGGCGAAGACGAGGTTCTCCCTGAGCGTGCCGTCCAGCACCGGCGCGTCCTGCTCGACGTATCCGAGGCAGGCGCGCAACTCGGCGAGCGGCCAGTCCGCGATGTCGCGGCCGTCGATCGTGATCGTCCCCGCATGCCGCTCGTAGAAGCGCTCCAGCAGTGCGAAGACCGTGGACTTGCCCGCCCCTGACGGGCCCACCAGGGCGGTCAGGCCGCCCGCGGGCACCTCGAAGGAGACGGCGTCGTGGACGACCGGTCTGTCGTCGCCGTAGCGGAAGGCGACGTTCTCGAAGACGACCCCGGCGGGGGCCCTGCCGACCTCGTACGCCGCGCCGTCCGCTCTCTCGGCGGGAAGCTCCTCGATCTCGCGGATCCTCTTCACCGCGGCCAGGCCGTTCTGCACCTGCGTGAAGCCCTGAACCAGCTGGCCGATGGGGGCGACCAGATAGAACAGGTACAGCAGGAAGGCGATCAGCGAGGAGACCTCCAGCACGCCGGAGGTGACCCGCGCGCCGCCCACGCCGAGCACGGCCACGAACGCCAGTTGCGCGGAGACCCACGCCGAGACGCCGGCGATCGACGTCAGCCAGGCCACGGCGATCCCCCGGTCACGCGCCTCGCGGGCCGCCTCACCCACCGCGGCGATCTCCCGCTCCTCCGCGCCGCTCGCCTTCACGGTACGGAACGCCTGGAGCACCCGGTCGAGGACCGCGCCCATCTCGCCCACCGCGACCTGCGCCTGCATCGAGGCCCGCTGGATGCGGGGCATGATCAGGCTGACGAAGCCGCCGACCACGACCATCACTCCCAGCGTGATGAGCAGCAACATCCCGTCGATGAGCGCCATCATCACCACGGCGCCCACGAGCATGAACAGCGAGCTGACCGTCTCGACCACGCCGTTGGTGAACACCGCCCGCAGCAGCGTGGTGTCCGAGGTCACCCTGGACATCAGGTCACCCGGCTTGAGCCGATCGACCTCGGAGACCCGCAGCCGCAGCATCCGGTCGACGAGGGTACGGCGGGCGGAGAAGACGATGCCTTCGCCCATCCGTTCCAGCACGTAGTTACCCAGCGCGCCGATGACCGCGCCCAGGAGCACGGCGGCGGTCAGGCCGAGCACCGGACCGAGCAGGGAGCGCTGCTCGCCGAAGGCGTCGATGACCGTCTTGGCCAGGAGTGGCATCGCCAGCCCCGCCAGCGAGCCGACCAGGCTGAGCACCCCGCCCAGCAGCAGGGCCCTTCTGTGGGGCCGCATGTAGGCGACCAGCAACCGCCAGGAGGCGGCCTTCGGCACGGTGCCGCCGAGTTGTCCCGGTTCGCCGGGGTCTTCAGTCTTTCCCTCGTCGTTTCCAGCGTCCTGTGATACGACCCCCGCCAACGTGTCCCCCTCAGAAACGACGCGATCGGCCTTCGGCCGCTTTTCCTGTCTACCGCGCACGAATCCATCTCGGGCGGCTCGCCCTGGTCGGAGATGAAAACGATGACGTCAATGTAGGTTGACACCCTCGAGGGTGTCAACCTACATTGACGTCATGCGGCGGGAAAGGCGCCGGAAAACCGATCGGAAGGGACTTGGCGAGCGACAGGACACCCGGGGCGGGAGTCAGCGGCGGCGGACGCCGTACTCCCTGCGCATCTCCGCGACGGTGTCCAGGATCTCGTCCTTGGTCTTCAGAAGCTTCGCCTCGGCCTCCTCCGTCCTCGCCTCGGCCACCTTGCGGCGGTCACCCACCCGACCGGCCAGCTTCAGCTTGGCCTTGGCCTTCATTTCACGCAGGTTGAGCTTCTCCATAAGACCCATGATCAGCACCCTTCGGCAGAGAGGACCCTCACCTGCCCCGCGAGAGGCCGGGTATGCGTCACAGGAGCCCCTCACCCTCCTTGGGTCACCGGCCTCACCGGTTCAGGTCTTCTCAGTCGGGGTCGGGAACGTCGTCGTAGTCGACGTCGCCCTCCTCGGCGCGGCGGAGGCCGATGTCCTCCACCCAGGCGCGGGCGAACCGGCGGATCTCCGTGATCCGCTCGTCGTCCACGCCGTAGGCCTCGAAGTCCTCGTCCGCGATCAGGTCGACGAACTCCAGCCTCATCACCAGCTCGGCGAGCTCGAACTCCTCGTTGTGCAGGCGGGCGAGGTGTTCGAGCTCACGGAAGCCGTACAGGTGGGAGATCGAGGCGATGTCGATGACGTCGCGGGCGAGGCTGCGCTCGTGCAGGGCCCGCATCTTCAGGCCGACCGCGTCGTCCAGGGAGACGACGGAGATGTCGCCGACGATCACGGGCTGCTGCTGGAACGCCTCCCTGAGCAGGTCGAACTCGCAGCTCTGTTCGGTCACCGGGTCGCTGACCACGAGGCGGCCCATCCGGGGCGTCACCTCCGTCATGGTGACCTCCAGCCCGGCCTGCCTGAACGCCTCGGCCATTCCCTCCGCGACCTCGGGCAGCGGCGTCTCGGCGGCGGTGGCGAAGTCGAGGTCGTCGCTCGGGCGCTCGGTGAAGCCGTGGGCGTTCATCGCGTACCCGCCCGCCAGGACCAGCCCGAACCTGCCGCAGGCGGGTAGCGCGGCCTCCAGCATCCGCTGCTGGAACGGGGGCAGGATCACCGTTCCCACCCCGGCGCCGCGGCGCCCGTCCCGGTTTCCGCCTCGGCGCCACGATCCGCCTCGACGCCCGTCCCGGTGCCCCACCCCAGGGCGGTGATCTTGGTTTCCCAGGCCCTCCGGTAACTCGGCCCGATGCCCCGGCGCAGTGTCGGCCAGTCGGCGACGAGATGCTCGGCGTTCAGATACGACTCGGCGTCGGAGCGGCCACCGCCGGTGATGACCGTGCGGTAGAGGCTCATCCGTAGCAGCGGGTTCACCAGATCGAACTCGGTGAGCCCGGACCAGCCGAGGTGGACGGGCAGGGCGACCGTCCCCGTCGCCGGGCCGCGCAGGTCGGCCAGCGATTCCGGGACGCGCCGCTCCACGCCGTCCCATCGGGAAGGAAGCGTACTCACGTCCCCCAGTATGCCCGCCGTTCGCCCGAGGTCCACGGGGCGCGCGGGCCCACGACGGACTCGGCGGCGGGCTCAGTGACGGGAACGAAGGCGGGTGGAGGGGAGGTCGTGGCGGCCGGAGAGGAACTCCTGGAAGGCGATCTTCCCGCGGATCACCGGGCGACGCCAGCGCTCCTCGCGGCCCTCCGCCCTCGCCATCTTGCGGGGCTGCGGACGCCGGGAGCCCGGCGCGAAGAACCAGTGGGCCCAGGGCGATCCCGGGCGGGCGAGCCGTATCGCGCCGGCCACCAGGAGGACCGGGACGAACAGCCCGACGAGCCCTGTCCAGATCTTGCCCTTGAGCAACGTGATCACGGCGAGCACGAGGTTGGTCACGATGAAGGAGATCGTGAGCCACATGCCCGGGGACTCGCCGGCGTAGTCCTCCCAGCCGAGGGGACGCAGGCCGATCAGGAGCAGGGCGGTGACCGCGACGGCGACGAACACGGCGTCGACCGAGGCTCTGCCCTCCTCCTCCCAGTAGACGTCGTGCAGGTGCAGGATGAGCGCGAACTCGTCCAGGATCAGGGCGGCCCCGGCGCCGAAGACGGCCGCCGTCACCGCGTACCAGCCTTCCGAGACCCCCGAGACGATGAGGCCGGCCACCCCGCCGAGCAGGGTGAGCACCACGCCGAACACCACGTGGTGGATGTGCATCTCGCCGACGTTGACGTTGCCGAACCAGCCGATCCTGGCACGGATGAGCCGGACGTTGATCCTGGTGAGCAGGAAGACGACGATCAGCGCGACGAAGAAACAGAACAGCGGCAGCCGCCCTGTGTCCATGATCCGCTCTCGGAACAAATCCCCCACCGTCCCCCAGGCTATGCGAGGAACACCGCAGGATCGGCGCGGGAGTCACCCGGCGTCACGACGGCACGGCGGTCTCCCCGGCGCCCGCGAGGCGCCGTACGAAGCACAGGCCGCCCGTACGAGGCGCGCCGCGCGTCAGGCGAGGAAACCCCGCAGCAGCGCCGCGGTCCCCTCAAGGTGCTCGGCCACGGCGCGGCGCGCGGCCTCGGGGTCCCCGGCCAGGATGGCCGTCACGATCGCCTGGTGCTGGAGGGAGGCGTGCTCGATGTTGCGCTGGAGCACCGGGATCGCGTTGAGCAGGTCGGTGACCCGGAGCCTGGCGTCGGCGCAGGCCCCGGCGAGCAGGGCGGAGCCGGTGAGCTCGGCGATGGCGAGGTGGAAGGCCGTGTCGAGGCGGCGGTAGTCCTCGGGGCCCGCCGAGTTGACCTCGCGCAGCCTCTCGCGCAGGGTTTCGCGCCGCTCCGGGGTGAGGGGGGTGGTGGCGAGCACCTGGGCCGCGCCGCACTCGACCGCCATCCTGAAGGTGAGGGCGTCGGACAGGTCGTCGGTGCCCATGTCGGCCACGGCCCGGCGCAGGTCGTCCCGGTGCGGCTGCGGCGGGACGTTGTGGGTGAGGAAGGCGCCGCCGTACCGGCCGCGGCGGACCTCCAGATAGCCCGCCTCCTGCAGCTCGCGGATGGCCTCGCGCAGGGTGACCCTGCTGATGCCGAGCTGGGCGGCGAGCTCCCGCTCGGGCGGCAGTTTCTCCGACACCAGCCCCAGCTTGATGACCTGGAGCAGACGCTCCACCGTCTCCTCGAACGCGTTGCCGGCCCGCACCGGCCGCAACACGGCCGTCAACCGCGACAGCTCGTCCAATTATCTCCTCCGGCCCTTGACAACGCTCCCCCCGCTGCACGTCAATGGTCTAACACTAGCCCAATAAGACCCCGACGAGGAGGGCGTGTGGACGTCACCGAGCTTCAGGACGAGGTGCGGGCGGGGCGGATCGACACCGTACTGCTGGCGGTCGTCGACATGCAGGGCCGCCTCCAGGGCAAACGCCTGTCGGGGCGCTACTTCCTGGAGGAGGTGCTGCGGCACGCCTCCGAGGGCTGCAACTACCTGCTCGCGGTCGACGTCGACATGAACACGGTCGACGGCTACGCCATGTCGTCCTGGGAGCGCGGATACGGCGACTTTGTCATGAAACCCGATATGTCCACCCTGCGCCGCGTGCCGTGGCAGGAGGGGACGGCCCTGGTGATGGCCGACCTGGTGTGGGAGGACGGCTCCGACGTGACCGCCTCGCCGCGCCAGATCCTGCGCAGGCAGCTCGCCAGGCTGGACGAGCGGGGCTGGGGCGCCTTCGTCGGCACCGAGCTGGAGTTCGTCGTCTTCGGCGACACCTACGAGGACGCCTGGCGCCGCGGCTACCGCGACCTGACCCCCGCCAACCTCTACAACGTCGACTACTCCCTCCTCGGCACCGCGAGGGTCGAGCCGCTGCTGCGCAGGATCAGGCTCGGCATGGAGGGCGCGGGCATGTACGTCGAGTCGGCCAAGGGCGAGTGCAACCTCGGTCAGCACGAGATCGCCTTCCGCTTCGCCGAGGCCCTGGCCAGCTGCGACAACCACTCGATCTACAAGAACGGCGCCAAGGAGATCGCCTCCCAGGAGGGCATGGCGATCACCTTCATGGCCAAGCCGAACCAGCGCGAGGGCAACTCCTGCCACATCCACATCTCGCTCAGGGACGCGGGCGGGGAGCCGGTGATGGCCGGTTCCGGGCCGCACGGGCTGTCGGCGACGGGAGCGCACTTCATCGCCGGGCAGATCGCGCTGATGCGCGAGCTCACCCTGCTGTACGCGCCGAACATCAACTCCTACAAGCGGTACGTGCAGGGCAGCTTCGCCCCCACCGCGGTCAAGTGGGGCGTGGACAACCGGACGTGCGCGTTGCGCCTGGTCGGCCACGGCCCATCGCTGCGGATCGAGAACCGGGTCCCCGGCGGCGACGTGAACCCCTACCTGGCGGTCTCGGCGCTGATCACGGCCGGCCTGCACGGCATCGAGAACGAGCTGCCGCTTGAGGACGCCTTCACGGGGAACGCCTACTCCTCGGGCGCGGAGACCGTGCCGAGCACGCTGCGCGACGCGCTGGAGCTCTGGGAGACCTCCGAGTTCGCGGCGGCCGCCTTCGGTGAGGACGTCGTGGCGCACTACGCGAACAACGCCCGGGTCGAGCTCACCGCCTTCGACGCGGCGGTGACCGACTGGGAGCTTTTCCGGGGATTCGAACGGATGTGAATGTGAAGATCATCAATCCGGCGACGGAAGAGGCGGTCGCCGAGATCGAGATGGCCGACGCCGCCGAGACCGACAGGGCCGTGGAGCGTGCCGGGCGCGCCTTCACGCACTGGCGGAACGTCGCACCGGGAGACCGTGCCCGGCTGCTGCGCCGTTTCGCCTCGCTGGTGCGCGAGCACGCCGATGAGCTCGCCCTGCTGGAGGTCGCCAACGCCGGGCACACGATCGGCAACGCCCGCTGGGAGGCGGGCAACGTCGCCGACGTGCTCGACTTCTACGCGGGGGCGCCCGAGCGCGACCACGGCCTGCAGATCCCGGTGCCCGGCGGACTGGACGTCACCTTCAGGGAACCGCTGGGCGTCGTCGGCGTGATCGTGCCGTGGAACTTCCCGATGGTCATCATGACCTGGGGGGCGGCCCCGGCGCTGGCCGCGGGCAACACCGTGATCGTCAAGCCCGCCGAGTGGACGCCGCTCACCGCCCTGCGGGTGGCCGAGCTGGCGCTGGCCGCCGGCCTGCCCGAGGGGGTGTTGCAGGTCCTGCCGGGGGTCGGGGAGGTCGCGGGTGCCCGGCTGGTCGAGCACCCGGGGGTGGCGAAGATCGTGTTCACCGGCTCGACCGAGGTCGGCAAGCAGATCGCCGCCACCTGCGCCGGACAGGTCAAGCGGCTCACCCTGGAACTGGGCGGCAAGAGCGCCAACGTGGTCTTCGCCGACGCCGACCTGGAGAAGGCCGCGGCGACCTCGCCGTACGCGGTGTTCGACAACGCGGGCCAGGACTGCTGCGCGCGCTCCCGGATCCTGGTCGAGCGCTCGGTCCACGACGAGTTCCTCGCGCGGTTCGGCGAGGCGGTGCTGAACGTCCGAGTCGGCGACCCCCGCGACGAGGCCACCGAGATGGGCCCGCTGATCAGCGCCGAGCACAGGGAACGGGTGGCCTCCTTCGTCACTGAACCGCCCCACCTGCGGGGCGTGTGCCCGTCGGGGCCGGGGTTCTGGTTCCCGCCGACGGTCCTGACGCCCCGGTCGGCCGACGACCGGGCGTTCACCGAGGAGATCTTCGGCCCCGTGGTGTCGGTGGTGCCGTTCGACGACGAGGCGGACGCCGTACGGATCGCCAACGACACCCCGTACGGCCTGAGCGGGTCCATCTGGACCCGCGACGTCGGCCGGGCGCTCCGGGTCGCCAGAGCGGTGGAGGCGGGCAACCTCAGCGTCAACTCGCATTCGAGCGTCCGCTACTGGACCCCGTTCGGCGGTTTCAAACAGTCGGGCCTCGGCCGCGAGCTGGGTCCCGACGCCCTGTCAGCGTTCACCGAGACCAAGAACGTCTTCATTTCCGAGGAGTAGAAGCGATGCTGCGTTTGCAGGACAGGGTCGCCGTCATCACCGGCGCCGGAAGCGGGATCGGCCTCGCCACCGCGCGCCGGTTCGCCGCGGAAGGCGCCCGCGTCGTGTGCGTGGACCTGGACGAGACGACCGGTCCGGCGGCCGCCGAGGAGGTCGGGGGGCTGTTCGTGCGGGCCGACGTGACCGACGAGGACGACGTCGCCCGGGTGTTCCAGACCGCGTTCGACACCTACGGCAGCGTGGACATCGCGTTCAACAACGCGGGCATCTCGCCGCCCGAGGACGACTCGATCCTGGAGACCGGCATCGACGCCTGGCGCCGGGTCCAGGAGGTGAACCTCACCTCGGTCTACCTGTGCTGCAAGCACGCCATCCCGTACATGCGGCGGCAGGGCAAGGGGTCGATCATCAACACCGCGTCGTTCGTCGCCGTGATGGGGTCGGCGACGAGCCAGATCTCCTACACCGCCTCCAAGGGCGGGGTACTCGCCATGTCCCGCGAGCTGGGCGTGCAGTTCGCCCGCGAGGGGATCCGGGTGAACGCGCTGTGCCCGGGGCCGGTGAACACGCCGCTGCTGCAGGAATTGTTCGCCAAGGACCCCGAGCGGGCGCAGCGCCGCCTCGTCCACATCCCGGTGGGCCGCTTCGCCGAGGCGTCCGAGATCGCCGCCGCGGTGGCGTTCCTCGCCTCGGACGACGCGAGCTTCATCACCGGCTCCGAGTTCCTGGTGGACGGCGGCATCTCCGGCGCGTACGTCACCCCGCTGTAGACCCGCTGTAGACCTCGCCCCGCCACCTTCGCGACCGGCGGTGGCGGGATTTGCCCAGGCCATACCCCGGCCCCGATAACGTGCGAGGACGTGGGCCCATCTCCCATGTCCCCGGCGTCCGCGTGAGAAAGAGATCATGTCCCGTCCCGTCATCGGCATCACCTGCTACGTCGAGCCCGCGCGCTTCACCGTCTGGGAGACGACCACCGCGCTCCTGCCGTACGACTACGTCGACCACGTGGCCCGCGCGGGCGGGCAGCCGGTGATCCTGCCCCCGGCGGGCGACCCCTGGGCGCTGGTGGGGCGCCTGGACGGCCTGATCCTGGCCGGTGGCGGTGACGTCGGCCCCGAGCGGTACGGGCGGGAGCCGCACGAGCGGACCGGCTACGTCCGGCCGTTCCGCGACGACGCCGAGCTGGGACTGGTCGAGGCGGCGCTGGAGCGGGGCACACCCTTCCTGGGGATCTGCAGGGGCATGCAGATCCTGAACGTCTCGCTGGGCGGCAGCCTCCACCAGCACCTGCCCGACGTGGTCGGCCACGCCGGGCACGCCCCGGCCCCCGGCCAGTACGGCAGGATGCCGGTGCGGCTCGCCCCCGGCAGCCACACCTCGAAGATCTTCGGGACCGAGACCGTGGAGGTGGCCCACTACCACCACCAGGCCCTCGACCGGCTCGCCGAGGGCCTGACCGTGACCGCCCACGCCGAGGACGGCACGGTCGAGGCCGTGGAGGTGGACGGCCACCCCTTCGCCGTCGCCGTCCAGTGGCACCCCGAGACCGACGACGAGTCGGCTCTGTTCGAGGCGCTGGTCCGGCACGCCACCCCCTGACCGGCACGGATCGGGGCCGCGAGGGGATTTCGCTCGGCCGGTGCGGGCGGTTAGGCTGGCCGACGACACCGATGAACCCGTGCGGGAGAGCGTCCTGACAGCCAGACCAGGACCCCTGAAGGAGCAAGCCCTCCCCGCGAACCTCTCAAGGCAAAGGACCGTGCGGGTAGGTGCCCTCTGGAAAGCAGGTCCCACGACCTCGCCGAAGGTGAAAGTCCGGTAAAACCCGGATGAAACTCTCAGGCACCCACGACAGAGGGGGAGGATGCTCTCATCTGTCCCTTGTCTGAGGTGCGCACATGTCCCGACCTACGCCGCTGCGCGGCGTCCACGAGTCCCTCGGCGCGACGCTGACCGACTTCGCGGGCTGGCTGATGCCGCTCCGCTACGGCAGCGAGTCGGCCGAGCACAACGCGGTCCGCCAGGCGGCCGGCCTGTTCGACCTCTCCCACATGGGGGAGATCTTCGTGACGGGGCCACAGGCCGCCGAAGCCCTCGACTACGCGCTGGTCGGCCACCTCTCCGCGCTGGAGCCCGGCCGCGCCCGCTACACGATGATCGTCGACACCGAGGGCGGCGTGCTGGACGACCTGATCGTCTACCGGCTCGCCCCCGCCGAGTTCATGGTCGTCGCCAACGCCTCCAACTACCCCCGGGTGGCCGCCGAGCTGACCGGCCGCGCCAAGGGCTTCGACGCCGCGGTGGAGGACCGCTCCGAGCGGTACGCGCTGGTCGCGGTCCAGGGGCCGCGCTCCGTGGAGATCCTGGGCTCGCTCACCGACGCCGACCTCGAAGGGCTCAGGTACTACGCCGGCCTGCCCGCCGTCGTCGCCGGTCGCGAGGCCCTCGTCGCCCGTACCGGATACACCGGCGAGGACGGCTTCGAGCTGTTCGTCGCGGCCGAGGACGCCGAACCGCTCTGGGCCGCCCTCACCGAGGCGGGCGCGCCGCACGGCCTGATCCCCGCGGGCCTGTCCGCCCGCGACACCCTCCGTCTGGAGGCCGGGATGCCGCTGTACGGCAACGAGCTGTCGGCCGCCCTGACCCCGTTCGACGCCGGGCTCGGCCGTGTGGTGAGGTTTGACAAACCGGGCGACTTCGTCGGCCGGGCCGCCCTCGAATCCCTCAAGGACGTCCCGCCGTCCCGCCGCCTGGTCGGCCTCGTCGCGACCGGCCGCCGGGTGCCCCGGCACGGGTATCCGGTGGTGGTCGCCGGTGACGGCGCGGTCGTCGGCGAGGTCACCAGCGGGGCGCCCTCCCAGTCACTGGGCAGGCCTATCGCGATGGCCTACGTGGACAACGGCCTGTCGTCAGGACTGGCCGTCGACATCAGGGGCAGCCACGAGCCGGTCGAGGTCGTCGCACTGCCTTTCTACAGGAGGAAAAAATGAGCAGCATTCCCGAGGACCTGCACTACACCAAGGAACACGAGTGGATCTCCGGCATCGATGACGGCCTCACCCTCACCGTGGGCATCACCGCCTACGCCGCCGAGGCGCTGGGTGACGTGGTCTACGTGCAGGTGCCCGAGGTCGGCGCGACGGTCGCCTCCGGTGACGCCGTCGGCGAGGTCGAGTCGACCAAGTCGGTGAGCGACATCTTCGCGCCGGTCGACGGCGAGGTCGTGGAGGTCAACCAGGCCGTCGTGGACGACCCCTCGCTGGTCAACAGCGACTCCTACGGTGAGGGCTGGCTGTTCCGCGTACGTCTTGAGGGCTCCGCCGACGACCTGCTGTCGCCCGAGGAGTACGCCGCGCTCACCTCGGGTGAGTCCTAAGCCTTTCCCCCCTCGCGTCACGGTCACGCGCGCCGGAGGGCGCGCGTGGCCGTCCACGCTGGAAGGATTCAGATGACGATCAGCGTCTTCGATCTCTTCAAGATCGGAATCGGCCCGTCCAGCTCGCACACCGGCGGCCCGATGGCCGCCGCCCACAAGTTCGCCCGCGGCCTCCACCAGGACGGGCTCCTGGAGAAGACGGCCCGGGTGCGCGCCGTCCTGTACGGCTCGCTGGGCCTGACCGGCAAGGGCCACGGCAGCGACAAGGCCGTGCTGCTCGGCCTGTCCGGCGAGAAGCCCGAGCTCGTCGACGTCGACGCGGTCGAGGGCCGGCTCGCCGCCATGCGCGAGTCGGGCACCATCTCCCTGTACGGCTCGCGCGAGATCCCCTTCGTCGTCGGCGAGGACCTCGTCTTCGAACGCAAGATCTCGCTCCCCGGCCACCCCAACGGCATGCGCTTCACCGCCCTGTCCGAGTCCGGCGAGACGGTCCGCGAGAAGGTCTACTACTCGGTCGGCGGCGGCTTCGTCGTCGACGAGAACGCCACCGGCGCCGACCGGATCAAAGCCGACGACACCGTCCTGCCCCACCCCTTCACCACGGCCGCCGAACTGCTCGCCCAGTGCGCGGAGACCGGGCTGTCCATCTCCGGGTTGATGCTGGAGAACGAGCAGGCGTTCGGCCGCACCGAGGCCGAGGTTCGCGACCGATTGCTCGTCCTGTGGCAGGTCATGAGCGAGTGCGTGCGGCGCGGCATCGACAAGGAGGGCATGCTGCCCGGCGGCCTGAAGGTCCGCCGCCGCGCCCACCAGCTCCACCGGCAGCTGCGCAGCGAGTCGGGAGAAAAGGACTCGCTGCAGACGATGGACTGGGTCTCGCTCTTCGCCCTCGCGGTCAACGAGGAGAACGCCGCCGGCGGCCGGATCGTCACCGCGCCCACCAACGGCGCCGCGGGCATCATCCCGGCCGTGCTCACCTACTACGACCGCTTCACGAAGGACGCCGACGACGAGGGCGTGATCCGCTTCCTGCTCACCGCCGGGGCGATCGGCGTGCTGTTCAAGGAGAACGCCTCCATCTCGGGCGCCGAGGTCGGCTGCCAGGGCGAGGTCGGCTCGGCCTGCTCGATGGCCGCCGCCGGGCTCACCGAGGTGATGGGTGGCACCCCCGAGCAGGTCGAGAACGCCGCCGAGATCGGCATCGAGCACAACCTGGGGCTCACCTGCGACCCGATCGGCGGCCTGGTGCAGATCCCGTGCATCGAACGCAACGCGGTCGCCTCGATCAAGGCCATCGCCGCCGCCAGGATCGCGATGCGCGGCGACGGCCGTCACTTCGTCTCGCTGGACAAGGCCATCAAGACGATGCGCGACACCGGCCGCGACATGCTCGACAAGTACAAGGAGACCAGCCGGGGAGGGCTCGCGGTGAACGTCATCGAGTGCTGACCTCGGAGTTTGGGCGGTGGGGCCTCTGACGGGCGCGCGGGAGACTCGGGACCGCGGAACCTTGACGACATACAACTCGATCGCTACCAAATTTCGCATCACGTGCAGCCTCCTCCGATCCCACGCCTATGCTGGGTGGCCATGCGCGGGATTCGGGAGGTCGCGGTGGTCACGGGAACGCCCCCGGCAAGCCGCTCCCGCCGCTCCCGCCGCTCTCCTGCTCCGGAGACTCCTTCCCGCTCCCTGCGGACGCTCCGCTTCCTCGGATCGCACTGGCTCTTCATCACCGCCCTGCTCGCGGGTGGCGGCCTGCGCCTCCTCGCCATGCTCGGCTACCGGCCCGCCCTGTGGTTCTGGGCCGACTCCTTCGTCTACCTGAACGCCGGGCTCGCCCCCCGCCCCCTGGAGTCCCGCCCCGCGGGTTACTCGCTGTTCCTGTGGATCCTCAAGCCGCTGTCCAGCATCCCCGCGGTGGTCGCGGTGCAGCACCTGCTCGGACTGGTCGTGGCCGTCTGCGTCTACCTGCTGCTGCGCAGGCTGGGCGGGCTGCCGGGGTGGGGTGCGACGCTCGCCGCGCTGCCGGTGCTGTTCGACGCCTACCAGATCCAGCTCGAACACCTCGTCATGGCGGACCTGCTCTTTCAGTTCCTCGCGGTGCTCGCGGTCACGCTGCTGCTGTGGCGGCGACGCCCGGCGGCGTGGGTCGCCGCGCTGGCCGGGGCGCTGCTCGCCGCGGCGACCGTCACCCGCACGATCGGGTTGCCGCTCATCGCCGTGGCGCTGGTCTGCATGGTGATCCGCCGAGCCGGGTGGCGGGCGGTCCTCTCCGCGACGCTCGCCGCCGCGATCGGCCTGGGCTCGTACGCGGCCTGGTTCAGGGCCGAGCACGGCAGTTTCGCTCTGACCAGGGGAAACACCTTCCTCTGGGCCCGGACGATGACCTTCGCCGACTGTGCCGCAATCCAGCCGACCGGCCCCGAGGCGGCCCTGTGTCCCGTCGAGCCGCTGGGGCAGCGCGCGGCGCCGCCCGTCTACATCTGGGACGGCGAGTCGCCGCTGAACAAGGTCAAGGGCAGCTGGGCCGAGCGCGACGCCCTCGCGGGCGCCTTCGCCACCCAGGCGATCATGGCCCAGCCGTTCGACTTCCTGCGGGCGGGTCTGGAGGACGCGGCCCACATCTTCGACTGGACTCGGCGCGTCTACCCGGCTCCCGGCCCGCAGAGCGCCTACGTCTTCCCCGACACCGTGCGGCCCTTCACCTCCGGTGCCGCCTCGCAGGGCAAGACCGCAGAGCAGCTGACCGTGGCCTACCAGGGCTCGTCGGGAGCGCCGACGATGGCCGAACCCTACGCGGGCCTGCTGCGCGACTACCAGGAGTACGGCTTCGTGCGGGGTCCGTACCTCGCGGTGATCCTGCTGGTCGGCCTGGTCGGCGTGCTGATGCGGTTGCGAAGGTTCGGCGGCGCGGTGCTGCTGCCCTGGGCGGCGGGGACGATGCTGCTCATCCTGCCGCCCTTCATCGCGGCCTTCGACCACCGCTACGTCGTCCCCGCCCTCCCGCTGCTCTGCCTGGCCGCCGGACTGGCCTTCGGCGTCAGGCACGAGAAGCACGAGGAGAGGGCGCCCGAGGTCGCGGCGGGAAGAGCGGACGAGGAGTCTTCGGACGAGGGACCCGGCGACGAGGACCCCTCGCCCGGCGCGACGGCCGAGCGACCGGTGTACGCGAGCCCCTTCGACGAGACGGCGCACGGGTCGTACGACGGGCGGGCTCCCGAGGAGAGCACGTCCGCGAGGACCTCGTACGGCGAGGCGGCGGACCGGCCGGGGTACGGCACGACGGGCGAGACACCCGCGTACGGAAACACGGCGGACCGGATGGTGTACGGAGGGACGGGTGAGCGCCCGGCCTACGGGGAGCCGGAGCGACGGTCGGCGTACGGGGCGACGGATGAACGACCCGTGTACGGGGGGACAGGCGAACGGTCGGCGTACGGAGGCGCGAGTGAGCGGTCGGCGTACGGAGGCACGGCAGGCTCGCCGGAGTACGGGGAGTCAGCGGCGGCGAACGTGAAGGCGAACCACCACGCCGAGTTCTACCTCCCCGAGCGCCCGTCGGACCTTCCCCACCGCGTCTCTGTTCAGCCGGGACACGAGTCTGCCGACATCGGTCGCGGGCGCGCAGCCCACCCCGATGCGCAGCCGCTCGTGCCGTACGTACCTGACGCGGACACGAGTGAGCCCTTCGACTTCTTTAAGAGCGACTCCAAGCATGGCGGTCCCCGTCCCGGTCCGCCTGCCCCACCGTCCCCATCCCAGGGCGTGTAGCAGCCACCGCAGCGCCGCGAGAGCGAGCGTCACCAGCAGCAGCGCGACCAGCCAGCCCGGCAACGGATGCGCGGCCAGCCACCCGGGGAACCCTCGGGGCACGAGCCTGGCACCGGGCGCCTGTCCCGGCAGGTCACCGCGTCCCCGCAGGAAGGCGTAGAGCCCGGCGCACACCAGCACCGTCCCCGTGACGGCCAGGCCGATCCGGTTGCCCAGGTAGGGCCTCATCAGGCCCCCTTCCTGCGCAGCCGTACGACGACCTCTCCCGCGCACATCGCGCCCAGGCCCCCGAGCCGGTCGCCCACCGCCGCACCCACCCGGCGCAGCACGGGGCCTGTCCGCTCGGCGTCGGTGAACACGGTGACCTCGACGATCCGCGACGTGAGCCGGACCCGTGCCCCGTTCACCTCCTCAACCGACTCGGCGGCCTCCCGCAGCGTGCGGCGGAGTCCGGACCTGGTGATGCCGATCACCATGTGCGGGTCTCCCGCCTCCAGCGGCACCAGCCGTGACCGCCCCGGCAGCGCGGCGAGCGCGAGCATCACCAGGCCCACCGCGACGGCGAGCGCCGAGGCGGCGAACACGGCGGGATCCGACCAGTTCCACGCGCCGACGCCCTTGACGATCCGCCGGTAGGGCACCCGCGCGAGCGGAGAGTCCATGAGCAGGCCCACCGTCACCGCGGCCGAGGCCGCCAGCACGGCGGACACCGTCAGCGCGGTGGGGACACCCGCGAGGGTCCTGCCCGGCCTGAGCATCCGCACCGACCTGCGCCGGACGTCCTGGAACCGCTCAGCCCCCGCCTTGCCTCCCGAGCCCGCGGTGTTCCCCGCGGCACCGGTGCCTCCCGAGCCCGCCAGGACGTCCTGGAGAGTAGTCGTCATCCGGCCATGTGTACGCGTTCCTGCAGGGCCGGGCCGGGGATCAACCGCCCACTTGCACGATCTTGAGCCCTCCCTGGGGGGAGCATTGATCACCGACAGGGCAACATGAACAATACTCATCTTTGTCGTATCGGAGTTATCCTGCGGACATGGACGACCGCCAGCGCTACGACCGGGCCACAGCGCACCTGGACCCTCCCTTCGCCGTCCTCGACCTGCGGGCCCTGCGCGCCAACGCCGAAGGCATGGCCCGCCGCGCCCGGGGCAAGCCGATCAGGGTCGCCAGCAAGTCCATCAGGTCCCGAGCCGTGCTCGAACGCGTCCTCGCCATGGACGGCTTCACCGGGATCATGGCCTTCACCCTCCCCGAAGCCCTCTGGCTCGTCTCCACCGGGATGCGCGACGTGCTCGTCGCCTACCCCACCGTCGACCGCGCCGCGCTCGCCGAACTCGCCGCCGAGCCGATCGCGGCGCGGGAGATCACGATCATGGTGGACCGGGCCGAGCACCTGGACCTCGTCGAATCCGCCGTCGCCGGAGTTCGCGACCGCCACGAGATCCGGCTCTGCCTGGACGTCGACGCCGGCTACCTCGCCCTCGGCGGCCGGTTCAGGGCGGGCGTCCGCCGCTCCCCCGTCCGCGAGGTCGACCAGGCCGCCGACCTCGCCACCGAGATCGCCAAAAGGCCCGGCTTCCGGCTCGTGGGCCTGATGGCGTACGAGGCCCAGATCGCCGGGGTCGGCGACGACCCGCCGGGCAACCCCGCCCTCACCCGGGCCGTCCGCCTGATGCAGGCCAGGTCCCGCCGCGAGCTGATCACCCGCAGGGGCCGGATCGTCCAGGCCGTCCGCCAGGTCACCGACCTGGAGTTCGTCAACGCCGGCGGCACCGGCAGCATCGAGAAGACCACCGAGGAGAAGGCCGTCACCGAGATCGCGGCCGGATCCGGTTTCTTCCATCCCCGCCTGTTCGACTTCTACCGGGGATTCACCGGCCGGCCCGCCGCCCTGTTCGCCCTGCCCGTCGTACGCCGCCCCGCCCCCGGCGTCGTCACCGTCCTCGGCGGCGGCTACCCCGCCTCCGGCGCCCCCGGCGACGACCGTCTGCCCCAGCCCTACCTGCCGTGCGGACTGCGCTACGACTCCAACGAAGGGGCCGGGGAGGTCCAGACCCCCCTCGTCGGGCAGGCCGCGGAAGACCTGCGCATCGGCGACCGGGTCTGGTTCCGGCACGCCAAGGCGGGCGAGCTCTGCGAGCGCTTCGCGAGCCTGCACCTGATCGACGGGGACGAGGTCGTGGACGAGGTCCCCACCTACCGAGGCGAGGGCCGCACCTTCCTCTGACGCGAAACGGGCACCCGCCGTCTCACCGGCGAGTGCCCGTTCCCCTCACATCTCGGTCCCGTCCTCCGGGCCCGATGGCCCGCGGTGCTCCCGGCCTCGGAGAGATCTCAGAAGCCCAGGTCGAGCTCTTCCCACCTGCTGCACTTGTAGGTCGACCAGCTACGGTACTTGACCTGGCAGGTCTTGACCCGCACCTCGCTCACGTCGTGCGCCGTGACGCGGAAGCGCTTGGTGTCGTCGTAGCTGCACAGCCTGTCGCGCTTGGCAACGTCCCAGTCCTCGTCCTCGGACGAGGTGACCTGCACCTCGACGTAGGCGCAGCGACCCCCCTGGCGGAGGGTGCGCCTGTCACCGTCGTACAGTTCGCCCCGCAGCCTGAAGGTGTTGTCCTCCTCGTCGTCACCCCTGACCGAGTACACGGCCTCCACTGTGGCCAGGCCGTTCCTGGACTCCTGCTCGAAGCTGTCGTCGAAGTCTCGCGCCGAGGACGCCGAGGACGCAGCCGACGCGGACGTCGGTGTCGCGGCGAAGGCGGCCGGAGCCACGGTCAGCATGACGCCCGTGGTCGCCACCACCGCGATCGCAGCGCGAATGATGTTTTTCATGGATTTACCCCTCCTTTTTCCTACTCGCGATGGTCCGCGAGCGGGAAAAAGGTCACATGAGTAAACCCCTACTCAATTCCGGGCAGCCGATCGGTCACCGGCGACATTCGCTCCCCCGGCCGGTGACGGTCAGCGACGACGGCGCCGCCACAGCATGACCACCGCGCCGAGCGCCAGCGCCGCCCCCACCCCGATCAGGATCGGCGCCAGGTCCGGCCGCTCGTCCGCCCACAGGTCCTCGGGCTCGCCGGCGAGCCTGACCGGCTTCGGCCCCGCCGCGCCCCCCACCAGGTCACCGACCTGAGCGGCGAGATGCTCCGCGTTCGCCCGGACCTTCGCCACACCACGCGCCGCGACCCGCTTGGGGCTCACCCGGTCCGCGATGGCGTCCACCGTCTGGGCCAACTCCGCGCGCGTGCGCTCGATCTGTCGTTCCAACTCCGCGGGATCGGTGTCCGCCATGGCTATCCTCCCCTACTCCTTGACATTGATCAGTCTGTCAGGTCCTACCTACCCACGGCACTTCGGGCAGGCCGGTAAGTTGACCGGGGAACCATTCCTCGGAGGAACACCATGAAACTTGAGCCGGGCGACGCCGCCCCGGACTTCACCCTTCCCGCCGCCGACGGCACCACCGTGTCGCTGGAGAGCCACCGCGGTAAGCGCGTCATCCTCTACTTCTATCCCGCCGCGATGACCCCGGGCTGCACCAAGCAGGCCTGCGACTTCCGCGACAGCCTCGCCTCGCTCACCTCGGCCGGATTCGTCGTGCTCGGCGTCTCGAAGGACAGCCCTGCCAAGCTCGCCAAGTTCGTCGAGCACGACGCCCTCACCTTCCCGCTCCTGTCCGACCCCTCCCTTGAGGTCCACAAGGCCTACGACGCGTACGGGGAGAAGACGATGTACGGCAAGACGACCCTCGGGGTCATCCGCTCCACCTTCGTCATCGACGCGGACGGCAAGATCGAGAAGGCCCTCTACAACGTGAAGGCGACCGGCCACGTGGCCCGCCTCCGCCGCGAACTAGGCGTCGACTGACACCCGATTTTCGCCATTTAATATGACATGAGCACGCCCCAAGAATTGTCGGTCCCATTACCTAGACTTGGGGCGTGCCCGCCAAATACAAATACACCCCGGAAATGCTGGCGGAGGCCGCGGCCGCATCCCTCAGCATCGCCGACGTCCTCCGCCGCCTCGGCATCACCATCGCGGGCGGCAACCACGCTCATATCAGCCGCCAGCTGAAGCGCTTCGGAATCGACACCTCGCACTTTCGCAGGGTCTCCCCCAACAGAGGGAAGCCCTCGCCGCGACGCAGTCGTCCGGAACAGGTTCTCGCCATGCGACCGGAGGGCGGTCCACGCCCGGACCCCGGGCAGCTCAGGCGCTGCCTGATCGAGACCGGGATGCCATACCGCTGCGCGGGATGTAGGATCGAGGGCGCCTGGCGAGGTCAGGCATTGACGCTGCACGTTGACCATATCAATGGCAACTGGCTGGACAACAGAAAAGAAAACCTGCGTTTTCTCTGCCCCAATTGCCATTCACAGACAGAGAATTTTGCAGGAAAAAAATAGGGGTCGTAGCCCAACGGTAGAGGCAACGGTTTTAGGTACCGTCCAGAGCGGGTTCGAATCCCGTCGACCCCACAAAACAATCAAGAATCAATCGATCGACATAAAGTCGACAGACACCAGCGTGACAATATCGGCCCAGGATCTATTTTTCATAGAATACTGTCGGAGCGAAAGACGCTTCGCGTCGAGATCCGCGGTCATACGCAGAGCCATTCAATTACTGCGCGAATCCGTCCTCGCGGAGGACCGTGCCGTCGCGTCCGATCCGGCGGGTTGAGGCCGGGGACGCGCGTTCGGCCGGCTTCGCCGTGGGTGGTGCTTCGGTGAGTCGCCCGCGTGGGCCCGGATCGACCGCCCGAGGGACCGGCGTCGCCCGGTGCCGCACGAGACGGCACGATGTTCACCGCCGGACGGGAAGACCCTCGTGGATCCGCACGGGTAAGCGGGTAGGCAGGTGAGCGAGCAAGCCGACGATCCCGGTGAGGCCGCCGAAGCGTCCGAGAAGGCGCCGAGCGGTATGCGGCGAGGGAGCTCTGTCCGATGTGGCGGCTATCCGTCGCGGCGGGGGAACGGGAGAGAAAACGTCAGGTCGCGCGGCCTGTCTTCTTAGCCGCGCGACCCGGCGTCGTTGTGATTGATCACCACAAACTATCTCCCTTTACTCACCCCGGAGGGCGCTCCCAGAAACCATGGTGCCCCAAAGACCGTAAAGGCTGTGTAAGCCAAGCCGAATGTGCGGCTCGATGTGCGACCTGAGTCGTACATCGACCTCCACCTTGAGGGGGAAGGGCTCTGATCTGCGCATACGTATCGTAGTGATGTGTTCGGCAGATTGCGCGCCTGGAGCGTGCGCCATCCCAGGATCACGGACGCCCTGTGGCTGACTCCGTTCCTGCTGGTCTCGCTGCTCAATGTCTGGGCCGTCGGGGTGGTCGACCTGGTGGCCTGGGGGGCGGAGAGGCTGGGGCTGTGGGGGTTCGCGGGGCTGACGCTGCTGTTGTTCGTGCCGCTGTTCTGGATGCGCGAGCGTCCGGTCGCGGTCTTCGCGATCGTCTCGTTCGCCTCGTTCCTCCAGTGGCTCGCCGGGGTTCCGCCCCTGTTCTTCAACGTCTCCGTGCTCGTCGCCATGTACGGGGTGGCGTCGCGGCGCCCGCTGCGCTGGGCGGTCGGGGCGGGGCTGGTGGTGGAGCTGGGGTTGTTCCTGGTGTTCGGGCGGGTGCCTCAGGGACTTGACCTGCGTGCCTTCGCCACGGCCTCGGCGTTCGCGGCCGCGATCTGGATGACGGGGATCTACGCGAACACCCGCCGCCGTTATCTGGAGGGTCTGGAGGAGCGGGCCGAGCGAGCGGAACGCGATCGCGATCAGCAGGCCAGGCTGGCGGCGGCCGCGGAGCGGGCCAGGATCGCCCGTGAGCTGCACGACGTGGTCGCGCACAACGTGAGTGTGATCATCGTTCAGGCCGACGGGGCGGGGTACGCGATCGACCGCGATCCTGAACAGGCGCGCAGGGCGATGGAGGCGGTCTCGGCCACGGGCCGCAGGGCTCTGGCGGAGATGCGGCGGATGGTGGGCGTGTTGCGGGCCGACGGTGTCCAGGAGGAGTACGCTCCGCAGCCGAGCCTGTCGCAGTTGGACGATCTGGTGACGCAGGTGCGGGAGTCGGGTTTGCCGGTGGAGTTGCGGGTGTCCGGTGTTCCCGCGGAGCTTCCCGAGGGGGAGCAGCTCACGGTTTACCGGATCGTTCAGGAGGCGCTCACCAATACCCTCAAACACGGTGGCCCGGACAGCAGGGCCACGGTGGAGATGGAGTACGGCGTGCGGGAGCTGCTCGTGCGGGTGACCGACGATGGTCGTGGCGCGGCGACGCCGGAGCGTGAGGGCGGGCACGGCCTGGTCGGCATGCGCGAGCGGGTCGCGATGTTCGGCGGGAGTGTGAAGGCGAGCCCCGTTCCCGGTGGCGGCTTCCAGGTGGTGGCGCGGCTGCCGATCGGCGATACCGGGGCGGGGCGGGCGGCTTGACGGAGCACACGGTGGGTGACCAGGTGATTCGGGTGATGCTGGTCGACGATCAGGAGTTGCTGCGCACCGGTTTCCGCATGGTTCTCGACGCCCATCCCGGCATCGAGGTCGTCGCGGAGGCGGGTAACGGGGCCGCGGCGGTGGAGGCGGTGCGGACGGTCGCCGTGGACGTGGTGCTGATGGACGTGCGGATGCCGGTGATGGACGGGGTGGAGGCGACGCGGCTGATCCGTTCGACGGCCGGTGGGCCTCGGGTGCTGATCCTGACCACGTTCGATCTGGACGAGTACGCGTTCGCGGCGTTGAAGGCGGGCGCGTCGGGGTTCCTGCTGAAGGATGTGCCGCCCGCCGATCTGGTGAGCGCGATCCAGTCGGTGCACAGCGGGGACGCGGTGGTGGCGCCGAGTACGACGCGGCGGCTGCTGGAGCGTTTCGCGGTGCATCTCCCCTCCGCGGTGGCCGAGCCCGCGGTGCTGACCGGGCTGACCGCGCGGGAGCGGGAGGTGCTGGTGTTGGTGGCGAGGGGGTTGTCGAACACGGAGATCGCCGGTCGTCTGGAGCTGGCGGAGGCGACGGTCAAGACGCATCTGGGCCGGATTCTGGCGAAGCTGAGCCTGCGGGATCGAGCACAGGTCGTCGTATATGCCTATGAATCGGGAATCGTAACCCCGCATTCCGCCGATTAGCATCGTCGTATGACGAACCTTGACGGTCGGCTCCGCGCGTCGCACTCCGATCGTGACGCGGTCATCGAGCGGTTGCGCGTGGCCACCGGAGAGGGACGGCTCTCCCTGGAGGAACTGGAGGAGCGGATCGAGCGGACGCAGGCGGCGAGGACGTACGACGACCTGAGGGCCATCACTGCCGACCTGCCGCGAGACGACGCGGGGCTCGCCATGCTGGGCGCCGGGGGTGCCGGGGGCGTCGGAAGCGGAGTCCTGGAGCTGCAAACGAAGTACGGGGCGGTGCAACAGAAGGACTACTGGGTGGTGCCCGCGCGCATCGTGGCGAGTTGCGGCTCGGGCAGCGTGAAGATCGACTTCACCGGGGCCGTGTGCTCGCACCGCGAGGTGTTGCTGGAGGCGACCTGCGGGATGGGCAACATCCTGGTGATCGTGCCACGGGGGTGGACCGTGCGGATCGACTCTCTCACGACGAACATGGGCACGATCACCAACAAGGCCACCGAACCGGGACACCCTGACGCGCCGGTGCTGCGTGTCACCGGCAAGGTCGGCCTGGGCACCTTGAAGATCAAATACCCGCGGAGGTAATACCGGTTGAGGGCCGGGAACCTTCCCCGCCGGAGACAGGAACCGCGCGAGTCTCCCCGTCGGACACGAGAACCGCACGAGCCTTGGCCGAAGGCGAGAGCCTCGGCCGGAGACAGAGCCCCGGGTCGGGGGCGAGAGCCTCGGGTCGGGGGCGAGAGCCTCGGGTCGGGGGCGAGAGCCTCGGGAGAACCCCGCTGGATCAGAAACCCGCGAGCGCCCCGGCCTTCGGGCAGGAATCCCATCGAGGGTGAGGCCCCGTTCGCCTCGCCCGCCTCGTCCGAATGGCCGAGGCCGCACTACGGCGGAGGTCGCGTCCCTCCTTCTCCCGACCCCCTCCGTATCGCCATAAGTCAGGCCTAACGCCTGATGGATCCCTCTTTCCCCATCAATACCGTTTGGTGCGTCATAACATCACACGTTGTTGAGGAGAGCTGTCGTGACCATCACCGGAGAGGTCGGCGCGTGGGACGCGCGGGAAAGCGCGGCGCCGGCCGTGACGGCCAGAGGTCTCACCAAGGTGTACGGCCGGGGGGACACCGCCGTGCACGCGCTGCGCGGAGTGGACGTCTCCTTCGCGACGGGCGCCTTCACCGCGATCATGGGTCCCTCGGGGTCGGGCAAGTCCACGCTGATGCACTGCCTGGCCGGACTCGACACGGTGAGCGGCGGGCAGGTGCGCGTCGGGGACGTGGAGCTGACCGAACTCAACGACAAGAAGCTCACCATGCTCCGCCGCGATCGGATCGGCTTCGTCTTCCAGGCGTTCAACCTGCTGCCGACACTCACCGCCGAGCAGAACATCCGGCTCCCGCTGGAGATCGCCGGGCGGCTGGCAGACCCCGCGCTGTTCGACCGGGTCGTGGAGACCGTGGGCCTGCGCGACCGGCTCGGCCATAAGCCCTCGGAACTGTCGGGTGGCCAGCAGCAGCGCGTCGCGGTCGCCCGCGCCCTGATCAGCAGGCCTCAGGTCATCTTCGCCGACGAGCCCACCGGCAATCTCGACTCGCGCAGCGGTGCCGAGGTGCTCTCCTTCCTGCGGACGTCGGTGCGCGAGCTCGACCAGACGATCGTGATGGTCACCCACGACCCGGTGGCGGCCTCGTACGCCGACCGTGTGGTCTTCCTCCGCGACGGCCTGCTGGTGAGCGAGCTGACAGGGCCGACGCCGCAGTCGGTGCTGGACACGCTGATGAAGCTGGAGGCGTGAGGTGCTGAGGACGACGCTGGCCGGGTTGCTCGCGCACCGGCTGCGCCTGATGCTGACGTCCCTCGCGATCGCGCTGGGGGTCGGCTTCATCGCGGGGACGTTCGTGCTGACCGACACCATCGACGCGGGGTTCACCGAGAAGTTCTCCGCGGCGGCCGACAAAATCGACGTCGCCGTACTCCCTGCGCCCGGGGGGAACGGCGACGAGCCTCCTGTGATCTCCGAGGCCGCCCTGGAGAAGGTGCGCGCCGTGGACGGGGTGGCCGACGCACAGGGGCTGGTACGGGGCACATCCGCCCTGATCGGCAAGGACGGCAAGGCCGCCGGTGACTTCCCCACCGCGGGAATCTCCCTGCCCGAGGGCGACCTGAACCGTATGCCGATCGTGAGCGGTACGGCCCCGAAGACCGCGACGCAGGCCGTGCTCGACGAGGGCACCGCCAGGACCAGGGGCTTCAAGGTCGGTGACACCGTCGCGGTGCTCGACGCGAGCAACGCCAGGCACGAGTTCACGCTGGTGGGCCTGTTCGACGTCGGCCTGGACCAGGAGCTCGGATACTTCGGCGCGGTCGGCTACACCACGGACACCGCCAGGAAGATGACCGGGCAGCAGGGGTATCGGGAGATCGACGTCGCCGCCGCCGAGGGGGTCACCCAGGAGGCGCTGCGCGGCTCGGTCGCCTCGGCCGTGGGCGCGGGTCACGAGGTCAAGACCGGTGAGCGCTACGCGGCGGACCTCGCCAGGAACAACGGCGCCAACGGCGACTTCCTGAAGCTGGGCCTGCTGCTGTTCGGCGTGGTGGCGATGTTCGTGGCCGCGCTGGTCATCTACAACACCTTCAACATCCTGGTGGCCCAGCGGACCCGCGAGATGGCGCTGCTGCGATGCGTCGGGGCGACGCGCGGGCAGGTCTTCACCTCGATCATGCTGGAGTCGGCGGTGGTCGGCCTGCTGTCGTCGGTGTTCGGCCTGCTGCTCGGCTACGGCCTGGGTGCGGGGGCGCTCTCCGTGCTGGCGGCGTTCGACGCGCCGCTGCCCACGGCCGCCGCCGCCACCCTGACGCCGACCACCATCGTCCTTGGCCTGGTCATCGGCCTGACGGTCACGGTCGGCGCGGCACTGCTGCCCGCGCGGGCCGCGACGCGGGTGGCACCGATCGCGGCGCTGCGCTCGCAGACCGAGGAGCGGACCTTCAGGACCGGCCTGGTACGAATGATCTTCGCGGGACTGTTCCTGCTCGCGGGCGTGGGCATCGTGGTGGCGGGGATCTCCACGGATCCGGGCGAGACCGCCCTGGTGACGGTGATGGCCGGATGCTCGTCCGTCTTCCTCGCGGTGCTGATCCTCGGGCCGGTGATCGTCAGGCCGCTCTCCGCCTTCGCGGGGTGGGTACCGGCCAAGCTCTTCGGCGTACCCGGCAGGCTGGCCGTGGACAACTCCCGGCGCAACCCGAAGCGGTCGGCGACCACCACCGTGGCACTCACCGTGGGCGTGACGTTGATGACGGTCATCTCCGTCGTCACCGGCACCGTCCGGGTGACGTTCACCCAGCAGCTCGACGAGCAGTTCCCCTTCGACTACATGGTGCAGACCCAGGGGCGCGACTCCGGCCTGCCCCGCGCGATCGCCGAGGACCTCCGAGGCCGGTCCGAGCTGGACTCGGTCATCGCCTTCCGCGAGACCGGCGCGAGGCTCGCGACCGGCACCACGCGGTACGACGTGGGAACCTTCACCCCGACCCCGGGCTTCAAGCCGCCGCTCGACGCGGGCTCGCTCGACCGGCTCGTGCCGGGGACCGCGCTCGTCACCGACCGCGTCGCCGAGCGGCTCGCGCTCGGGGTCGGTGACCGGATCACCGTACGGACGGCGAAGGCGGGCACGGTCGATCTCTCGATCGTGGGCATCTCCGGTGTCGACGCGAGCCTCTCCGACGTGACGGTGCCCGAGCGGGAGTTCGACCGCTACTTCGGCGAGGTCGGCGACAACCGAGTGATGATCAAGCACCGTGACGGCGTCGACCCGGACCGGGCGCTCGCGGCGGTCGAGGCGGCGACGGAGGCGTACCCGACGGCGAAGGTGGCGAGCTCGACGGAGATGCGGGGCCAGTTCGACGAGGCGCTCGACATGATACTGATGATCATCACGGGGCTGCTCGGTCTGGCGGTGCTCATCTCCCTGCTGGGCATCGCCAACACACTCTCCCTCTCGGTCCACGAGCGCACCCGCGAGTCCGCGCTGCTGCGTGCCCTCGGCCTGACCCGGCCCCAGCTGCGGCGGATGCTCTCGGTCGAGGCGCTGGTCCTGGGCCTCATCGGCGCGCTGGTCGGCGTGACGCTGGGAGTCGCGTTCGGCTGGGCGGCGGCGCAGACGATGACCGACAACGTCGTCTTCCAGCTGCCGGTGCCGCAGATCCTGTCGTTCGTCGCCCTGTCCGGCCTCGCCGGGGTGCTCGCGGCCGTCCTGCCCGCCCGGCGCGCGGCCCGCGCCTCGGTCGTGGGCTCACTCGCGAGCGGCTGAGCGTGGTGGCCGGGACGCCTTCGTCATCGGGGGCGGCGTCCCGGCCACTGCTCCGCCACGGTCTCGGGGTTGAGCAGCGGCCGGATCACGATCTCGCCGGTGGCCCCGTCGATCACCACGCAGCCGGACCCGACGGTGTCGGGCAGCACGCTGGGATCGTCGGGCTCGGGCTCGTTCGCCCAGGCGACATAGCCCTCCTGAAAGGCATAAATCCTGATCTCGACGGCGGCACCCGCGCCCCGGACCCCGTTGAAGTACTCCTCCGCCACGGCCCTCGCCTGGTCCGGGTTCACAGACGTCGTCCCTCCCTGTCGATCACGACGCAGAACACACCCGTCACCGACTCGTACGGCGGCTCCACCGCCATGTGCCCCCGCTGCGCGTCGATCCAGATCACCTCGCCGTCGAAGTTCACCGCGTTCCACGCGTGGCTGCCCCCGGCCGGCCAGCGGTTGACGATGAGCGCCGAGGAGCCGTGCCCCCCGGCCAGCAGCGCCTGCGCGATCGGCAGGTAGGCGTGACGTCCCTGCCCCACATAGTGGAAGCGCTGCCCCAGCCACCGCTCCGCCCTCGCCACCCCCCCGGCCTCCCCGGTGAGCAGCGGCCTGCCCACCCGGTCGTACTCGGGCCTGCGCGGCGCGGCCACCGCGGGGGTGCCGTACCAGGTGGAGAGCACCGACAGCGCGCAGTCGATCGCGTTGGTCGCCCGGAACGGATCGTCGGCCGGGCCGCTCCCGTTGATCAGCCTGATCCACATGCCGCGCGGGTCGGGGAAGCGGCGCGGGGTGCCCTGCTCGGTGAGGGGAACGGCCCGCAGCATGTCCTCCTCGGTCTGTGGATCCGGCCTGGCCAGCCCACCCGCCAAGCCGTACGGCCTGCACTGGTCCAGTCGCGCCGGACCCCAGCGCATCCGCTCCCGCTCGCTCTCGCGCGGCGCCGGTGCCATCACCGGCACCTGGGCCTCCAGCTCGAAGTCCCGCCACCGCTGCCCGTCCATCGTCACCACGGGGTTGTAGACCCCCGACGCCAAACTCCACTCGTTCACCGGCTCCCCCGTCCCTGCCCCCTGGGAGCCAGATAGTAGGGCGGCCTACCCACCCGACACGAAGGAGTTGACCGTTTAAAGGCTCAACCCCCACCTGTCGTTCCAGTCCTCGTCACAACGGCATCGAGGTCAGTGATCGCGAAGCGGCACAGCCAGGGTCAGCCGACCCGTACCCGGATGGTGTGCCAGCCGGTGGCGCCGTCCGGGGCGACCGGGGTGCGCTCGGCGGTCTGGGTGTAGCCGGTGGTGTCGGTGGCGCGGACCTCGATGGTGTGCTCGCCGGGGGTGGCGTCCCAGTCGTCGAGGACCCACTGGCGCCAGGTGTCGGCGGTGGGGGCCTCGGCGAGGCGGGCCTGGCGCCACTCGCCCTGGTCGACGCGGACCTCGACCGCGTCCACGCCCTTGTGCTGTGCCCAGGCGACCCCCGCGACGACGGTCTTGCCGGCGGGGACGCTCGCGCCGTCCCTGGGCAGGTCGATGCGCGACTGGGTCTTGATCGGCCCCTTCGCGGACCAGCCCCTGGGCGTCCAGTAGGCCTCGTCCTGGTCGAAGCGGGTGACCTTGATGTCGGTGACCCACTTGGTGGCCGAGACGTAGCCGTAGAGCCCGGGGACGACCTGGCGGACCGGGAAGCCGTGGTCGACGGGGAGCACCTCGCCGTTCATGCCGAAGGCGAGCAGGGCGTCGCGGCCGTCCATCACGACGTCGACCGGGGTTCCCGCGGTCCAGCCGTCGGCGGAGGTGCTGAGCAGCATGTCCGCGTCCTTGCGGACACCCGCGTCGCGGAGCACCGCGGCCAGGCTCACGCCCAGCCAGCGGGCGTTGCCGATGTAGGGGCCGCCGACCTCGTTGGAGACGCAGCAGAGCGTGACGTCGGCCTCGACCACGGCGCGTTTCATCAGGTCGGCGAAGGTGAGCTCCACGGGCCGATCGACCATGCCGTGGATCGTGAGGGTCCAGTCGCGCGGGTCGACCTGGGGGACCGACAGGGTGGTGTCGACCCGGTAGAAGTCGTTGCTGGGGGTGACGAACGACGACAGGCCCCTGATCTTCAGGTCGACTCCGGCGGGCAGCGCGGGGAGGGGTTTCGCGGGCAGGGGCAGCGTGATGCCGCTACGTGCCGCGTTCACCTCGGCCCGCCCGGAGAGAGCGCGCCCGGCCAGACCCGCCACCCCCGCGAGAGCCACGCCGCCGACCGCGCCGGTCAGCAGGCCCCGGCGGTCGAAGGCTCGCAGGTCGTTCCCCGCCCGCATGACGGGCGGTACCTGCGGTCCGGTCCGCTCCCCTGCCTCCGATGAGGACTCGGGCGAGACCGGTCGCAGGCGCTCCGGCCCGGTGTCGTGCGAGATCTCTTCCTGGCGACCCGGCCCGGTGTCGTGCGCGGCCCCCGCGGCACCCACGACATAGGCCCCACCGGACACCACCCCCGCGTACGACCCGGTCGAGGCGTCGTCGGGGACGAGAGCGCGGCCGACGAGCCACCGCAGGACGAGCATGCCGGCGCCCACCCCGACGAGCGTCGGGACGACGTCCACCGGCCCGGCCCCCGGCCGGGTCAGCACGGCGACGACGCCGACGAGGCCGAACGCGGCCAGACCCGCCATCCCGTACCGGAGGTCGCGGACGGCGGCCCTTCCCAGCGCGACGGCGATCGCGGCCATGACCAGCAGGATCCCGGCGAGCAGCACGGTCTTGTCGTTCTCGCCGAAGGTGCGGATCGCCCATTCCTTGAGCGGCGCAGGGGTGAGGTCGACGACGGAGTTGCCGACCGCGACGACCGGGAAGGCGGCGGCGTTCACCAGGCCCGCCACGAGCAGTGACACCGCCACCGCCACCGCGCCGGACACCAGGCCGATCAGCGCCGGGGCCCAGGAGGGCACACGCTTGTTGCTCTGCATACCCCCGACGCTACGCCCATAAGGGGCCGCGGGTTCTTACGCGCTGATTACAGGCGCGACCTGGACGTCTCGGGCTCCTCGGCCGTCGTCCGCGCGGCTCTCGCCGTCAGGCGATCAGTTCGGCGATGACGGGGGCGAGGGCGCGGAAGGCGCGGCCACGGTGGCTGATCGCGTCCTTCTCCGCGGCGGACAGCTCGGCGGTGGTCCGGGTCTCCCCTTCGGGGACGAGGATCGGGTCGTAGCCGAAGCCGCCGGTGCCGCGCGGGGCGTCGATGATCACGCCGCGCAGCGCCCCCTCGGTCACCCGCTCCTCCCCCGAGGGGAGTGCGAGCGCCGCGGCGCAGGCGAAGTGCGCGCCCCGGTGCTCGGCGGGCACGTCGGAGACCTGGGCGAGCAGCAGGTCGAGGTTGGCCTGGTCGTCGCCGTGCCTTCCCGCCCAGCGGGCGGAGAAGATGCCCGGCATGCCGTTCAGGGCGTCGACGCAGAGGCCGGAGTCGTCGGCGATCGCGGGCAGGCCGGACTGCTGTGCGACCGCGTGTGCCTTGAGCAGCGCGTTCTCCGCGAAGGTGAGGCCGGTCTCGGCGACGTCGCCGATCTCGGGGAACTCCTCAAGCCCGACGATCTCGACCGGGATCCGGGCGTCGGCGAGGATCCGGCGCAGCTCGGCGATCTTTCCCGAGTTCCTGGTGGCGAGGACCACACGGGCCGCACCGGACCGGGCCGCACCGGTCTCGATCTCGGTCGTACCGGACTCGCTCATGCCGACCGCCTCGTTCCTGAACGATTCACCGTGAGAAAGCGGCTCATGCCAACGCCTCCCGCTGGAGGCGGGTGAGCTCGGCGCAGCCGGCCGCGCCGAGGTCGAGCAGCTCGTCGAGGGCGGCGCGGTCGAACGGCTTGCCCTCGGCGGTGCCCTGGACCTCGACGAACTCGCCGGAGCCGGTCATCACCACGTTCATGTCCGTCTCGGCGGCGACGTCCTCGGTGTAGCAGAGGTCGAGCAGCGCCGTGGAGCCGACGACGCCGACGGAGACCGCCGCGACCGAGTCGACCAGCGGGTCTCCACCGCACATCTTGCGCTTGCGCATCCACGCGACCGCGTCGACCAGCGCCACGTACGCGCCGGTGATGGCCGCGGTGCGGGTGCCGCCGTCGGCCTGGAGCACGTCGCAGTCGATGACGATCGAGTTCTCGCCCAGCGTCTTGTAGTCGACGCAGGCGCGCAGGGATCGGCCGATCAGGCGGGAGATCTCGTGCGTACGGCCGCCGATCTTGCCGCGCACCGACTCGCGGTCGTTGCGGGTGTTCGTGGCGCGCGGCAGCATGGCGTACTCGGCGGTGATCCAGCCCTGGCCGCTGCCCCGGCGCCAGCGCGGGACGCTGTCCTGCACGGAGGCGGCGCAGAGCACCTTGGTGCCGCCGAACTCGACGAGCACCGAGCCCTCGGCGTGCGCGAGCCAGCCCCGGGTGATGGTGACGGGGCGGAGTTGATCGGGAGTACGTCCATCTGCGCGAGCCATGACGTTCACCCTAGGTCATACCGGGCCCCGCTCCGCGCCAGTTCCATCCGTCCGGCGAACCCCCCGCGGGAGGCGTCCTCCATGACACGGTCGCGGTCGTTCCAGGGCACCAGGTGGGTGAGGACGAGGGTGTCCACGCCCGCCCTGGCCGCGTGCTCGGCCGCCTGGCGGCCGTTCAGGTGCAGGCCGGTGGGGAGTCCTGGCTCGTCGAGGTACGACGCCTCGCACAGGAGCACGTCGGCTCCCGAGGCGAGCTTGACCAGTTCGGCACTCTCGCCGGTGTCCCCTGAGTAGGCCACCGAGCGCCCGCCGTGGGAGACCCTGAACCCGTAGGTCTCCACGGGATGGTTCACCGGGGCGGCCGTCACCTCGAAGGGGCCGACCTCGAACGTCCCGGGCATCAGGCTCACGAACTCGAACGCCTTCTCCAGCGGCGGCTCGTCGGGCATCGCGTAGGCGGAGTTCAGGCGCTCACGGGCGTCGGAGGGCGCGTACACCGGCACCTTGGGCAGCGGGCCGCCGGGCGAGTAGGTGCGCACCACGTGGTACGGGCACATGTCGAGGCAGTGGTCGGCGTGCAGGTGCGACAGGCAGATCGCGTCCACGTCGTACAGGCCGATGTGCCTCTGGAGCGCGCCGAGCGCGCCGTTCCCGAAGTCGAGCAGCATGCGGAACCCGTCGGCCTCCAGCAGGTAGCAGGAGGAAGGGCTGTCGGGCCCGGGGAAACTCCCCGAGCATCCAATGATCGTCAACTTCACGGCGGCCTCCTACGGTTACTGTGCGGCGCCGCGTGTCACGGCGCGGGCGCCGGTGGCCGGTTTCCGTCCCCCTTCGTCCGCCGATCCCCGGCGCTCCCCCTACGGAGCGCCCGGGCACCGTCACACGCGATGCCCGTTGTTCGGAACATCCCCTACCACCGCCACCTCGACCGCCTCGATCTCCGGTCCGAGGAACCGTCGTCCGAGGTCGGTGAAGAGCCCCGCGTCACCGGTGGCGCGGAAGCGGTGCCTGGGCGCGTCCCCAACGGCGGCCAGGCCCCGGTCGTGCAGGACGCGGTAGACGTCCTTGGCCGTCTCGTCGGCGCTGGACACCAGCGTCACGCCGTCTCCCACCACGTAGGAGATCGGCCCGGTGAGGAGCGGGTAGTGCGTACACCCCAGGATGAGCGTGTCGCACCCGTCGGCGAGCACCGGCTCCAGGTATTCGCGGATGACGTCGATGAGCTCGTCGCTCATCGTCTCCCCCCGCTCGACGAACTCCACCAGGCGCGGCGCGGCCACCCCGGTGAGCCGGACGTCGGGAGCGGCGGCGAACGCGTCGTGGTAGGCCATCGACTCGATCGTGGCCCTGGTCCCGAGCACCCCGACCCTGCCGTTGCGGGTGGCCCGCACGGCGCGGCGGGTGGCCGGCTGGATCACCTCGACGACCGGGACGGCGTAGCGTTCCCGCGCGTCGCGGAGCACCGCCGCGCTCGCGCTGTTGCACGCGATCACCAGCATCTTCACGTCGCCCTCGACGAGGTGGTCCATCACCTCCAGCGCGTAGGCGCGGACCTGTGCGATGCTCTTGGGGCCGTACGGCTGCCTCGCCGTGTCGGCCACATAGAAGATCGACTCGTTGGGCAACTGGTCGATGATCGCCCGAGCCACCGTGAGGCCACCGACACCGCTGTCAAAGATTCCAATGCTCGCTTGCGACACAGTTCCCCAGGCTAGGCGACCCGGGGCGGCCGATCACGGTAAGAATCCTCACAACGCCGAATACCAGCTCAGCCATGTATTTTTCATGACATTCAGTCGTACGGTGTCTGTTACTACGTCCCGTAGCGCGGACGTCAGCCCCGCCCGACGCGGGCCAGCTGACGGGACTGGGCGACCAGGCGGCCCGCGGAGTCCCACACCTCGACCTCCTCGTCGAACCAGCCGTCACTGATCAGGCGACCCCCGCCCAGGAGGGTGAGCCAGCCGGGTGCGGGCAGGGCACGCAGGTGCCAGGTGAGGTCGACGGTGGGTGCCCAGCCGCGCGCCCCCGCGGAGAACACCACCGGCGGGAGGGCGTCGACGGCGAGCGCCAGCACGTACGGGTCGGGGTCCTGCGGCTCGGCCAGCCGGAAGTAGGCGCGGGCCTCGGGCCTGCCGGTGGGACGGCCGTCGACCCAGCCGACGGTGGGAGGGTCGAAGGCGAGTTCCACCTGGGCGCTGAACGTCAGGTTCGACGCGTCCTTGGGGGCGGGCAGTGAGACGCATCGCTCGATCGGCGGCATCACCGCCGAGGGCCCGTCCGTCCAGTCGGGGACGGCATCGCTGAGCGTCGCGGTCGTGACGAGCCCTTCGATGAAGGACGTCCCTTCCTGGACGAGGGTCACCCTGGTCATCGTGGCGGTGCGGCCGGTCTTGATCTGCTCCAGGCGCACCCGCGCGGGGCCGGGCCTCGCCGCCCGCAGGAACTGGACACTCGTGCTCACCGGGTGCTCGTGGGGGGAGGCGTCCACGACCGCGCGCAGCAGCACGGCCATCAGATAGCCGCCGTTCAGGGGGCCGCCGATGGAGTATCCGGGGTCGAGGCACGCGTCGTAGGTGGTCTCGTCCACCTTGGTCACCGCTGTCGCCTCGTCGAACTTCGCCATCCACGCTCCCGAATCTTGTTCTAGAGGGATCACTTTACCCATTCCATGCGACCGTCGCCTCCCCGGGTCCTCGGTGCTCTCTTCCCGGGAGCCGCCAGGGCGCCGGAGCCGCCGGGGAAACAAGCTCCGCGGTAAGGAAGGGACGACAGTGACCTGCGGGAACAAGGCGACAAAGATCACGATGGGCGAAGAAACCGCACTGAGCAGGGGCTGATCCCGCTTAGACGTGACAATCACATAGTTAGTTCAATGCAAGCGGGTTGCTAGCAGCGTGCACTAACTTCTCCCTATCCGCGAAGTCCACCTTGTGAGTGATCATGCCTGCCAACAATCCCCCTAACCAGTCGCCCGATCCGGGTCAGCAGCCCGACAGGACGATCGCCTACCGTTGGAACGAGGGCGCACAGCCGAACGACCAGCCGCGCACGCAGGCCTATCCACAGAACGGCCAGCCCGGATACCCACAGTCTTCCGGCGGTTACCAGCAGGGGCAGCCCTACCCGCAGCAGGGCCAGCCCTACCCGCAGCAACAGCAGCCCGGCCACCAGCAGCAGGCCTACGGCCAGCAGGCGTACGGACAGCAGAACTACGGCCAGCAGGCCGGCCAGCCGTACGGCCAGCAGCAGGGCTACGGCCAGCAGGCGTACGGGCAGCAGGCGGGGAACTGGCAGCAGGGACCCGACTTCCTGAGCGCCGGGCCTCCCCCGGGACCTCCCGCGCGCAAGGGCGGCAAGGGCTGGCTGCTCGCGGTGGTCGCCGCGCTGGTCGTCGCCCTCGTGGGCGGTGGCGGCTTCTTCGCGATCAACCTGCTCAGCGGCGGCGGCGCGCAGCCGCACGACGTGCTGCCCGGCAACGCCGTCGGCTACATCCGCCTCGACCTCGACCCGGCCGCGAACCAGAAGGTGGCGCTGTTCAACATCGCCAGGAAGTTCACGACCACCAAGGACTCCTTCAGCGGCGAGGACCCGCGTAAGGCGATCTTCGACCTGATCAAGAAGGACGCCGACGACCTCGGCAAGGTCGACTACGCCGCCGACATCGAGCCCTGGCTCGGCGTCCGCGTCGGCGTGGCCGCGCTGGCCCCGGCCAAGGCCGGCGCCGAGCCCGGCGTCGTGGTGGCCGTCCAGGTCACCGACCAGGACAAGGCCACGGCGGGCATCGCGAAGCTGATGGGCAAGGAGAAGTACGGCATCGCGTTCCGCGACGACTACGCGCTGCTCACCCCGACCCAGGCCGAGGCCGACAAGGCCGCCGCCGCCGAGCCGCTGTCGGGCAACGCCAACTTCTCCGACGACCTGAGCGCCCTCGGCGAGACCGGTGTGCTCTCCTTCTGGGCCGACGCGGGCAAGCTCGCGGGAATGGCCCCCGAACTGGCCGCCCAGGACCCCACCGTCCTCGCCCAGGTCAAGAACGCCCGCGTGGCGGGCGCCCTCCGCTTCGACAGCGAGTACGTCGAGCTCGCGGGCATCAGCCGCGGCGTCGAGAACCTGGACATGGGCGATCCCGAGCCCTCCAGGATCAGCACGCTTCCCGCCTCCACCGCCGGCGCGATCTCGATCTCGGGTCTCGGCGAGGTGGTCGGCAAGCAGTGGGCGCAGCTCATGAAGTCGGCCGACCAGGCCGCGGGCGGCGGCGTCCAGCAGTTCGCCGACCAGGCCAAGCAGAACTACGGCCTCGCGCTCCCCGACGACCTGGTGACGCTGCTCGGCAAGAACATCACCATCGCCCTCGACTCCAACGGCCTCGACGGCAACCAGCCGAAGTTCGGCGCGAAGATCGTCACCGACCCGGCCAAGGCGCAGGAGGTCGTCGGCAAGATCGAGAGGTTCCTCGCGGACTCCGGGACGGCCGTCCCGCAGCTCGCCAAGGTTCCCGGCGACGGCGTCTTCGTCCTGGGCAGCGCGCAGGACTACGCCGCCGAGCTCAACAAGGACGGTGCCCTGGGCGACAGCGAGACCTTCCAGCTCGCGATCCCCAACGCCGGTGAGGCGACCTTCGCCCTCTACGCCGACCTGGACAAGGTGGAGAACCTCTACCTCGGCAGCCTCCAGGGTGACGAGAAGGCCAACCTCCAGGTGCTCCGCGCCGTGGGCGTGAGCGGCACCCAGTCGGGCAGCGACGGGACCTTCTCGATGAGGCTGCTGTTCAACTGATCCACCCGGGCTCCCCGATCTCGTTCGGATCGGGCCTCCCCAGATCCCCGGCAGGGCTCCGGCCCCGCCGGGGATTCGCTTTTTCTCGGGCGGCGTTCAGGCCCAGAGCTGGCCTTCGAGCCGCTCCTCGGCCTCGTCGAGCGTCCCCTCGTAGGCGCCGGTGGACAGGTATTTCCAGCCGCCGTCCGCGACCACGAACACCACGTCGGCCCGCTCCCCCGCCTTGACGGCCTTCGCCGCCACACCGAGCGCGGCGTGCAGGGCGGCACCGGTGGAGACCCCCGCGAAGATGCCCTCGCCGGACAGCAGCTCCCGGGTGCGGCGCAGCGCGTCGGCCGAGGAGACCGAGAACCGCGTGGTCAGGACGTCGGCGTCGTACAGCTCGGGGATGAAGCCCTCGTCCACGTTGCGCAGCCCGTACACCAGCTCGCCGTAACGCGGCTCGGCGGCGACGATCCTCACACCGGGAACGTGCTCGCGCAGGAACCTGCCGACGCCCATCAGGGTGCCCGTGGTGCCCAGACCGGCCACGAAGTGGGTGACGGACGGCAGATCCTCCAGGATCTCCGGCCCCGTCGACTCGTAGTGCGAGCGCCAGTTGGCCGGGTTTCCGTACTGGTAGAGCATCACCCAGTCGGGGTTCTCCTCCGCCAGGCCCTTGGCGACCCGCACCGCCTCGTTGGAGCCGCCCGCCGCGGGCGAGGAGATGATCTGCGCCCCCCACATGCGCAGCAGCTGGCGACGCTCCTCCGAGGTGTTCTCCGGCATCACGCAGATCAGCTTGTAGCCCTTGAGCCTGGCCGACATCGCGAGCGAGATGCCGGTGTTGCCGCTCGTGGGTTCGAGGATCGTGCAGCCCGGCTGGAGAAGCCCGTCCTTCTCCGCCTGCTCGATCATCCACAGCGCCGGACGGTCCTTGATCGAACCTGTCGGGTTGCGGTCTTCGAGTTTGGCCCAGATCCGTACGTCCTCCGAGGGCGAGAGCCTGGGCAGGCCGACCAGCGGGGTCCGGCCGACCGATTCGATCAGTGAGTCAAAACGCATGGTGTACGGCTTCCGCCTCGGGTTGACCTTGTGATGACAGACCTGGCGCCTCGGGGTGACAGCCCGAAAACCGCGGCGCGCCGCCCGGCCCGGGAGAGCTCTCCGATCTCGCGAAAGATCACGGAACTCCCGCGGTGCGGGCGGCGCCACGCGGCTAGCGGGATCCGCCGGCCACGGCGGGCAGGACGGTGACCGTGTCGCCGTCGGCGACCGGGGTCTCCAGCCCGCCCAGGAAGCGGACGTCCTCGTCGTTCAGGTAGACGTTCACGAAGCGGCGCAGCGCGCCCTTGTCCACCAGGCGCTCCTTCAGCCCGGGGTGCCGGACCTCCAGATCGCCGATCAGCTCCTCGAGCGTGGCGCCCTTGGCGTCGACGGCCTTGGCGCCGTCGGTGTAGGTGCGCAGGATGGTCGGAATGCGAACCTCGATGGCCATCGCGGGTCAGTCTCCTTGTGTCGTCATGGGAGTGAGAGGCCCACCGGATCAGAACACCGGTGAGCACCGGAGGATTCCAGAAAAGCCGGTCAGCGACAGTCGTAGACGACGACGAAGGGCGTGTGCGCGAACAGGAAGTTCTGCACGGGCGCGACACCCGCGCGCCGTGCCCGAGGGCCGGGACGCGAGAGCACCACGTCCTCCTGGCTCGGGGCGGCGGTCAGCATGCCCACCAGCTTACCCAAAGGGTTCATTCGTCCCACGGCCGTACCGGACACCGGCCCCGTACGAATCCCGGATGCCACCCGAACACGGAGACGAGGGAGCCGGGACACCAGGGCATGGAGGTAAGGTCCCCACCCCGGAGGCCCCGGCGCCAGGACCCGAAAAGGTGCCGGTCACCCGGAGGTGATCGTCACCTCCTCCTCGCTCACGACGCCGTCGATGATCCGGTACGAGCGGAACTCGGCCTTCTCCCCCAGCTCCTCGCGGGTGGAGACCAGCACGTAGTGGGCGTTCGGCTCGGCGGCGTAGGAGATGTCGGTGCGGGAGGGGTAGGCCTCGGTGGCGGTGTGGGAGTGGTAGATGACCACCGGCTCCTCGTCGCGGTCGTCCATCTCCCGCCAGACACGCAACTGCTCCAGCGAGTCGAACCGGTAGAACGTCGGCGACCGCTCGGCGTTCTCCATCGCGATGAAGCGTTCGGGGGAGTCGGAGCCGACGGGCCCGGCGATCACGCCACAGGCCTCGTCGGGGTGGTCCGCCCGAGCGTGCGCGATGATCCTGTCAACCAGTTCCCGAGAGATGGTGAGCATGACTGGAAGTTACCAAAGGGCGCGGACCAGGGTGTCCTGGAGGTAGGTGAGCCAGTCGTAGATGACGTACGCCGGATAGCGGGGATCACTCTCCGGCATGTCGGCGATCTCGTCGTGCACCTCCTCGGTCACCTCCAGCCGGGTGCCGAGCGCGAGGCGCACGTCGTTCAGCGCGCGCATCCACGCCTGCGCCTGCTCCCTGGTCAGCTCGACCCTGCCGGCCTCCGCACTGTCGAGCATCGCCTTGGCGTCGGCCCGCTTGCCCTCGCGCAGCGTCGCCTCGGTGTATCTGCGGAACTCGGCGGCCGCCTCGCCGTCCTCGTACGCCGAAGGGAAGAGCCGGGCCAGCACCGGATCGTCGGACTGCTCGGAGGGGCCGATGCCGAGTGCCTTCTCCAGGGGGTCGTCGCCGGTCTCCCCCGGCTCGATCAGGCCCAGGATCTGCGTGACCAGCGAGCGCAGGATCGACACCTCGGCGGCGTCGAAAACCGTGATCACACCGCCCTCGTGCCCCGGCTTGAACCCCGAACTCATCTCTCGCCCACCATTTCTCGCGGGCACCGCCCGAGACCCGCCCGCCGTTTCGAGTCCTGCCGCTTCGGGCCCGGCCGGTCACCACGCGACGACAGATGGCGGCCGGCCGCTCGCGCGCTCACGAATCCCGCTGGACGGTGGCCCACAGCCCGTACGAGTGCATGATCTGCGCGTCGCGCTCCATCTCCTCGCGGGTGCCGCTGGAAACCACGGCCTTGCCCTTGTGGTGCACGTCGAGCATCAACTTCTCCGCCTTCTCCTTGGAGTATCCGAAAACGGACTGGAAGACGTACGTCACGTAGGACATCAGGTTGACCGGGTCGTTCCAGACGATCGTCAACCATGGCAGATCGGGCCGTACGTCGATTGACGGACGCTCGACCTCCGTTGGAGCGGTGCTACCCACATTCACCAGTCTGCCCTACCCCGGGCTTAGTCTTCGACTCGTGACAAAGAGCATGAGCACCGCGTTGCTTACCGATCACTATGAGCTGACGATGCTTGAGGCGGCGCTGAGAAGCGGGGCCGCCTCCAGACGGGCGGTTTTCGAGGTGTTCGCGCGCCAGCTGCCCGGCGGGCGGCGCTACGGGGTCGTGGCGGGAACCGGCCGGGTGCTGGACGCGCTGGAGTCCTTCCGCTTCGAGGAGGAGTCGCTGGCATTCCTGCGGGACAACGAGGTGGTCGACGAGCCCACCCTGGAGTTCCTCGCCGGATACCGGTTCTCCGGGAAAGTGGACGGCTACGGCGAGGGCGAGTGCTACTTCCCCGGTTCCCCGATCATGACGGTGGAGGGCACGTTCGCCGAAGCCGTGCTGCTGGAGACCGTGATCCTGTCGATCCTCAACCACGACTGCGCGATCGCCAACGCCGCCACACGCATGATCCGCGCCGCCGGGACCAGGCCCCTCATCGAGATGGGCTCGCGGCGCACCCACGAGGCGGCGGCGGTGGCCGCGGCGCGGGCCGCCTACCTGTGCGGGTTCTCCTCCACCTCCAACCTCATGGCGGGCCACGAGTACGGCATACCGACCGCCGGGACCGCCGCCCACGCCTTCACCCTGCTCCACGACTCGGAGGAGCAGGCCTTCCGGGCCCAGATCGCCTCCCTCGGCGCCGACACCACGCTGCTCGTGGACACCTACGACGTGGCCGAGGCCGTGCGGACCGCGGTGGAACTCGCCGGCCCCTCCCTCGGGGCGGTCCGCCTCGACTCCGGCGACCTCGGCCAGGTCGCCCACGAGGTCCGCGAGCAGCTCGACGCGCTCGGCGCCCACAAGACCCGCATCATCGTGACCAGCGACCTCGACGAGTACGCCATCGCCGCGCTCGCCGCCGCGCCCGTGGACGGCTACGGCGTCGGCACGTCGCTGGTCACCGGCTCCGGCTCGCCCACCGCCGCCCTGGTCTACAAGCTCGTCGCCCGCGAGGACGCCGAAGGGGTCATGCGGCCGGTGGCCAAGAGGTCGGTGGGCAAGCCCAGCCGGGGTGGACGCAAGGAGGCGTTCCGCGAGCTCGACGCCGAGGGCACGGCGGCCGCCGAGGTGGTCACCGTCTCCGGCGAGCACCCCTCGAACGCCCGCCCGCTACAGGTTCCGCTGGTCAGGGAGGGGGAGGTCGTCGGCCGCGAGAAGCTGGAGGAGAGCCGCGCGCGGCACCGCGAGGCCGTCGCCGAGCTGCCCTCCAACGCCTATCAGCTGTCCCGGGGCTACGCCGCGATCCCAACCGTGTTTGACTGATCGCATGCCAACAGCACTGATCATCGTCGACGTCCAGAACGACTTCTGCGAGGGCGGGAGCCTCCCGGTCGGCGGCGGCGCGGAGGTGGCCGCCGCCATCTCGGCACACGCCGCCTCGCACGGCTACGACCACGTCGTGGCCACCCGTGATCATCACATCGACCCCGGCTCCCACTTCGCCGCCGAACCCGACTACGTGACCACCTGGCCCGCCCACTGTGTCGCCGGGACACCCGGCTCCGACTTCCACCCCGCCTTCGACACCTCACGCGTCGAGGAGGTCTTCAGCAAGGGTGCCCACAGCGCCGCCTACAGCGGCTTCGAGGGCGTCACCTCCGACGGGACTTCTCTGGCCGACTGGCTCGGCGAACGCGGCGTGGACGCGGTGGACATCGTCGGCATCGCCACCGACCACTGCGTGCGGGCCACCGCCCTGGACGCGGTCGCGCACGGGCTGTCCGTTCAGGTGCTGCTGGACCTCACCGCCGGGGTGTCCGCCCCCACCACCGAGACCACCCTCGCCGAACTCGGCTCCGCCGGAGCCCGCCTCACGGGAACCCCCGTGGTCCGATCGGCCTGACGATCTTTCAGCTCTTCGGCATCCCCAGAAAGAGGATCATCCGGTCGAGCTTCCCGTCCATGGTCCGGTAGTTCTCCTTGAGTTCGCCGATGTCGTACGCCATGGCCCTCATGTCCTGCTTGACTCCCACGACCTCCTCCTTGACCTCGGCGAGCTCCTCCTTGGTGGCGCACTTCGCCACATCGAGCCGAAGCTCGGCGACATCCTCCTTGACCTCCGCGAGCCCCACCTTCAGCTCGGCCACCTCCTCCTTGACCTCCGCGAGCCCCACCTTCAGCTCGGCCACCTCCTCCTTGACCTCCGCCACCTCGGCCCTGAGCTCAGCGACATCCCGCTTGACCTCAGCCTTGAACTCAGCGATGTCCTGCTTGACCTCAGCCTTGAACTCAGCGATGTCTTCCTTGACCTCGGCGAGCTCTTCCTTCGTGGCGCACTTCGCCACATCGAGCCGAATCTCGGCGACCTCCTGCCGGAGTCCGGCGACGTCGTCCTTGGTGGCGAGGGTGTCCATCCTCGCCATGATCTGCTCGAACATCGGAGCCACGTACTCCATGATCTCGGTACGGATCATCTCGGCCAACACTTGTCCTCTTTGAAAGCATTGCGGGGGAACCCGGTGGCGGGCCCGGGGTAGTGACAGCGACACGCTACCAGCGACGCCTACTCTGAGCATTCGAACGATTACCGGATCGGCATGGATGGGCAAACAGCACCATCACCGGTGGCGGCAGGAGTATCACGGAGAGTTGATACCTCTTACTACCGGTGGTGATCTCATATGTTCGTGCTCGGCGTCTCCTGGCTGATCCTGACCCCGCTGTGCCTGTGGAACCTGTTTCGCGGAGGGACGCTGGTACGGCTGACGAGCGTGCTCTCGCTGGTCGCGCTGGAGGCGGCCACGGTCTGGGCCACCACCGTCGTCCAGGTTCCCGCCCCAACTCCGATCACCGCGCTCCCGCGCCCGGCGGCCCTGACCGGCTCCCTGGCAGGCCCTCCGGCCGGATCCCGGATCGCCCCCCGGACCGAGTCCTGGATCCGGCCTCGGTCCCCGCTCGCGCCGTCCCGGGTGCCCGCACCGCTTCCGGACGCGGCGCGGCAGGGTATGTGGGACACGCGGGGAGCACAGGCGGTGCGAGGGGAGCGGGTGCCAGGCAACGGGCCCGGTGTCTCCTCCGGCAGGCGGGGCCTCTCCTGCCGTGGACGGATGCCCGCTCCCGAGCGGGTGCGGCTGGCTCGCCGTCAGGGCGCACCACGGGGCGTGACGCTCTTCTGGAAGGCCAGAGCCGACGAGTGCGACACCGCGACCGTGGTCCTGCACCACGAAAATCGCACGATCAAGGTCTGGATGCGGGAGGACAGGGCACGCAGACGCTCCTCCGGCGCCACCACGTGGCCCGTGAGCGTCGCCGGCGGCGTCGCCTCCCTGGAGGTGCCGCTCACGGTACCGGTGCGCGACACGGGGGCGTTCAGGGCGATCGACGGGCGGACCGGCAGGCCGATCGCCCTCGCCAGGCCGGGTCGCGTACCGGAGGAGCCGTCCACGGCCCGGTGAGTCCGGTGATCCAGGGCCCGGCTCGCCCGAACCGCTCGGGGCGACCCGTACCGCCCGGATCTCCGGACCGGGCGCACCCTCGTCAGGACGGGTCGGTGCGCCCGGCGACCGGACCCGGCTCGCCCCCCGGGGAGCTCTCGCCGGGGTGATCGAGGTCGAGTCACCGGATCAGACTGAAGGCCGCCCGACCCGGTGGCCGGGTCAGTGGGAGCGCTGGGTGGCCCAGTGGCGGATCTTGCCGATCCGCTCCTGGATCTGCTCGGCGGAGGCCTGCGCGATGGCGGGTCCGCCGCAGGCCCTGCGTAGCTCTGCGTGAATGACTCCGTGAGGCTGGCCGGTGCGGTGGTTCCAGGCGCCGACGAGGCCGTTGAGCTCCCTGCGGAGGTTGGCGATCAGCTCGTGCGGGGCGAGGTCCGGCTCCTTGGGCTCGGGATTTTTCCGCTTGGCCTTCAGCTGGTCGGACTGGCGCTTGCTCAGCAGGGTGCGGACCTGGTCGGGCTCCAGAAGGCCCGGCAGGCCGAGAAAGTCCTCCTCCTCGGGGGATCCGGTCTCCGCGGCACTGCCGAACTCGCCGCCGTCGAAGAGGACCCGGTCGAACGTGGCGACCGCCTCCAGGGTCTCGAACGGCAGCTCGTCGCCCACGACGTCGGGATTGTCCTTCTTACGCTGGGCGTCCTCCAGCAGGAAGTCGTCCAGCCCTTCCTCGGCGGGCTTGCGGTCGAGCACGTGGTCGCGCTCGGCCTCCATCTCCCCCGCCAGGCCCATCAGGGTCGGCACGGAGGGCACGAAGACCGACGCGGTCTCGCCCCGTTTACGGGCGCGGACGAAGCGTCCGACGGCCTGGGCGAAGAACAGCGGGGTCGAGATGCTCGTCGCGTAGACGCCGACGGCGAGGCGCGGGATGTCGACCCCTTCCGAGACCATCCGGACCGCGACCAGCCAGCGCTGCTCGGAGGCGGAGAACTCCTTGATCTTCTTGGAGGCCGTGGGGTCGTCGGAGAGCACGACCGTGGCGCCCTCTCCGGTGATGGTCCGGATGTGGCGGGCGTAGGCGCGTGCGGTCTCGTGGTCGGTCGCGATGACCAGGGCACCGGCGTCGGGCACGCCCCTGCGCACCTCGGTCAGGCGCCGGTCCGCCGCCCGGAGGACCTGGCGGATCCACTCGCCTTTCGGGTCGAGTGCGGCCCGCCACGCCTGGCCGAGCTGGTCCTTGGTGAGCGGGGTGCCGAGGGTCGCGGCGATCTCGTCGCCCGCGCGGGTCCGCCAGCGCATCTCACCGGCGTAGGCGAGGAAGATGACCGGCCTGACGACGCCGTCGGCGAGTGCCGGGCCGTACCCGTAGGAGTAGTCGGAGACGCTGCGCCGGACCCCGTCGCCGTCCTCGGCGTAGGTGACGAAGGGGATCGGGTTGACGTCGGACCTGAAGGGGGTCCCGGTCAGGGCGAGGCGTCTGGCGGCCGGCTCGAACGCCTCCCGCACGCCGTCGCCCCAGGATTTCGCGTCGCCCGCGTGGTGGATCTCGTCAAAGATCACGAGCGTCTTGCGAGCCTCGGTGCGGGCGCGGTGCAGCGCCGGGTGCATGGACACCTGGGCGTAGGTGATGGCCACCCCGAGGTAGTCACGGGAGGTCGCGCCCTGGCTGTTCTTGAACTCGGGGTCGATCGCGATGCCGACCCTGCTCGCGGCGTCCGCCCACTGCTGCTTGAGGTGCTCCGTGGGTGTGACGATCGTCACAGCCCGGATGATCCCTCGTGACAGGAGGTCGCTGGCGATGCGGAGCGCGAAGGTCGTCTTGCCCGCACCCGGTGTGGCGACCGCGAGGAAGTCGCGCGGCGCACGGCTGGAGTACAGGTCAAAGGCCTCCTGCTGCCACGCGCGAAGCTTCGGCGCGGTGCCCCAGGCGGCACGGTCCGGATATGAGGGCGAGAGGTGGGATGCGGCGAAAGTGCTCACAGTGTCCCCAGGGTAATCTGCGCCGCCGACAAGACGTGCCGATCGGCCGAGATCCTCGCCAAGGTCGTCCCCTCGTGCTATTGGCCCGCGGAGCGGAGATCGTCGAATCGCGGAGCCTGCCTCGCGCGACGCCCGCTCAGCACGAGCAGCTCACCGCAGGCCCGCTCACCGCAGGCCCGCGATCACCGTGTCGATCTCGGCCCTCGACACGGGGTCGTCCGGCTGGGTCATCGCGACCACGACCACCGGGCGCTTTCCCGCCCCCGTGAGGAAGACCACACGCAGGTACGCCGGCCGGTTCACCACGTCCAGGTACTCCGCGCGCAGGGCTCGGGTGTGCCCGGTACGCGCGCCCACGGTGATCTCCGTGTCGTCCACGACCTTCACCTCGTCACCGTGGAGCAGGAGCCGCGCGTACAGGTCGCTGAGTTCGGTGGTGGTGGCGCGCGCGTCGTTCGCGGGCTCGGCGGGCATGACCATCACGGTCGTGTTGACGCCGTCGCCCGCGGCCGAGGTGAACTCCGTGACCGGCGGCACCGTACCGGTGAGCCAGCGCTCCGGCAGCGGGTAGCTCACCCCCGCGACCGGATCGTCCACCCGCTCCGGCGGCGGGGAGGGCAGTGCCCGCAGGGACAGTACGGCCACCACGGCGATGACGCCGGCACCGGCGGCCAGGGTGAGCAGTACGAGCAGCACACGGCGCAGGCGCCCGGGGCGACGCTCGGGAGGGGCGATGGGCGTGCCGTACCAGCGGGCGGAGGGCGGCAGGTCGTCGCCGGGCTCGGGGATGCGGGGAGGCCAGGTCAGACTGGAGCGGGCGTCGGACGGCTCGTCCTCCGGCGGCGGCCAGGGGCGATACTCGTCGTCCTCGGGCGCCGGCCAGGGGCGGCGTTCGTCGTCGAGGTCCGGGTCGGTGGGCGGCCACACCTGATCCTCGGCCGCCCGCGCGGCCCTGCGGGCCCGCCTTGACCGGCGTCCCCCGCCACGGCCGGGCTCGTCGGGCGGGTCCGACCGGCGAGGTCGTTCGTGCACGGGACCTCCTCCCCGGCGGCGACGGTCCTACCGTCCTACCACGCATCGGGGGGCGTGACCCGGCTATGGGTGATCGCTGTTACGAGAGTGACCAATGAGTCATGAGATGTCCCTCATACGCCGGGCGACGACGACCCCGAAGAGGCCGATGGAGGCCATCAGGGCGACGATCGTGGTGTAGCCGGTGGCGATGTCGTCGTGGCCGATCAGGTTGACCAGGACTCCGCCGAAGCCGATGGTGATCGCGCTGCCCAGGGTGTCGACGACCTGGAGGGCGGCGGAGTTGGCGCCCTGCTCGGCGTCGGGCGACTGACGCATCGCGGTGACGTTGACGCTGGTCACGCCGATGCCCATGCCGAATCCCGCGATGACCCAGGCGGGCACGGTGACCCAGCCGCTGACCCCGGGCACGAGCGCGAGCAGGGTCGTCAGGATGCCCACGGTGATCGCGACGGCGCCGATCCGCACCAGCAGCGGCCTGTCGTACGAGCGGCGGGTCTGCAGGTAGGAGCCGCTGGTCCAGCCTATGGCGCCGAGGGTGAGCGCGACCCCCGCCCCGGCGACGGAGAAGCCGTGCACCTCGGTGAGGAGCAGCGGGATGAAGGCGTTGACCCCGAAGAACGCCGAGGCGAGCACGCCGCGCATCATGACCGTGGTGGGAAGGCCGCGGCCGAACCTGAGGGCACGGGGAGGCAGCAGTCTCGGCAGGCCCGAAGCGAGGAGGGCGAGCCCCGCGGCGGTGGCGATCCCTCCCGGTATCGGGGCCTCGTGGAGACGGCCCACCCCGTACAGCAGGATCCCGCCGCCGCACGCGGTGGCGGTGGCGGCCAGGGTCATCGCCAGCGGCCTGGAACGGGGTCCTGAGGAGGGCTCGGGCATCGGGCCGCCGACGCGCAGGGCGGGCAGGAGCATCACGAGGGCGGGGACGACCAGCGGCACGATGCCGTAGAAGACCCATCTCCATCCCGCGGTCTCGGCGATGATCCCGGTGAGACCCGGCCCGATCAGGGCGGGAAGCACCCAGGCCGCCGAGAGCGCGGCGAATATCCGGGGCCTGGTCGCCGGAACGTAGACCCGCGCGATCATCACGTAGATCGCGACGACGACGGCGCCGCCACCGAGGCCCTGTACGGCCCGCGCGACGATGAACAGTTCCTTGGACGCGGCGGCTCCGGCCATGACCATACCGGCGGTGAACAGCCCCACCCCGAGCAGGAACGGCCAGGCGTGCCCCCGCCGGTCGGACCAGAGCCCGGCGACGACGTTGGCGAGCAGACCGGCGATGAGGAAGGCCGAGAAGCTCACCCCGTACAGGTCGAGGGCGTCGAGGTCCGCGGAGACGGCGGGCATGACCGTGCTCACGGACATGCCCTCGAAGGCGATCAGCGTGACGACGAGCAGGATGCCCAGGGAGGCGGTCCGGTATTCGGGACCGAAGATCCGAGGGGATTCGTATGGAGCGTCGACTGTCTTCGGTGCTGTCACCCGTCAAGGGTAGTGTTCGCCCCCCGGCCTCGGTAGACGGCCCACATCTCCTGCATCCTGACGGCCTGGCCCACGGTGAACCCGGACATGCAGCGGTCGTCGGAGTAGTCCATGAAGTTGTGGATCGGGTCGGGTCCGCCGCCCTTGCAGGTGTCCTTGAGCAGCGGGCAGCCCTCGGTGGGCTGCCCTTCGGGCTCGGTGTCGGCCACGCCGTCGCCCGGCGGCTCGCAGCCCTTCTCGAAGGTGTGCAGCAGCCCGAGCCAGTGCCCGATCTCGTGGACGCCGGTGTATCCCCGGTCGAAGCTGCGCATCGCCCCGCCGGGCAGGCTCCGCCAGTCGACGACCACCCCGTCGAGGGCCGGCTCCTTGGCGTACCCGTGGGGATAGGTGGAGTAGCCGAGCACCAGCTCGCCGAGCTGGGCGAGATAGAGGTTGAGGGTCTCGGGGCCGCCCCTGCGCATCCGCTTGATCATCCGCTCGTGGGTGACGGGCTCGCGGAACCAGGTCGCGCTGACGGTACGGGTGACGCCGTCCAGCCTGAACCGGATCCCGGTGTCCGCGCCACCGAGCCGCCCGGAGTAGGCGGCGTTGAGCGTGGTGATCTGGGCGCGTACGGCGGCGTCGGGCGCGCCGAGCCTGCCGTCGGTGAGGACGTGCACCCAGGTGGGCACGGTGATGGGGAGCGCGGGCCTGAGCGGGTTCGGCCCACGCCGCCCGCCTGCGGGCGCGAGGGACGGCGAGGGCGCGTGTCGCGGCACCACGGAGCGGGCGGCCCACCCGGAGGGATCGGGGGCACACCCCGGTGGCCCGGAGGCGGCGCTTCCCCGGCCGGGAACGACGGGAACAGGAGATGAGGCTCCCACCGTGAACAGGCATGCGGAAACAACGGCGATCGCACGCCGAAACATGGACTCCCCCGACAGATCCCAGGCGCTGGACGTTCGCCGCTCTCCGGCGGCATCCCGACCGTAACCTCATCTGTGGCGATCACCCATGAGCAACACTCACTCGTTGTTGCCGTCTTCGCCCTTCGGAAGTCCCGAGTAGATCTCCTTGCACTCCGGGCAGACCGGGAACTTCTGGGGGTCGCGGTTCGGCACCCAGACCTTCCCGCAGAGCGCGCGGACCGGGGCCCCGCTCAGCGCGCTCTCCATGATCTTGTTCTTCTCGACGTAGTGGGCGAAGCGCTCGTGGTCGCCGTCGCCGTGCGACAGGTCCGGGCGGACGTCGCTCTCAGGGAGAATCTTCGTACTCACCCTCGCGATTTTATGCCCGTACCGCCGCGCCCGGGGCACCGGCGGTCGGTCGGGCGCGAAACACGACCCATCGGCGCCGGAGCGACATCCCGGGATCGGCCGCCCGGGCGGTGATCCCGATGATCGTCCGGACCCGGCGGGTGCGGAGCGGAGGGCTAGTTCATCGAGGGGTCGTCGGGGCAGGTGGCCACGTAGGCGAGCTCGCCCCTCTGACGGCGCAGCACCGCCCGCCACAGCGACTCGGGCTCGTGGTGGAAGGTGTCGCCGGGCTCGGAGTCCACGACGTACCAGGCGCCCTCGCCGATCTCGCTCTCCAGCTGCCCCGCCGACCATCCGGCGTACCCGGCGAAGATGCGCATCTGGGCGATCTCCCCGGCGAGGATCTCCGGCGGTGCGTCGAGGTCGACGGTGCCGAGCCTGGAGACGGCCGCGGTGCCCGCGTGCAACCGCCGCCAGCCGAGCGGTTCCTGCCCGCTCGGGACGGCGGCCAGCGCGAGGGCGCTGTCCGTCTGGACGGGACCGCCCTGGAACAGCACGGACGGGCCGGTGACCATGGTGTCCCAGGTGGGGAGCACCTGGGTCACCGAGATGTCGCTCGGTCTGTTGAGCACTACGCCCAGGGTGCCGCCGTCGAGATCGTGTTCCAGCACCAGGACCACGCTGCGCCGGAAGTTGGGATCCTCCAGCTGCGGGGTCGCCACCAGAAGCCCACCGACGTAGATCGCCTCCGCCATGCCTCCATAATGAGGGGTGAACCCCCTTTCGCGCTGCTCCACCCGCTGTTCCGATGGTTCGGACCCCGCTCAGTGTCACGTGACGCGCATGTGAGGGCACCGCGCGAGACGAGAAGGGCGGCCGGAGCGGAAGAGGAGGGCCTCCAGGCCTCCTCTTCCGCCCCCGCCGTGCCCCTGGACCGCGCGGTCACGCCTCCGTCATGCCCGTACGTGCCCGGCCACCGGCCGACTCGCGCACGGCCGCCGCGACGGCGCCCGACACGTCCGGGTGGAAGACGCTGGGGATGATGTAGTTGGGACCGAGCTCCTCGGGGGTCACCACGGCGGCGAGCGCCTTGGCCGCGGCCAGCAGCATCTCCTGGCTGACCACGGTGGCCTGGGCGTCGAGCAGACCGCGGAAGACGCCGGGGAAGGCGAGCACGTTGTTGATCTGGTTCGGATAGTCGGAGCGGCCGGTGGCGACCACGGCCGCGTACTCGCGGGCGTCGTCGGGCGAGATCTCCGGCTCGGGGTTGGCGAGCGCGAAGACCACGGCGTCCTTCGCCATCGAGGCGATGTCGTCGCCGTTGAGGATGCCGGGCGCGGACACGCCGATGAACACGTCGGCCCCCTTGACCGCGCCGCGCAGGTCACCGGAGTAGCCCTCGGTGTTGGTGTGGTCGGCGATCCACTGGAGCGAGTCGTCCAGGTCCTGGCGGCCGCGGTGCACGGCGCCCAGGTAGTCGCAGACGACCACGTTGCGGGCGCCCGCCGCGAGCAGCAGGCGCAGCACCGCCGTACCGGCCGCGCCCGCCCCCGCCAGGGCGATACGGACCTCGCCCAGATCCTTGCCGACCACGCGCAGCGCGTTGGTGAGCGCGGCCAGCACGCAGATCGCGGTGCCGTGCTGGTCGTCGTGGAAGACCGGGATGTCCAGCAGGTCGCGCAGCCGCCGCTCGACCTCGAAGCAGCGCGGGGCCGAGATGTCCTCAAGGTTGATGCCGCCGAAGCCGGGGGCGATGATCTGCACCGTGCGCACGATCTCGTCGACGTCCTGGGTGTCCAGGCAGATCGGCCAGGCGTCGATGTCGGCGAACCGCTTGAACAGCGCGGCCTTGCCCTCCATCACGGGGAGCGCGGCGGCCGGGCCGATGTTGCCCAGGCCGAGCACCGCCGAGCCGTCGGTGACGACGGCGACGGTGTTGCGCTTGATGGTGAGGCGGCGGGCGTCCTCGGGGTTGCGGGCGATCGCCATGGAGACCCGGGCGACGCCGGGCGTGTAGGCCATGGAGAGCTCGTCACGGTTGCGCAACGGCACCTTCGACCGCATCTCGATCTTGCCGCCGAGATGCATGAGGAAGGTCCGGTCCGAGACCTTGTGGATGACGACGCCCTCGACGCCCTCCAGCTTGTCGACGATCGCCTGCGCGTGATCGGTGTCACGCGCGGCACAGGTGACGTCGATGCGCAGCGTTTCATGTCCGGCCGTGGTCACGTCGAGCGCGGTGACCACACCTCCGGCGGACTCTACGGCGTGGGTGAGCTGGCTGACGGCGTTGCCGCCCGCGGGCACCTCGAGACGCACGGTGATGGAGTACGACACACTCGGCACGGTGGCCACAGCCAATCCGCTCCTTTGCGACTGACTTTGGTTGGGATGCCTTCCATCGTGCCATCCCGTCGTGGGTGAGCGCGCCTGTGTCGGCCGACCTGCACATATAGATGCGGTCACGACATACTTCACGCCGCCCGGCCCCCGCCGAGGAGACGTGAGCCGGGCTCCGAGGGCCGTCGATCGCTCAGAACAGGGCGCTGGCCAGGTTTCTGCGGGCCCTGCCGATGGACGGGTCGTCCCCGGGGAGCGTGTCGAACAGCCCAAGCAGGTGCACCCTGGCCGTGTCGCGGTTGGCGCCCGAGGTGCGGCGCACCACGTCGACGAGCCGGTCGAAGGCCTTGTCCACCTCGCCGGAGAGCATCTCGAAGTCGGCGGCGAGGAGCTGGGCCTCGACGTCGGCGGGGTCGGCCAGCCGGCGCTGCACATCGGCGGGGTCGACGTCCTGGGTGCGGCGGATCAGGCCGAGCCCGGCCAGGCCCAGTTTGGCGTCCTGGTTGTTCGGCGAGCGGGCCAGCAGCCGCTCGTACGCGGCCACCGCGCCGTCGAGGTCGCCGGCGTCGATCGCCTGCTCGGCGGCGAGCACGTCCGGGTCGACCGGGGGCTCCTGCGGCTGCGGCTCCTCACCTGCCGCGGCCTCCTCACCGGGGGGCGGGAGATACTGGGCAAGCGCCTCCATCAGCTGCGACAGCCAGTCGCGCAGCTGCGGCTCGGTGGCGATGCCCGGGACGACGGCCACCGGCTGCCCCTGAAAGATGGCGTACAGGGCGGGCACGTTCTGCACCCGGAGCGCCTGCGCGATCTGAGGGCTGAGCTCGACGTCGACCCTGGCCAAGACCCACCGGCCGGCGTTCTCCGCGGCCAGTTTCTCCAGCAGCCCGCTGTACTGCTTGGCCTGCTCGGCACGGGTGACGGTGAGCTCCAGCAGCACGAGGCCGTTCATGGAGCGTTCGACGACCTCGGTCGCGAAGTTGGCGTCGTCGACGTCGATGACCGGCGCCGGAACACCGCCGGTTTCCTGCGCGGCGGTCTCCCGCCGCGCCTGTGCCTCAAGTGCCTGCTTGCGAGCGCCGAGATCGACGGCGCCGTAGAGCGATCCGGGTCGAGTGAAGTCCGCTGGGCTCATGACTCCAATCCTGCCGCATCCCGGCCGGTGCCCCGACGCGCCACCGCTAGAAGCGGGCAGGTTCGGTGTATACGCCCCATTCGTCGCGCAGTGCGTCGCAGATCTCGCCCAGCGTCGCCTCGGCCCTGACCGCGTCGAGCATGGCGGGGATCATGTTGCCCTCCCCCTTCGCGACCTGTGTCATCGCGGCGAGGGCGGCGTCCACGGCCGCCTGGTCACGGGTGGCTCGGCGCTCGGCCAGGACGCGGTTCTGCTCGCGCTCGACCTCGTGGCTGACCCGGAGGATTTCCAGCGGCTCGTCGATGGAGGCGGTGTGACAGTTCACCCCGACGATCCTCTTCTCGCCCTTCTCCAGCTTCCGCTGGTAGTCGAAGGCCGCCTCGGCGATCTCGGACATGAACCAGCCGTCCTCGATGCCGCGCAGGATGCCCGAGGTCATCGTGCCGTCCGAGCCCATGTCCCTGATCCTCGTGAAGATCGCCTCGGCCTCGGCCTCCAGCCGGTCGGTCAGCGCCTCCACGTACCAGGACCCGCCGAGCGGATCGGCGACGTTGACGATCTCGGTCTCCTCCATGAGCACCTGCTGGGTGCGCAGCGCGATCTCGGCCGCCTTCTCCGAGGGCAGCGCGAGGACCTCGTCGAGCGCGTTGGTGTGCAGCGAGTTGGTGCCGCCGAGCACCGCCGCGAGCGCCTCGACCGCGGTGCGCACCACGTTGTTGTACGGCTGCTGCGCGGTCAGCGACACCCCGGCCGTCTGGGTGTGGAAGCGCAGCCACTGGGCCTTGTCGGTCTTCGCGCCGTAGACGTCGCGCAGCCACCGCGCCCAGATCCGCCGGGCGGCCCTGAACTTGGCGATCTCCTCGAAGAAGTCGATGTGGGCGTCGAAGAAGAAGGACAGACCGGGGGCGAAGACGTCGACGTCCAGGCCGCGCGACAGGCCCAGCTCCACGTAGCCGAACCCGTCGGCCAGCGTGAAGGCCAGCTCCTGCGCGGCCGTGGACCCCGCCTCGCGGATGTGGTAGCCGGAGACGCTGAGCGGCTTGTACGCGGGGATCTCGGCGGCGCAGAACTCCATCAGGTCGCCGATGAGCCGCAGGTGCGGCTCGGGGGCGAACAGCCACTCCTTCTGGGCGATGTACTCCTTGAAGATGTCGGTCTGCAGGGTCCCGTTGAGCTTCCCGACGGGCACCCCCTGCCGCTCGGCCGCGACGACGTACATGCAGAAGATCGGGACGGCGGGGCCGCTGATCGTCATCGAGGTGGTGGTCTCGCCGAGCGGGATGCCGTCGAAGAGCAGGTCCATGTCCAGCGCGGAGTCGATCGCCACACCGCAGTGGCCGACCTCGCCGAGCGAGCGCGGGTCGTCGGAGTCGCGGCCCATCAGCGTCGGCATGTCGAAGGCGACGCTCAGCCCGCCACCTCCCGCGCCGAGGATCATCTTGTAGCGCTCGTTGGTCTGCTTGGCGTTGCCGAATCCGGCGAACTGCCGGATGGTCCACGCCTTGCCCCGGTAACCGGTGGGGTGCAGGCCGCGCGTGAACGGATACTCCCCCGGCCAGCCGATGCGCTCCATGCGCGGATCGCCGCCCTCGGGGCCGTAGACCGGGTCCACGTCGATCCCGGAGAGGGTGCGGAATTCCGCCTCGCGCTTGCGCGCCCCGTCGAAGCGCGCCTGCCAGCGCGCCCGCCCCGCCTCGACTCGCTCAGCGTCCATGGCCGACTCCCTTGTATGGCATGTGGCTTCTTATCCGGCTTGTGGCCTCATCCAGATACTAGGACGTCCTAGTAATTCTTGACCAGGCGCGGGGGGCGTCGCCAACCAACCCGTGAGCCCATGCTGGCGACTGGACCGAGAAAAGGGAGGTCGCGAGAAACGAGCGACCTTCCTCGACGAGGGAAGGAACCGGACAAGAGCGGCCTCACCGCGACGCCCCAGCATCCCCGACAACACGAACCGGACAAGAACAACCTCGCCGCACCGCCCCAGCGTCCCCACTGGCGGGACTCCCCGTGAGGCCGCGCCGGCGACTGGACTGAGGAGAGGGAGGTCGTGAGGAACGAGCGATCTTCCTCGACGAGGGAAGGAGCCGGGTAAGAGCGGCCTCACCGCGACGCGTTAGCGTCGCCAACAGCACTGCATCAATACTGAAAGTCGCCGGCCGCCACGCGGAGGGTCCTGAACAGGTCGAACATCTGCTCCAGCTTCGCCTCGTCGTACATCGGCATGGCGAAGTCGGCCGCCATCAGGTCGGCCGTCGCCCGTCCGACGGTCTCGCGGCCCTCACCGGTGATCTCGGCGAGCACGCCCCGGCCGTCACGGGGATTGGGCAGGCGCCGCACCAGACCGGCACGTTCCAGACGGCTCACGGTGTTGGTCACACTCGTGGGGTGGACCATCAGACGCTCGCCGATCTTGGAGAGCGGCAGCGCCCCCGTCCTGCTGAAGGTGAGCAGCACCAGCGCCTCGTACCGGGCGAAGGTCAAGTCATGCGGTTTGAGCAGCGTGTCCAGTTGCGACAGCAGGATCTGGTGCGCTCTCATGATCGATGTGACGGCGGCCATGGCCGAGGAGGGCCCGAAGTGAACGCGCCACGTCTCCGCGGCACGTTCGATGGGGTCAAACGGGAGATTCAGCTGACCTGTAACCACAGGGCTACGGTAGCGCGGCCTCATCCCGATTCGCCCGTATACGTAGAGTCACCGCGCTGATGGCTTCACCAAGAACCCGGACGCCAAACGTCACGCTCCGTTATGGTTCCCACATCGAATGGTGAGGCCGTGGCCAAGTGGCCACGATGACTCAGTCCGGCCTGCGGGGGACGCGAGCCGGACCGGCGCCGAGGGGACCGGCATCCGCACATTCACGGCACGGGGGGTGCTTCATGAACGACAACTCAACGGCGTTCGAACGCCGGACAGACCTTGACCGCATCGACGCGGCGTGGGCTCTCACCACGCCCACCGGTGCGTGAGCACGGGGGCGTTTCACGCGAGGAACTCCAGCAGAGCGGGTTGATGGCCGTCGCCGTCCTGCTCGTGCTCGGGGTGGTCGCGGCGTGGAGCGTCCTGGTTCCCGGGGTCAGCGCGTGGGAGAACATCGTCGTCGCGGTGATCGGCTCACTCCGGCTCACCGGCCCGGTGGCGGCCGCGTTCGCCGCCTGGGTGGCGGTGCGCAGACGGCGCGGGACGCGTGGGGGGGCGATGAGCCCGTGGCAGGCGGTACGGGCACCACTCGCGATCCTGGTGGTGGCGGGAGGCGCGTTCACCGCCACTGTCCTGGTCCTCGCGGTCAGAACCATGATCACAGAGCAGGCCGGGCGGCTGCTGCCCAGCGGTCTGGTGATGGGGGCGGCCGGGCTCGCGCTGTACGTCGTCATCGGCTGGGTGATCGGCTGGCTGATGCCCTGGACGATCACACCGGCCCTCGCCGGGCTCGGCTGCTACAGCCTGTTCACCTGGCTGTGCCAGGGGCCGACCTGGGGTGACCGGCTCGCCCCCGCCACGCGGGAGCCGTACGACCCTTTCCAGGGGTTGAACGCGGCGGCGTTCACCGACCAGACGCTCTGGCTGGTGGGGATCAGCTCGGCGCTGCTGCTCGGCTGGGCGGCGGTCGTGACGCGCCAGGCCCTGGTGCTGGCCGCGGCGCTGATCGCGGTGCTCGCCGCCGGGACCGGTATGGCCAGGCTGTTCACCGAGCCGCAGCCGGTCTCCGCCCAGCAGGTCGTCTACAGCTGCCAGGAATGGCCGATCATGGTGTGTGTGCACCCGGGCATGCGCGCCGGCCTCCCCGAGCTGGGCTCGGAGTTCATCAAGATCGCGTCTCGGCTGGCCGGGACGCCCGGGGAGTTCTCCCGGGTGGAACAGCATCCCAGGCGCGACAGCCCTCCCGCCTCCGCGGGCGTGATCGCGATCCATGTCGACGACCTGGCGGCCGGTTTCGCGGAGAAGGCCGCCGACGAGTTCGTCGACGGCCTGGCCGCCCGGTGCGGCTCCGGTCCCGCGTCGGGTTACCGCGACATCGTGACCGCGTGGCTGCGTGGCGAGCCGCTTCCCGGCGGGCCGCTTCCCGAGCACCGGTATGCCGCGGCCTGGTTCTCCGGCCTCACGGACGTCCAGCGGCGCGACTGGCTCCGCCTCCACTACACCGACTTCACCGACTGCCGGCTACAAAGCACTCACTTCGGCGGCCAGGCCGGACAGACCTCCCAGACAGGGCAGAGCGGGCAGGGTGCGGGGGGCGCCTCGACCGGCCCCGAACCGCGGCCGGGCACCGTCCACCAGGCACCCGGCGTTCCCCCCGCCCCCGGAGTGATCACCCCGACCGGCCCCTGGCGCGCCCCCTTCGCGGAACGGGGCGCGCCGCCCTCTCCCCGGGGGTAGGAAGATCGGCATAGGCTCCGCGTGAGAAGGTCACCGTGCGGGGAAGGAAAGCGCCGTGAAAGCCTCCCAAGAAGCTCCGCCCGCGGCGCCCCCTACGGCGCGCCGCGGGCGTTTCTGGCGTTTTCTCGCCGGGCTGCTCGTCGTCGTGATCCTTCTCGTCGTCGGCGCACGCCTCGCCTGGTCGTGGCTGAACCCGTTCGGTGAGGAGACGATCGACCGCAGCCAGCCCGTGCTGCTGGAGTCCATCCACAACCTCAGCCGCTTCGAGGCCGCCACCGGCAACTTCCAGGTCGTGGTGGACCTGGAGAAGGACGCGGCCTTCCTGCCCGACGCGATCAAGGGCAGCAGGACCCTCTTCGTCGGCGCCGGCGGTGTCGACGCCTACGTCGACTTCGGCGGCATCGCCGGCAACGCCCTCACGGTCTCCCCCGACCGCACCGAGGTCACGGTGAAGCTGCCCCGCGCCCAGCTGGAGAAGCCGAACATCGACAACAAGCGCTCGTACGTCTACGCCCAGCAGCGCGGCCTCTTCGACCGGGTCGAGGATCTGCTGTCCTCCTCCCCCGCCGACCAGCGGGAGCTCTACATGCTCGCCGAGAAGAAGATCGCCGAGGCCGCCCAGGCCAGCGACCTGCGCAACCGGGCCGACCAGAACACCAAGATCATGCTTGAGGGCCTGCTGAAGGGTCTCGGCTTCGAGAAGGTCGCCGTCAAGTTCGCCGACGAGACCTGAGCCCCGGAGCCGTGATCTCGATCCCCCGGATCGGGCATGTGCCACGGCCGCCGGATCGCGGGGTCCCAAGGACGAGGTTCGGACCACGGGATCCGAAGTCCGGATCACGGTCCCGCGCGGCTCGGTAACCGGTTCGGTGCCCGAGGCGCGCGGGTCTCGCTCAGCCCGTGGCGGCCAGGAGCTCGTCCGCCGCGGTGTAGGGGTCGAGTTCTGAGTCCAGGACGCGGGTGGCGAGGGCGTCGAGGCGCCGGTCGCCGTGCAGGTGGGCGAAGCGGGAGCGCAGGGCGGTGAGGGCGATCGCCTCGATCTCGTCCCTCGCCCTGGCGTGACGGCGCCGGACGAGCTCCCCCGACGCCTCCAGATAGGCCAGGTGGTCGCCGAGGGCGTCGACCACCTCCTCGCCTCCCTCACCTCTGGAGGCCACGGTCGGTACGATCGGCGGCCTCCAGGGCCGCTCGACCAGGGCGATCATGTTGCGGAGCTCGCGGACGGTGGCCTGGGTGCCCTCGCGGTCGGCCTTGTTCACCACGAACACGTCGGCGATCTCCAGGATGCCCGCCTTCGCCGCCTGGATGCCGTCGCCCATCCCCGGGGCGAGCAACACGACGGTGGTGTCGGCGAGCGAGGCGATGTCGACCTCCGCCTGCCCGACCCCGACGGTCTCGACGAGGATGACCTCGCAACCGGCCGCCTCCAGGACACGCAGCGCCTGAGGCGTGGCCCACGACAGCCCTCCCAGGTGGCCCCGGCTCGCCATCGACCTGATGAACACGTCCGGGTCGGTGGCGTGGTCCTGCATCCTGACCCGGTCGCCCAGCAGCGCCCCGCCGGTGAACGGTGAGGACGGGTCGACGGCGAGCACGCCGACCCGCATGCCCCGCTTGCGGAACGCGTGGACCAGCATTCCGGTCGAGGTGGACTTGCCGACGCCGGGAGAGCCGGTGAGCCCGATGATCCGTGCCCGGTGCGGCCGGTCGGCGCAGAGCAGCTCGGTGATCTCCCGCAACCTCGGGGAGCCGTTCTCGACCATGGAGATCAGCCGGGCCACGGCCCGCGGCCTTCCCTGGCGCGCCATCGCGACCAGGTCGGAGACCTCCGCGATCATGCCGAGGGTACGCGGATGATCAGGGCGTCGCCCTGCCCGCCGCCACCGCAGAGCCCCGCCGCCCCGAGGCCGCCGCCCCTGCGCCTGAGCTCGTGGGCGAGGGTGAGGACGATGCGGGCGCCGGAGGCGCCGATCGGGTGGCCGACGGCGATGCCGCCGCCGTTGACGTTGACCCTGTCGAGGGGAACGCCGAGTTCCCTCACCGACTGGAGGACGACCTGCGCGAAGGCCTCGTTGATCTCCAGCAGGTCGAGGTCGCCGACCTCCAGGCCCTGCTTCGCGAGAGCGTGCCTGATCGCGTTGGCCGGCTGGGACTGGAGCGAGTTGTCGGGTCCGGCGACGTTGCCGTGCGCGCCGATCTCGGCCAGCCAGTCGAGGCCGAGCTCCTCGGCCTTGGCCTTGGACATCACGACCACCGCGCAGGCACCGTCGGAGATCTGCGAGGCCGATCCGGCGGTGATCGTGCCGTCCTTGGCGAACGCGGGCCGCAGCCGCGACAGGACCTCGACGGTGGTGTCGCCGCGCACCCCCTCGTCGGCGGAGAAGACCACCGGCTCGCCCTTGCGCTGCGGGATGGACACCGGCACGATCTCGTCGTCGAGCGTCCCGTTCTTGATCGCGGCGGCGGCGAGCCCGTGGGAGCGCGCGGAGTATTCGTCCTGCTCCTCGCGGGTCAGGCCGAGGCGCGCGTTGTGCCGCTCGGTGGACTCGCCCATGGCCACCTGGTCGTAGGCGTCGGTGAGGCCGTCGTAGGCCATCGAGTCGACGATGTCCGCGGAGCCGTACTTGACGCCCCTGCGCAGGCCGGGCAGCAGGTGCGGGGCGTTCGACATGGACTCCATGCCGCCCGCGACCACGATGTCGAACTCGCCGGCGCGGATGAGCTGGTCGGCCAGGGCGATGGCGTCCAGGCCGGAGAGACATACCTTGTTGATCGTCAGGGACGGCACGGTCATCGGGATGCCCGCCTTGACGGCGGCCTGGCGGGAGGGGACCTGACCGGCACCCGCCTGGAGCACCTGCCCCATGATCACGTACTGCACGGCGTCGGGAGCGACGCCGGAACGCTCCAGCGCGGCCTTGATGGCGATGCCGCCGAGCTCGGCGGCCGACAGGCCGGACAGCGAACCGAGCAGCCGTCCGATGGGGGTACGAGCTCCGGCGACGATGACGGAACCAGACATAAGTGGGGCCTCCCTGACGGGACTTGGAGCGACTTTGCCACCATACCCATGAGTACATCGGCGACCCCATGGAGGATGACCCCATGTTCATGCGCATCGATCATGTAGGAATCGCCTGCCACGACCTTGAGGAGAAGATCGCTTTTTTCGAGCAGACCTTCGAGCTCACGGTGGTGGCCCGCGAGGTGAACATCGAGCAGGGAGTGAAGGAGGCGATGCTGCGCATCGCCGACGGCGAAGGCGGTGGATCGTATATCCAGCTTCTCGAACCGCTCGGCCCCGACACGCCGGTCGGCAAATTTCTCGCGAAGCGCGGGGAAGGTGTCCATCATGTCGCCTTCGGCGTTCCGGATGTCGTGCAGGCGATGGACAAGATCGGCGGCAAGGGGGTCCGGCTGCTCGACGAGCGACCGCGCCACGGCTCCATGGACTCTTCCATCGCCTTTCTTCACCCCAAAGACGTCGGGGGAATGCTCACCGAACTCGTTCAGGCCCCGGAAAGGCACGCCAAGCCCACCCCGAATGCAAGAAACGCTGATACGTAACAAGTCGCGCATAAAGTCGGACGAGACCGCCAACTCGGCAACGGCGGAGTACGCTGGCGTACCACCGGACGTGGATCCCGCCCCGGCTCCCGCTTCGGATGCCTGAAACCCCCGTCCGGCCCGTGTAGCCGTCTCGACAACCCAGGATCGAGCCTCCATGCAGTCCGACATCGATGCCCAGCTCAACAATTTCTTTGAAGACGCCCCCGCTCGGGAATTCGACGTGGTGCTTCGTGGCTATGACCGGCACCAGGTCCACGACCATCTGAAGCAGCTCGACGGTGAGCTCCGGCAGTCCCGGGAGCAGCTCCAGGGCCTGCAGCGGGAGCTGTCCGACTCACAACGTCAGCTCCAGGAGCAGGAGCGACCGACCTACTCCGGGCTCGGCGCCCGGATCGAGCAACTCCTCCGCCTGGCGGAGGAGCAGGCGACCGAGCTGGTCCAGGCCGCGAGGGCCGAGGCGAACGAGATCAAGGCGGCGTCCAAGGTCGAAGCCGCCGACCTGCGCGCCGCCGCGGAGAACGAGGCGGCCGAGAAGCGCGCCCTCGCCACCCGCGAGGCCGACGAGATGCGCACCAGCGCGGAGCGCGAGGCCGAGGAGATCCGCTCGACCGCCCGCCGCGAGGCCGACGAGCTGACCGCCACCACCGAGCGCGAGGTCTCCAAGCTGCGCGCCACCGCCGACCACGAGGTGGCGGAGAAGCGCGCCGACTCCGAGCGCGAGATCGCCAAGCTGCGCACCACCACCGAGCGCGAGGTGGCCCAGCTGCGCGCCTCGACCAAGCGCGAGCGCGACGAGGTCCTCACCACCGCCAAGCGCCAGGCCGACGAGATGCGCGCCCAGGCCCAGCGGGTGCTTGAGGAGTCCGAGGCGAAGCGGGCACAGGACGAGGCGGAGTTCGAGATCCAGCTCGCCGCCCGGCGCGAGGAGGCCGAGCGCCAGGAGGCCGAGCGCCACGCCAACGCGCAGGCCGCGGCCCAGCAGCTGACCGCCACCGCCGAGCAGCGCGCGGCCACCGCCGAGCAGCGCGCCACCAAGGCCACGCAGCAGGCCGAGCAGACCCGTCGCGAGGCCGACACGCACGCCAAGCAGTTGCTGGCCAACGCGCGCAAGAACGCCGACCAGGTCGTCTCCGAGGCCAAGGCGAGCGCCGAGTCCATCGTCTCCGAGGCCAAGGCGGAGTCCGAGCGCAGCCGCTCGGTCGCCCAGCGCCAGGTCGACGAGCTGACCCGCCAGCGCGACAGCATCACCAGCCACCTCGCGCAGCTGCGCCAGCTGCTCGGTGGCGCACCGCTCCCGGCCGCCGACCCGGAGCCCGCGATCGCCGCGGCACCGCCGAAGCCGGCCATCCCCGCCGCCAACGGCGCCGAGAAGCCGGTTCCCGCGCCCGCGAGGACCGAGACGAAGGACGACGACGCGGAGTGGTGGCAGGAATAGGCGGCCGCTGACTCCGGGGCGTTCGCGACGGCTACGGGGAGAGAGCCCGGCGACCTGCACGGTCGCCGGGCTCTCTTCCTGTCTCGTCTCTTCTCACCGCCCGGATCACGCGGGCGTTCCGGCGGGCTCGGAGATCAGGACTTCGTGGTGCCCCGGCCTCGACGAACGGCGTACACGACAATGATCTCGTCGGACGACCGAACCGGACAGGCTCCTACGATCCGGGAACCTCGGTGGGCAGGGGGTGGGCCGCCGGATTCACCCGCTGGACGATCTGGTCGAGGACGATGCGCACGTACGGCTCGCCGACCCACAGGTGCTTGGCGTCGTCCACCCCGACGACCTCGGCCTGGGGCACCCTGGCGAAGCGTTCACGGGCCTGTTCCGGACGCAGGTAGTCGTCGAACTCCGGGATCAGCGCGATCAGCGGCCGCCCGAACTCCGCCCACGCGTCGAGGTCGGCGTCGGTGGCCCGGTGCAGCGGCGGGGAGAGCAGGATCGCCCCCTCCACCAGCGGGTCGTGCCCCCACTTGAGCGCCAGTTCGGTGCCGAAGGACCAGCCGAGCAGCCAGACCCGGGGCAGGTCGTGGAAGTCGGCGTACTCCAGGGCCGCGGCGACGTCCATGCGTTCGTCCTCGCCGGCGCCGAAGGCTCCCTGGGAGGTGCCCCGCTCCGAGGTGGTGCCGCGCGTGTTGAAGCGCAGCACGGCCAGGTCGGCGAGGGCGGGCAGCCGGTTGGCGGCCTTCTTGTAGACGTGGCTGTCCATCATGCCGCCATGGGTGGGCAGCGGATGCAGGCAGACCAGCGTGGCCACCGGGGGCCGGTCGGCGGGAAGGGCGAGCTCACCGACGAGTGTCAGCCCGTCGCCGGTGTGCAACTCGATCGGCTCCCTGCGCGCGGGCAACACCGTAGAGGCCCGAATCTCCATGTCTCTCCTCGAATCCGCCCTGCCGGCCCGCGTCGGAGCCGGTCGTGGCCGGTGATGGCCGGTCGTTGTCAGTGGTAGGTCAGTGGTAGCCGACCCGCGTCTGCGCCGGTCGTGGCCGATAGTGGCCGGTCGTTGTCGGTGATGGCCGGTCCGCGTGCGCCGGTCAGTATCTGCTTCTGCCGGGTCCGCGCCTGACCCGGTTGCGCCAGCACGCGGTGTGCCAGTGCCTGCGCTCGTCCTCCCCGCCCGGCCAGGCGGGCCAGCTGACCAGGTGCGGCAGTCCTGGCCTGATCTCCTGATCGCATCCGGGGCAGCGGTAGACCTTGTCCGCCGCGCCACCGGTGACCCGGCGCACCTGCCAGTCACCGTCGGACCACTCCTCGGTACGGTCGACGCCGGGCACGGAGCCCCCGACGGGACGGGCGAGGCCCCGCTTGCCGCCCCGGTCGAAGGGGTCGGCGCGGCGGGCCTTGCGGGGGCTCACGAGCCCGTCGCGCCGAGGCCGGCCATCACGGTCCTTCCGACCGCTCGCGCCGCCCGACAAGTGCTCGTCATCGCTCTCCCACCCCGCCCACCGGGTCGCCCACCTGGCGAACCGCCACTCCGGCGTCACAACAGTCTCCCAGAGAGGTACCGGCTACCCCAAAAGCCGGGCAGGTAGCCAAAGAGCGGACAGAAAGTACTTGAACCGGAGTTGAGTAACCAGTAGCGTTTGAGAACATGAGCGGAGGAGGAGTCGTGAAGGACGAGCTGACACCTGAGGACGCCCTGCGACAGATCGACGAGGTCGGCCGGCGCACCCGGCGACCGGCGCGCCTCGCCGGCCTGCTCTACGTGATCGTGGGCGTTGGCACGATCGTCTACTGGCCCGTCATGTTCCTCGGCCCCGGCTGGTCCAGAAACACGGCCGCGGCGGCTTGGCTCGTCCTCACCGTCCTGTTCGTCGGATATCTCGGCGGCATGAGGGTTCAGGACCCGGAGGTCGCCTGGGCCAACAAGGCGACGGGGCCCGTGACGATCTCGTACGTCGCCCTGGTCTTGTTCGTGTTCGTGTTCGGCGCGTTCCTGCGCCCCGACGACCCCGGCGTGGTCTGGAGCGCGGCGCTGATCGCGCTGTCGATCTGCGCGAGCGTCCCGATCTTCTACGCGGCCTGGCGTGTGCTGCGGGTGGAGCGGTGAGCGAGACCCACAGCGCGCGGGAGGCGGGACACCCGGGCCCGGCGGACGGCGGCGCGGGCAGGGCGACGCGCGGCGCCGGAAGCGCCGCGGGCGGCACGGGCTCACACCCTCGGCACGGCCTCGACGACGTCATCCACGCGCCCGTCCGGTTGTCGATCATGGCTGCGCTCTCGGTCACCGACAAGGCCGAGTTCCGCTTCCTGCGCGACACGATCGAGGTCAGCGACTCGTTGCTCTCCAAGCACGTCATCACCCTGGAGGAGGCCGGCTACGTGAGCGTGGAGAAGGCCTTCGTGGGTAAGCGCCCGCGCACCTGGCTCGCCATCACCGATGAGGGCCGCCAGGCGTTCCATGACTACGTCTCCGTGTTGAGACGTCTCACCGAGGGATCCCCCCAATGATCGAGATAGACGACCTGCACAAGCGGTACGGCGACAAGGTCGCCCTGGGCGGCGTGACGTTCTCCGTGAAACCCGGCGAGATGTTCGGTTTCGTCGGGGCCAACGGGGCGGGCAAGACCACCACGATGCGCATCCTGATGGGCGTGCTGACCGCCGACTCGGGCTCCGTGCGCCGCGACGGCAGGGCGCTGACGTTCGACGACCGGCGCCGGTTCGGCTACATGCCGGAGGAGCGCGGTCTGTACCAGAAGATGAAGGTCGCCGAGCAGGTCGAATACTTCGGCAGGCTCAGCGGCCTGACCGCGAGCGGGGCGAAGAAGGCCACCGGCGACCTGCTCGAACGCCTCTCGCTCACCGAGCGCGCGAACGACGCGGTGGACGCGCTCTCCCTGGGCAACCAGCAGCGCGTGCAGCTCGCGGTGGCGCTGGTGCACGATCCCGAGGCGCTCGTCCTCGACGAGCCCTTCTCCGGGCTCGACCCGCTCGCCGTCGACTCGCTCGCCGAGGTGCTCGCCGAGCGGCGCGCCGCAGGCGTTCCCGTGCTCTTCTCCAGTCACCAGCTGGACCTCGTCGAACGGCTCTGCGACTCGGTCGGCATCATCTCCTCCGGTCGCATGGTGGCGAGCGGAACGGTCGAGGAGCTGCGCGACCGTGAGGGACGCGGCCTGCTCAGGGTGGTCGTCAGGGACGCCTCTCCCGGCTGGGCCACGTCCCTGCCGGGAGAGGTCGTCGAGAAGGGCGACGAGGTCCTCGTCGCGGGCGTCGACGGCGACGACCAGGAGATCCTGCGCCTCGCGGCCAAGGCCGGAAGGGTCGAGCACTTCGGGTGGCAGCGCCCCACACTCACCGAGATCTTCAGGGAGGCCGTAGCGTGAACGGGTTGTGGCTGGTCGCACGGCGGGAGATCGTCACGCGCGGCCGTACGAAGGCGTTCGTCATCGGGCTCGTGGTCAGTGCCGTGCTGGTCGCGGCACTGGCGTTCCTGCCCAGGCTCTTCTCCGGGCCCGACTCCTACACCGTGGGGCTCGCCGGAGCGCAGTCGCAGGCGCTGCGGCCGGCCCTGACCGGCGCGGCCAAGGACGTGGAGCTCACCGTCAGGGAGTTCCCCGACGAGGCCACCGCGAGCGCCGCGGTCACCGCGGGCGACGTCGACGCCGCCGTGGTGGACGGCCGCAAGGTGCTCGCCGACGGCGAGGTGGACCGCGACCTCGGTCTGCTGCTGGAGAGCGCGAACCAGGCCGCCCAGACCGAGAGGCGGCTGGGCGAGGCGGGCCTGGACCCGGCCAAGGTGGCGGAGGCGATGCGGGTCGCCCCTCTGGAGCAGGTCTCCATCGGAGCCGACACCCGCTACGCGGGCGTGCGGGTGGGCATCGCGTCCCTGCTGGTCATGGTGCTGTTCTTCCTGCTCATCTACTCCTCCATGTACGTCGCCATGGGCGTGGTCGAGGAGAAGGGCAGCCGGATCGTGGAGATCCTGCTCACCTCGGTCCGTCCCTGGCAGCTGCTCGGCGGCAAGATCGTGGGGCTGGGCGCGCTCGCGCTCGCCAACATGGTCGTGATCATCGTGGCCGGTCTCGGCGCGGCGGCGACGACCGGTCTCGCGGCCGACCTGCCCCCGGGGATGACGGGCATCGTGGTCAGCGCGCTGTTCTGGTTCGTCCTCGGATACGCCTTCTTCGCCGCGATGGCGGCGGCGCTCGGGTCTCTGGTGTCCAGGCAGGAGGACGCGAACAGCGTCCTCACCCCGATGACGATGCTCATGATGGTCACCTACCTGGTGGCCTACTTCGCGGCGGTCCAGCCGAGCAGCCCGGTGGCCAGGATCCTCTCGCTGGTGCCGCCGTTCTCCTCGATGGTCATGCCGGTCCGGATGGCCGGAGGCGAGGTGTTCGCCTGGGAGATCGCCCTGGCGGCGGTCCTGATGCTCCTCGCGACGGCGGGCACCCTCATGCTCGGCGCCCGCATCTACAGCCGCGCGGTCCTGCGTACGGGCGCCCGCGTCAAGCTCTCCGAGGCGGTGCGCTGACCTCTCGGCGTGACTCCCCGCCCGTACGACTCCCGTACGAGCGGGGAGTCACACCCCAACCGCCGACGGCCCGCCGGCGGGCCGTCCGGATGGATCACGGGGACCGGGGTCCCTGCGGGCCGATAGGGTTCGGTCATGCGTCTGGTCATAGCTCGGTGCAGCGTGGATTACGTCGGGAAACTCACCGCCCATCTTCCGATGGCACCCCGGCTCATTCTCATCAAGGCCGACAGCAGCGTCTCGATCCATGCCGACGACCGGGCCTTCAAGCCGCTGAACTGGATGAACCCGCCGTGCAAGCTCCGCGAGGAGGAGGGCACCTGGACGGTGACCCACGGCAAGACCGGCGAGAAGCTCGTCCTCACCATGGAGGAGATCATCCACGACACCAGCCACGAGCTGGGCGTGGATCCGGGCCTGATCAAGGACGGGGTCGAGGCCCACCTGCAGGAGCTGCTCGCCGAGCACATCACCACCCTGGGCGCGGGCTGGACGCTCGTCCGCCGCGAATACATGACGGCGATCGGCCCCGTCGACATTCTCTGCCGCGACCACACGGGCGCATCCGTCGCCGTGGAGCTCAAGCGCCGCGCCGGCATCGACGCCGTGGAACAGCTCACCCGCTATCTGGAGCTGATGAACCGCGACCCCCTGCTCGCCCCGGTCTCCGGAATCCTCGCCGCCCAGAGCATCGCGCCCCAGGCCAAGACCCTGGCCGAGGACAGAGGCATCCGCTGCGTCACCCTCGACTACGACGAGCTGCGCGGCATCGAACGCGAGGACACCCTGTTCTGACGAGCTGAGTGCCGCCGAGGCCCGGAGGAGGCGTGCGAAACGGAATCCGACGGCTGTCACGGCACGCAGAGCTCCCCGCCCGGGAACGCCGACCACTTTTTGGGTGCGAAGTCCAGGGCGAGGCCGTTCGGATCCTCGCCGTCGCGCACGGCGATGACACCGGGCGGGTTTCCGCGCCACCTCGACACAGGCCCACCCTGGCCATTACCGCGCGCTCTCGCGCCATTCGGCACCCGACGGGGTCACCGGTCGATCATTGATCGACATTTCCGCCTCCCTTCTTCCCAGCCCGCCACTCAAGCTCGGCCACCCTTTTCGCGACAGGCGTTACTGAATTCTCGACGAGCAATGCGGCTGCCGGAAAACAGCCGAATATCAGTGGTTATCCCGTGCCTTCTGAATCGCTCTTCAAATACGGTGTGCCGGTGGCACACTCGATGTGCACCACGTCCGGATCATCCGGCCTGAGATCGAGCGCATGAAGCGGCCGTCCGTCACGGCACGCCGCCGATCGAGAGAGAAACGACGGGCCCGTGTCCTCCGTTCGGTGGACACGGGGCTCCATCGAACGTCGGTACCGCGAGAACCGCGTGGACGCGACGCTTGGCACATGGACACAGCGGTAAGAGTGAGAGGTCTGACCAAGCGCTACGGCGACGTTCAGGCCGTCGCAGGAGTCGATCTCGACATCCGCGCGGGCGAGGTGTTCGCGATCCTCGGCCCGAACGGGGCGGGGAAGTCCACCATGGTGGAGATCATGGAGGGGCACCGCTCCAGGGACGCCGGGGAGGTGAGCGTCCTGGGGGTCGACCCCGGCAGGCCCACCCGCGCGTGGCGCTCACGGATCGGCATCGTGCTGCAGACGGCCAACGACGTGGCCGAGGCGACCGTGCGGGAGACCGTACGGCATTTTGCAGGCTACTACCCCGGCGCCAAGAACCCGGACGAGGTGATCGAGCAGGTCGGGCTCACCGAGAAGGCCGACCAGCGCATCCGGAAGCTCTCGGGCGGGCAGCGGCGCCGGGTGGACGTCGCGCTCGGGGTGATCGGCGATCCGGAGCTGCTCTTCCTGGACGAGCCGACCACCGGGTTCGACCCGGAGGCTCGCAGGCGGTTCTGGGAGCTGATCGAGAGCCTGGCCCGCGACGGCACCACGATCGTGCTGACCACCCACTACCTGGACGAGGCCGAGGCGCTCGCCGACCGGGTGGCGGTGGTCGCCGGGGGACGGATCGTGGCCGAGGGCGAGCCGAAGACGCTGGGCGGCAGGGCCGCCGGCAAGGCACTGGTGAGCTGGTCCGACGCGGGTGAGCGCCACTTCCTGGAGACGGACACGCCGACCAGGACCGTGCTGGAGCTGACCCGTCGTTTCGACGGAGAGGTCCCCGAACTGGCCGTGACCCGTCCCACCCTGGAGGACGTCTACCTCCGCCTCATCGAGACCCCCGCCTGACCGTCTCCCGTACGAGCGCGAACCGATCCCCCGAGGTGACCGACCAGATGAGCCAGACCCTTGCCCGCCCCTCCGCCCCGGCGTCATCCGTGGGGCAACCTTCCGTGATGCGACTGGGGCTGTCACGGACGGTCGTCGAGAACAGGATGTTCTTTCGCGAGCGAGACGCGGTGATCTTCAGTTTCGCCTTCCCGATCATCATATTGGTGATCTTCGGATCGATCTTCTCCGGTGAGATGGAGGGGACCGGCCTCACCGTCTCCCAGCTCTATGTGGCCGGGCTCATCGGGACCGCCGCGATGACGGGGTTCCAGAACCTCGGGATCAACATCGCGGTGGACCGCGACGACGGCACGCTCAAACGGCTGGCCGGCACCCCGCTGCCGCGCACCTCCTACTTCATCGGCAAGGCCCTCAACACCCTGTTCGTCTCCTTCCTGCAGGTCGTCATCCTGCTCGCGATCGGGGTCGCGCTGTTCGGCCTGAAGCTGCCGTCGGAGGCGTTCCGGTGGGTGACCTTCGCCTGGGTGTTCGTGCTCGGCGTGGTCGGCTCGGCCCTGCTCGGTGTCGCGATCAGCAGCCTGCCCCGGTCGGCCAAGAGCGCCTCCGCGGTGATCGCGATGCCGTTCGTGGTGCTGCAGTTCATCTCCGGGGTGTTCATCCCCATCGGACAGCTGCCGTCCTGGCTGGTGAACATCGCCTCGCTCTTCCCGCTCAAGTGGATGTGCCAGGGGTTCCGGTCGGTCTTCCTGGGGGACGCCGGTGCCACACTTGAAGTCGCGAACTCGTACGAACTCAACCGGGTCGCCCTGGTCCTGGGAGCCTGGGCGGTCGGAGGACTGGTGCTGTGCCTGATGACGTTCCGCTGGAAGAGCCGCCGAGACGGGTGAGTCTCGCCGACCACACCGAGCCCTCCGCCCGAAGGACCGAACCGCACGCGTGGGAGTCGCTGCGCGGCTGGGAGTTGCTTCTGGCCTTCGGGCTCCTCCTGCCCACCTCGACCGCGTTCGTCATCGACGTGCCCGTGCGCGAGAAGGTGATCGTGGCGAGCTGCCTGGGCGCGATCCTGCCGCTCTATGTCCTGTTCGGCCGTCCGGCGATCATCCGCGGTGACCGGCTGCGGGGGGCGGTCTACATCGGCCTGTTGATCGCGCTGTTCACTCCCCCGGGACTCACCGCGTCGTACGCGACCTACGCCCTGTTCGGGCTCTGCCCGCAGTGTTTCATGGTCTTCCCCGCCAGGCGGGCGATGATCGCCGTGACCGCGCTGAACCTCCCCGCGATGATCCGCTACCTGTTCCTGGTCGAGGGGGCGGAGCCGTTCAACTTCCTGGTGGTCGCCACGATCGTCGTCGTCTTCTCCGCCACGTTCGGCATCTGGATGGAGCGGATCACCCGGCAGAGCGAGGAGCGGGCCGCGCTCATCGAGGAGCTGGAGAGCAGCCGGGCGAAGGTGTCCACGCTCTCGGCCGAGCGCGGGGCGCAGGCGGAGCGCGAACGGCTCGCCGGGGAGATCCACGACACCCTTGCTCAGGGGTTCACCAGCATCATCATGTTGCTCCAGGCGGCCGAGGCGCAGCCCGACCCGTCCCGCCACCTGGCGTTGGCCATGCGGACGGCGCGGGAGAACCTCACCGAGGCCCGCCTGCTGGTCACCACGCTGAGCCCGGCGCCGCTGGACGGCTCGACCCTGGACGAGGCGCTGCGGCGGCTGACGAACCGCTTCGGCGAGGAGACGAACCTGTCCGCCGGATTCGAGGCGTACGGAAGGTCCCGGCCGCTGAGCGCTTCGGCCGAGGTGGTGCTCGTCCGCGCCGCCCAGGAAGGGCTGGCCAACGTGCGCAAGCACGCGGACGCGGCGTCCGTCGCGGTCTCGATCGCCTACCGGGACGGCTCCGTACGGCTGGGGTTACGCGACGACGGACGCGGTTTCGAGCCGTCCGGCGGCGAGGGGTACGGCCTGCGGGGCATGCGCGCCCGCGTCGAGCAGGTCGGCGGCACCCTCACTGTGAAGGGACTCCCCGGCGAGGGGACGGTGCTTGAGGTGGTCGTCCCCACCGACCGGCCCGTCCTCACCGCCGACGACTCTCCGGAACGGCCCGCTCCCCCCACCGACCGAACCGGCCAGAGCGACGGCACCGGCCGTCCCGACCAGGAGGGGTGACACATGCTTCGCGTGATGATCGTCGACGATCACCCGGTGGTCCGCGAGGGCCTTCGGGGGATGCTGGAGGCCGACTCCGGGATCACGGTGGTGGGCGAGGCGGCCTCAGGGGACGAGTCCGTCGTACGGGCAGCGGAGCTCACCCCGGATGTGATCCTGATGGACCTGCGTATGCCGGACGGAGACGGGGTGAGCGCCACCTCGCGTATCCTCACCGGGCGGCCGGAGAGCCGGGTGATCGTGCTGACCACCTACGAGACCGACGCCGACATCGTCCGGGCGGTCGAGGCCGGCGCGGCGGGCTATCTGCTGAAGGACACCTCCAGGGCCGACCTGCTCGCCGCGATCCGCTCGGCGGCGCGCGGGGAGACCGTCCTGTCGCCGTCGGTGGCGACCAGGCTGGTCACCCGGATGCGGGCTCCGGTGACCGAGTCGCTGTCGCCGCGTGAGACGGAGGTGCTCTCCCTGGTGGCCAGGGGGCTGACCAACGCGGAGATCGGCAGGGCCCTGTTCATCGGCGAGACCACGGTCAAGACCCATCTGCTGCGCGTCTTCGGCAAGCTAGGCGTCTCCGACCGCACCGCCGCCGTGACCACGGCCCTGGACCGGGGCCTGCTCACTCGCTAGGCGGTCGCCCACCGGGACCGGCGCCACCCCGGCCGCTCTTCCGAGGCCGGCTTCGCTCTTGAGGCCGAGCGGACTTTGAACAGAACGGCGCCCCGAGGTTCGCGACCCGGGGCCGGACTTTCCCGCGCCGCCCGCGACGAACCCCGCCCATTCCACCACGACTGAAAACACCTTGACCGACTACTCAGACATGTCGCCTTCTTACATGGATAATGCAAGAAATAACATAGCGACTCTTCCACAAAAAGGATCTTGCACCCATAATGGTTGATTCCGGGGGCCAGAGCCATGAGGTGGAAGTGATAAAGCGAGTATCTGTCAACCTCGCACTGATCTGTGGGAGCTTGACATGAATGGACGGTCCTACCGGGGAATGTCAGCGGAGGAGCGACTTGAGGAGCGCCGGGAGCGTCTGATCTCCGCGGCGTACACCCTCTTCTCCGACCCCGGATTCCCCGAAACGACGATCGAGAGGTTGTGTGCCGAGGCACGTATCTCCAACCGCGCATTCTACGAGTGCTTCTCAGGACGCGAGGAGCTGATGCAGACCGTGTACACCCGATGCGTGCACGAGACGCTGGAGTCGATGTCGAAAGCGATCGAGCAGGCCCCCGATACCCTGGCCGACCGGGTCAGGACGGGAATCACCAGCTATATCACCTTTGTCACCGAAGACAGGCGTCGTGCGCAGATCATGCATCTGGAGGTCCGCCGGGCGGGCGACTGCCTCCTCACCTCCAGGCAGTCGGCCGTCGCGGCCCTCACCAGGACGATCGAGTCGAACGTCGCCGACATGCCGGAGGCGACGAAGGCCAACCAGCACCTCCTCGCGCTGGGGATGATCGGGGCGATCCAGGAACTGCTCATCGAGTGGGTCCTGGCCGACGACCCACCTCCGGTCGCCAGGCTCATCGACACCGCCACGCACATCTTCCACAGGTCCTTCGTGACCTGATCGCGGCGTAACACAGCGGTGTACGACAGCGGTGTGACACGAGGGCGGGCCCGCCGTGCCCGTCCTCCGACATCGTGCTCCGGTGCCGCCGGATCCCCGAACCCGGCGACCTTCCGGATCAGGCCACCGCGGCCACCGGAAGCTCGACGGTGAGGACCCGGTTGAGCCGGGTCACCGCCAGCACCCGCATGACCCTGGGCGGCACCCTCCGCAGGATGAGGCGGCGTTCCGCGCTCACAGCGCGGCGATGCGTGCCCACCAGCACCCCGAGACCGGTGGCGTCGATCATTTCCAACCCGGAAAGATCTACGATCAGGTCGCCCCGCCCCGAGTCGACCGCCTCGTGCAGTCGCGGACGCACCTGGGCCACGGTTCCCACGTCGAGACGATTCCCGACGCCGACCACCTGAGCCCGGGAGTTACCAGAGACGCGCATGCCTCCTCCTCACGCCCGGCCGCCACGGAGAAACCGGCCCGGCACCACGGCGACGCGTCACCCGCCGACTGGTCACGCATCACGTTCATCCGATGTCACCGCGCGGAAGAAGGTCGTCACTCCTACCAGAAGGTGCGAACCTCCCTCGTCCCTGACGTCGATCTTCCGGCGAACACGGGAGTCCCTTGCCCGATTCGAAGGAGAAAACGCGTTTAGAGCCAACCTTTTTGCTGGGCGGCCCGGATCGCGGTGATCCGGTTGGTCGCGCCCAGCTTGGTGATGGCGCTGGACAGGTAGTTGCGTACGGTGCCCTGGGTGAGGTGGAGCGCGGCGGCGATCTCGGCGACCGAGGCGCCCTGCGCGGCCAGTTCCAGAGAGCCGCGCTCGCGCTCGGTGAGAGGGCTCTCCCCCGCCATCATCGCCGAGGCGGCCATCTCCGGGTCGAGATAGCGCCCACCCGCGTGGACCTTGCGGATCGCCGTCGCCAGTTCGTCGGCGGAGGCGTCCTTGGGGACGAAGCCGCGCACCCCTGCCGCGAGCGCCCGCCGCAGGTATCCGGGCCGCCCGAAGCTGGTCAGCATCAGCACCGCGTGGCCCCGCAGCGTCTCGGCGACGCTCAGCCCGTCCATCCCCGGCATCTCGATGTCCAGCACGACCACATCGGGCCGGTGCTCCAGCACGGCCGCCGCCACCAGGTCCCCCCTCGCCACCTCCGCCACCACCTCGATGTCCGGCTCCAGGCCGAGCAGGGTGGCGATCGCCTTCCTGACCAGGTGCTCGTCGTCGGCGAGCAGTGTCCGGATCACCATGCCTCCTCGGCCCGACAGCCCGGCACGGCGAGACGGCCCGCCTCGCCCCGACCACTCACCCCACCGGAACGGCCCACCTCGACCGGACCACTCACCCCACCGGAACGCCCCACCTCGACCGGACAGCCCGGCACGGCGAGACGGTACGAGACGGTGGGACGGCCCGGCACGACGGCCATCGTCTGGATCATCGCTCTCCCTCCAGCGGGATCGTCGCCCGCAGCCTGAACGTCCCGGGAGCGCCGGGGCCCGCCGTGACGGTCCCGCCGATCGCGGCGACCCGCTCCGACAGCCCGAGGAGGCCGGTGCCGCCCCGGCCGTCCACCCCGTCGCCACCCGCCCCTTCCTCGTTCACCCCGTCGTTGGTCATCTCCAGCACGACGTCTTCCCCGTGGAGGGTGATCGTGATACGGCACCGAGTGGCTGAGCTGTGCCGCAGCACGTTGGTGGTGCCCTCCCGCACCACCCAGGCCAGCAGGGTGGCCGTCCCCTCTGGCACCTGTTCGCGCGGCGTCTCCAGGGTGCAGCGGATGTCGCCCGCCTCCAGCACCGCGGTCATCGCGCGCAGCTCGGCGGTGAGATCGACCGTCCGGTAGCCGCGTACCACCGCGCGGATCTCCTTGAGCGTCTGCCGCGCGAGGGTCCTCACCTCGTCCATCTCCCTGGCCGCCCGCCCGGCGTCCACGCCCGACAGCTTGGAGGCCACCTCGCTCTTGACGGCGATCGCGGAGAGGCTGTGCCCGACCAGATCGTGCAGGTCGCGGGAGAAGCGGAGTCGCTCCTCGGTGACGGCGAGCCTGGCCCGCGCCTCCTTGCCCTCCTCAGCGGCCCTGAACAGCTGCCAGAACCAGAGCTGGAACCGGTTCGCCCACGGCGCCGCCGCGGCCACCCCGAGGTAGGCGCCGATGCCGGGCAGGGAACTCTCCTCGTACGGTGCCGCGAACACCTCGGCGACCCCCTGTCCCTGCGACGCGAGGAACAGTCCGGCGGCGGCGGCCACGACGGTGACGGCGATCGTGGCGGATCTGCCGAGCAGCAGCGCGGCGCCCGACGCCCACGCCGGGCCGAGCAACCCCCAGGGCCAGGGATCGCCATTCTGGGTCAGCATGAGGACCACCGCGACCACGGCAGAGGCGACGATCTCGCCTCGCGCGCCGGTGTCGTCCAGGGCCGCTTTGACGATCCTCAGGTACAGAAGGCTGAAGATCACCAGGCCCGGTATCCCGACGGTCAGCAGCGAGGGCCTGCTTCCCCCGTCCTCGTCCGCCAGCTCGGCGAGAGGGCTGATCCAGGCGAGGACGAGGCCCATGGTGAGGGAGAAGACGGTCATCCGGCGGAGCCGCTGGACGGATGAGCGCCGCCTTCTCACGGAAAGCACGGAAGGGGCGGGGACGGGGGCGGCGGGGGCGGGGGCGGCGGGGGCACGGTGCGTGGAGAACGCGGAGGGGACGAGGCGCGCGAGGCGCCTCATCCCTTGTCTCGCGAAGTCGGCCGGCATTTCGTTATGCACGTTAGCCGTGCCGAGGTTCCCAGCGGAACAGCCATCGGGCCAGCAGCCCGGCCACCGCGATCCAGGCCAGCAGGATCGCGAATGAGGGCAGCGCGGCCACCCACTGCCCGCCCGTGCTCAGCGCCTCGCCGCCCCCGGAGATGTGGTCACCGCCCAGGAAGGCGGTACGCGCGATCTCCACGATCGGAGTCGCGGGAAGCAGGGCGGCGACATGGCCCAGCGCGCCGGGCAGCGTGTCCGCGGGGAACGCGATCGGGGCGCCGACCAGCACGAGCAGGAGCACCGGCAGCACCGTGACCTGGGCGAGTTCGGCGTTCGGCGTGAGGCCGGAGAAGGCAGCGGCGAGCAGGCAGAACAGCGCGACTCCCAGGACGGCGACGGTCACGAGCATCGGCACGTTCGCCACCGTGATTCCCTCGGCCCGCCGCATCCAGACGGCCAGAAGCGCCACCTGGGCGAGATAGAGCACGAGTGCCCCGAGGGCGCCGCCACCGAGGATCGCCGGCCCCGACGGCTGGCTCGCGCGCAGCCGCTTGAGCACCAGTTCCTCGCGCCGGGCGGTGAAGGAGTTCACCAGGTTGACGAAGACCGCGAACACCAGCAGCACCCCCGGCAGCCCGGCCAGGACGAACTGCCTTCCGTCCACGCCGTCGATCTTCTCGGCGCCGACCGCCTGGGTGTACAGCCAGGCCATCAGGAGCGGCAGCAGGAGCACGTTGAACAGGACCGTGGTGTTCCTGCTCACCAGGGTGAGATCGATCCTCGCGAGCCTGATCGCGTGCAGCACGTCGGTTCTCATGGTCACTCGCCCCTTCTCGTCGGTCCTGCCGCCACCGGCCCGCCGTCGGCCCGCCGATCCGTACCGTCGTCTCCGGCGTCCCCGGCCGGCGACGCCTCCCCTGCCACCCGCAGGAAGACGTCCTCCAGGGTTCCCCGGCGTACGGCCAGCCGTTCCAGGGTCTCGCCCCGCGCGTCGGCCCAGTCCAGCAGCAGCCGGACCGCCGCGTGCGCGCGGGCCGCCGCCCGCGCGCCGGTCAGGGTGTAGGCGACCCCCGTATCGCCCGTGTCGCCGCCGTAGGTCAGTACGGGGGCTACGCCGTCCAGCGGGGGCAGTTCGCCGAAGGTCCAGGAGATGCCGGGAAGGCGGAAGGAGATCCGGTCGCCGGAGCCGGCCACCACCTCCTCGACGGTGCCCTGGAGGTGGATCCGGCCCTCGTGCATGATGGCCAGCCGGTTGGCGAGGCGCTCGGCCTCCTCCAGGTAGTGGGTGGTGAGCAGCACCGTGGTGCCCCCCGCCCGCAGGTCCTCGATCACCTTCCAGGTGGCACGACGCGCCTCGGGGTCCATGCCGGTGGTCGGCTCGTCCAGGAAGAGCACCTCCGGCCGGGAGATCACCGCCAGTGCGAGGTCGAGCCTGCGCCGCTGGCCACCGGAGAGCTGCCGGACCCTGGTCCTCGCCTTCCTGGCCAGCCCCGCCGCCTCCAGCGCGTCCATGGTCCCCGGATCCGTGCCCCTGCGCCGGCCGGGAAGGGAGAACGTCCTCGCGGAGGCGGCGGTACGGCCCGTGTCCCGGCTCAGCCCCTCCCACAGGCCGACGGTCTCCGCGACCGTGAGGTCACCGAGGAAGCCGCCCTCCTGCAGCATGATCCCCACACGGGGCCGCAGCGTCCGGCGCTGCCTGACCGGGTCGAGCCCGAGCACCCGGACGCTGCCGTCGGTGGGGGCCCTGAAACCCTCCAGGACCTCCACGGTGGTGGTCTTGCCTGCGCCGTTCGTGCCGAGCAGGGCGAACAACTCGCCCCTCGGGACGTCGAAGGAGACGCCGCGCACCGCCTCGAAGTCGCCGTACGCCTGCCGGAGCCCGCCGACCTCGATCACACTGTCGAGGCCCGGCGGGTCCGTCACCTGTGGTGTTCTCATGACGACAATCGTCGTCGTCCGGCATTTGACCAGGTAGTCGTGGATATCACCGGAAAACGGTGATCTTTACGGTGTTCCGGGTGACAAATGTCAACTACTGGCGGGGTGGCAGCGCGGGACGCCGCCGGGAGGGCCGGGTGGAGCGATCGGGTGGGGTCGCCGCCGGACGCTCCTCCAGCGCGGCCAGCACGAGCCGTACCGCCTCCTCGATCTGCGGGTCCCTGTCCTGCGCCCAGTCGTCGGGGGTGATGTCGACCTCGACGTCGGGATCGACACCGTAGTTCTCCACGCCCCAGCCCAGCTCCTCGAACCAGAAGGAGTACTTGGGCACGGTGACGCGCGAGCCGTCGACCAGGCGGTGGTCGTCCTCGATGCCGATGACGCCTCCCCAGGTTCGGGTGCCCACCACGGGCCCGAGCTTGTGGATCTTGAAGGCCGCGGTGACGATGTCGCCGTCGGATCCGGCGTTCTGGTTGGTGATCGCGACGAGCGGACCGCGCGGCGCGTCCTCGGGATAGGTGATCGGCGTCATGCCCCTGGGCAGGTCCCAGGCGATGACCCGGCGGATCAGCTTCTCGATGACCAGCTCGGAGGTGTGGCCGCCTCGGTTCCCCCGTACGTCCACCACGAGCCCTTCGAAGGTCATCTCCCTGCGCAGGTCGCGGTGGAACTGCGCCCAACCCTCGGCCACCATGTCCGGGATGTGCAGGTAGCCGAGGCGTCCGCCGCCGAGCTCCCTGACCCGTGCCCGGCATCCGGCCACCCAGTGCTGGTAGCGCAGGCGCCGGTCGTCGCGGAGCGGTGTGACGACCACCCGCCGCCCGCCACCCAGGGTCAGCTCGACCGGCTTGTCGGCGGCGCCGACCAGCAGCCGCGCGGGTCCCTCCGGCGGCACCGGGCGCCCGTCGACCGCGAGCAGCGCCTCTCCCGGCTGGACGCCCGCCCCCGGACCGGCGAGCGGCGAGCGGGCGTGCACGTCGGAGGACTCCGCGGGCAGCACCCGGTCCACCTGCCAGCGGCCGTCGTCGCCCCTGGAGAGGTCGGCGCCGAGCAGCCCGACCGGTTCTGAGGCCGGGTAGCCCCAGGGAGCGGCGTCGACGTAGGCGTGCGAGCTGCCCAGCTCCCCCAGGACCTCCCAGAGCAGGTCGGCGAAGTCGTCGGCGGTGGCGACCCGGTCCACCAGCGGCCGGTACTCCTCCAGTACGTCCTCCCAGTCGACGTCGGCCATGTCCTCGACCCAGAAGTCGGCGCGCATCCTGCGGCCCGCCTGGGCGTAGGCGTGCCGCCGCAGGACGCGCGGATCGGCGGTGATCCGGATCCTGGACAGGTCGACGGTCGCGTCGTCACCGTTCTTGCCGCCCTGCTTGCCCCCGGCGGGACGAACCGTGAGCGTGCCCTTGTCGCTGACGACGAGCTGTGTGCCGTCACCGCTCACCCGGTACCAGTCGAGCTTGTCGACCACTTCCTTCCACTCGCGCTTGACCAGGTCGTAGCGGTCCAGCGCCGGGCGGGGCGCCTCGCCGCCCACCTCGTCCCTGTCCTCGCCGAGCTCCCCCGCCAGCGGCTCCCGCAGCCAGACGAACCCGCCCTTGACCGCGCGCAGGTCCGAGTAGCGGCCCTCCGGCACCGGAACCTGCACGACCCTGGCGGCGATGCCCTCCAGGTCCACGGTGAGCGCACCGTCGCTCTTGCCGTCGCCGTCGGAGCCGGAACCCGAGTCCGAGTCGGGGTCGGCCGCCCTTCCCGCGGCGCTGGGCGCGAACGGGGACGGCGTGGACGCGGACAGCGGCACCAGGTAGGGCCGGTAGCCGAAAGGGAAGGACATGTCGAAGGAGTGCGCGTCGTAGACCGGGTCGAAGCCGCGTCGCGACAGGAACGCCAGATAGTCACCCGCGAAAGCGGGTGAGATGTCCACGAACCGGCCGTCGGTGACATCGGTGACGACCCGGTCCGCCACCCTCGCCAGCCTGATCCTGCGCAGCTGGGGGCCGTCGGGGTGCGACCAGGCCAGCCAGGCCGAGTCGGGTGACCAGGTCAGGCCGTGGATCTCCCCTTCGGCGCTGGCCAGCTCCACGGCCTCGCCGGAGGCCACGTCGACCAGGAGCAGCCGTCCGTTCCTCGCGGTCACCGCGATCGTGTTCCCGTCGGGCGCGACGGCGAGGTCACCGACCTCGCCCAGCGTCCCCACGGCGATCCTGCGGCTCTCCCCGCCGCCCGCCGGGACGATCTCCAGCCCCTGCGTCTCACCGTCGTCGAAGACCCACACCACGCGGTCGTCGCCGAGCATGCGGGGCCGCCCCGCCGACAGGCCGTCGCTGAGCTGCCGCGCCGGGCCGTCCCGGTGCGTCACCCAGTGCACCGTTCCCTGGACCTCCACCGCGCTGGCGCGCCCGGTCGCGTCCACGGCCAGGTCGTGCAACCGCCTGCCCGCGTTGACCTGGTACGGCTGCCGCCCGCGCAGCGGGGAGCCGAGGGTGACGTCGAGTTTGCGGGCCTCGGCGTCGAGATCGTCCAGGAGGTAGAGGTCTCCGGCGTTCTGGTAGACGATCCGGGTCCCGTCGGTGGTGGCGTGCCGGGCGTAGAAGACCTCGTGGTCGGTGTGGCGGCGCAGGCCGCCGCCGTCCAGGTCGCAGGAGTAGAGGTTGCCGATGCCCTCGTGGTCGGAGAGGAAGACGAGCCGCCCCCCGACGAGCATCGGGCTCGCGAGGTGGCCGTTCAGGTCGGTCAGGATCCGGGTGAAGTCACCGTCGCCGCGCCGCACCCACAGGCGGCCCGCCGTGCCGCCCCGGTAGCGCTTCCAGACCGCGGGGTCGCGGGGAAGCCCTCCGGCGAGGAGCGCCACTGTGTCCCCCGCCATCGACAGGTCGTTGACCGGGCCGTACGGCAGCCGCTCGACCCGTCCCTCACCGAGCGCGTAGGCCCAGGTCTGCGAAGCGAACGGCTGGCCGGTCGCGCTGATCGCGAGGACCTCGCCGTCCGGCGTCCAGCCGCGCGTCCGCGTCCGCGCGTCTCCCCAGTAGGTCAGCCGCTCCGCGGAACCGGACTCCAGGTCCGCCAGGTAGACCTCGGGAGCGCCGTCACGGACACCGGTCCAGGCGACCCTGGTACCGCCTGGCGAGAGACGAGGGTGGCTCGCGGGGGCTCGGTCCAGGGAGAGACGCCACGCGCGGCCGCCGTCCGCCGGGGCCGCCCACACGTCGTCGTCGGCGACGAAGGTGAGCGTCTCGTGGGAGATGTGGGGGAATCGCAGGTAGAAACCAGAAACCATCGATAAATCATATGGTCCTCTATCAGGTTAAACAGGATGGTTTTCCTGCCGATACGCTGAGCCTCATGACGCGAGCTGACAGAGACAACCCGGTGGTGCTCTCGAAGATCTACACCCGTACCGGGGACGACGGCACGACCGCGCTCGGCGACATGAGCCGCACTCGCAAGACCGATCCGCGCCTGGCCGCCTACGCGGACGTCGAGGAGGCGAACGCCGCGATCGGTGTCGCCCTCGCCGCGGGGACCCTGGAGGCGGACGTCACCGCCGTCCTCAGCCGGATCCAGAACGAACTGTTCGACGTCGGGGCCGACCTGTGCGCCCCGGTCGTGGAGAACCCCGAGTTCCCCCCGCTACGCGTCGAGCCCTCCTACATCGACTGGCTGGAGGCGCGGTGCGACGAGTTCAACGAACGCCTCACGCCGCTGCGCAGCTTCATCCTGCCCGGCGGCACCCCGGCCGTGGCCGCGCTCCACGTCGCCAGGACCGTGGTCCGGCGGGCCGAGCGGACCACCTGGTCGGCCATGGAGGCCCACGACGACGTCAACCCGCTCACCGCGAAGTACCTCAACCGGCTGAGTGACCTGATGTTCATCCTCTGCCGGGTGGCCGCGGGCGGCGACGAGATCCTCTGGAAGCCCGGCGGCACCCGCTGAGAGCGAGCGCCGACGGATCCCCACGGAGAAACCCGTCGGCACACGCGGAGAACGCGGACCGCGGCCGGCCCGACGGCAGCCCACGGAGAAACCCGTCGGCACACGCGGAGAGCGATCGCGCCCGGCCCGGCGGGTGCCGCCGGGCAGGTGGGTCAGGCGACGTCGAGGTAGGCGCTGGGCGGGGCGGACTCCAGCCAGGCGACGAAGCCCGTCAGTGCCCGGTATCCCATCGCGAGCTCGAAGGCGTCGTTCCCGTTGCGGCACTCGATCGCCGTCACGCCCTCGATGAACCCGAAGAACTCACCGGACCCGACCTTGCGCCGTCCGGAAACCACAAGGCCGCGCCTCACGATGACGTGGCGCGGCCTTGGGAGCAGACCTATGAGCGGAATCCAGTTGAGGTGGCCGTCGGCGTAGCGGGCCACCCCGACCCGCCAGCCCCGCTTCTTCGACAGGGAGCGCAGACAACAGAGCACCGATCCCCGGGAGCGGGTGAGTATCAGAACCCGAAGGCCCAGGAGGGCGACGAGCAGCCCCAGCACGATGAGAACATCCACCACCATGTCTGCTCGCCCCCCAAAAGCGCGTACAGCCTAAGAAGCAGAATTTATCCGACTTCTTCCCCGGCCGCGCGCAACCGGGCCCTGGCACGCTTCGCCCCGGCGGCCGCGTCCGCGTCTTCCTGCTCGGATTCGACCGAGGCCTGAGCCCGTTCCAGCGCGCTCTTCGCGCGGGCGACATCGATCTCGGAACCCAGCTCGGCCACCTCGGCCAGAACCGACACCTCGTCGTCGGCCACCGAGAGGAACCCTCCGTGGACGGCGGCGACGAGATCGGCCTCGCCGTTGCCTCGCTTGATCTTCAGCAACCCGCCCTCGACGAGAACGCCGAGCACGGGCGCGTGCTTAGGCATGATACCGATCTCGCCGTCGACGGTCTTGGCAATGACCATGTCGGCCTCACCGGACCAGATCTCACGCTCCGGGGAGACGACGCCTACTCGCAGCTTCGCCACTTTCTCTCCAGTTCCTTATCGAACCAGGCGCCGGTACGGCCGCATGACCGTACCGGCGCCGAAGGCGACTAGCGGGCGAGTTCCTTGGCCTTGGCCACGGCCTGGTCGATGCCGCCGACCATGAAGAACGCCTGCTCGGGCAGGTGGTCGTAGTCGCCGGCGCACAGACCCTTGAACGAGGCGATGGTCTCGTCCAGCGGGACGTTCTCGCCGGGCTGACCGGTGAACGCCTCGGCGGCGTACATCGGGTGGGACAGGAAACGCTCGATACGACGGGCCCGGTTGACGGTGACCTTGTCCTCTTCCGAGAGCTCGTCGATACCGAGGATCGCGATGATGTCCTGCAGTTCCTTGTACTTCTGCAGGATCCGCTTGGTCTCCTGGGCCACGCGGTAGTGCTCCTCGCCGACGATCAGCGGGTCGAGGATCCGCGAGGTGGAGTCGAGCGGGTCCACCGCGGGGTAGATGCCCTTCTCCGAGATCGGCCGCGAGAGCACGGTCTGCGCGTCGAGGTGCGCGAACGCGTTGTGCGGGGCCGGGTCGGTGATGTCGTCCGCGGGGACGTAGATCGCCTGCATGGAGGTGATCGAGTGACCGCGGGTCGAGGTGATGCGCTCCTGGAGAACACCCATCTCGTCGGCCAGCGTCGGCTGGTAACCCACCGCGGACGGCATGCGGCCGAGCAGGGTGGACACCTCGGAGCCGGCCTGGGTGAACCGGAAGATGTTGTCGATGAACAGCAGCACGTCCTGCTTCTGGACGTCACGGAAGTACTCCGCCATGGTCAGGGCGGAGAGCGCGACGCGCAGACGGGTGCCCGGGGGCTCGTCCATCTGCCCGAAGACGAGGGCGGTGTCCTTGAGGACGTTCGCCTCCTCCATCTCCAGCCAGAGGTCGTTGCCCTCACGGGTGCGCTCGCCGACGCCGGCGAACACCGAGGTGCCACCGAAGTTGCGGGCGACCCGGCGGATCATCTCCTGGATCAGAACGGTCTTGCCCACGCCCGCACCGCCGAACAGGCCGATCTTGCCGCCCTGCACGTACGGGGTGAGCAGGTCGATGACCTTGATGCCGGTGGTCAGCATCTCGGTGCGCGACTCAAGGGTGTCGAAGGAGGGCGAAGGGCGGTGGATGCCCCAGCGCTCGCTGATCTGGAGCGACGAGGTCTCGACGTCCAGCGACTCGCCCAGGGTGCTCCACACGTGGCCCTTGACGACGTCGCCGACGGGGACCGAGATGGCCGCGCCGGTGTCGGTCACCGGGGCGCCACGGGTGAGGCCGTCGGTGGGCTGCATGGAGATCGCGCGGACGAGGTTGTCACCCAGGTGCTGGGCGACCTCCAGCGTGAGGACCTTCGCCTCACCCTGGAGCTCGACGTCCACCTTGAGGGCGTTGTAGATCTCGGGCATCGCCTCGACGGGGAACTCCACGTCGACGACGGGACCGGTGACCCGCGCGACGCGGCCCACGCCGGTCTCAACAGTCTGTGCAGTCATTTCACTCTTTCCCCGCTGCGGAGTCGGCCAGCGCGTTCGCGCCACCGACGATCTCGCTGATTTCCTGGGTGATCTCGGCCTGGCGGACCTGGTTCATCTGCTGGGTGAACACGCGGATGAGCTCGTTGGCGTTGTCGGTGGCCGACTTCATGGCCCGGCGGCGCGAGGCCTCCTCCGAGGCCGCCGACTGGAGCAGCGCGCTGAAGATGCGCGACTCCACGTAACGCGGCAGCAGCGTGTCGAGGACCTCGCCCGCGTTGGGCTCGAACTCGAAGTAAGGAAGCGGCGTGTCGGACGCCTCCTCCACGCTCTCCTCGACCTCCAGCGGGAGGATCCGCTTGACCACGACCTCCTGCGTCAGCATCGAGACGAACTCGGTGGAGACGATGTGGATCTCGTCCACCCCGTCGTCGTCCGAGAACGCCTCGATCAGCGTGCCGGCGATCGCCTTGGCGTCGGAGTAGGCGGGCTTACGGGAGAACCCCGTCCACTGCCCGCCCATCTCACGGTTGCGGAAGGTGTGCCAGGCGACGCCCTTGCGACCCGTCACGTAGGGCACGGGCTCGACGCCCCTGTCCCTGAGCAGGTTGCCGAGCGCCTCCGCCTCGCGAAGGATGTTGGCGTTGAAGCCGCCGCAGAAGCCGCTGTCGCTGGTGACGATCAGGACGGCGGCCCTGGAGGGCTGCTCCTTGGCCACCGTCAGCGGATGGTCGGTGACGGTGGTGTTGCTGACCACGCTCGTGACGGCGTGGGTGATCTCGCGCTCGTACGGCACCGCGGCCTGCATCCGCTGCTGGGCCTTGACGATGCGGGACGAGGCGATGAGCTCTTGGGCGCGGGTGATCTTCGCCGTGGACTTGACCGACTTGATCCTCCGCCGCAGCAGTCTTAGCTGGGCACCCATCGGCTACTTCTTCTCTACCGAGCGGACTCGCTTCGTGATCTTCTCCTGGCCGACCTCGGCCTCGCCGAGCGCGGCGACCGGCTCGTCGTTGACCAGGTACTCGCCGGAGGAGGTCTCGAAACTCTTCTTGAACTCGGTGATGGCGTCCTTGAGGACGGTGATCGTGTCGTCGGACAGGTCACGGGTCTCGCGGATGCCGTCGAAGACGCCCTTGTTCTCACGGCCCAGGTAGTCGAGGAACTCCGTCTCGAAGCGGCGGATGTCCTCGACCGGGACGTCGTCGAGCTCACCGGTGGTGCCGGCCCAGACCGACACGACCTGCTTCTCGACGGGGAACGGGCTGTACTGGGCCTGCTTGAGCAGCTCGACCAGGCGCTGACCGCGCTCCAGCTGGGCGCGGGAGGCCGCGTCCAGGTCGGAGGCGAAGGAGGCGAACGCCTCCAGGTCACGGAACTGCGACAGCGAGAGACGCAGGGTGCCGGCGACCTTCTTCATCGCCTTGATCTGCGCCGAGCCGCCGACTCGGGAGACGGAGACACCGACGTTGATGGCCGGACGCACACCCGCGTTGAACAGGTCGGTCTCAAGGAAGCACTGGCCGTCGGTGATGGAGATGACGTTGGTGGGGATGAACGCCGAGACGTCGTTGCCCTTCGTCTCGATGATCGGCAGGCCGGTCATCGAGCCGGATCCCATGTCCTTGGAGAGCTTCGCGCAGCGCTCAAGGAGGCGGGAGTGCAAGTAGAAGACGTCGCCGGGGAACGCCTCGCGGCCCGGCGGACGGCGCAGCAGCAGGGAGACCGCGCGGTAGGCGTCGGCCTGCTTGGTCAGGTCGTCGAAGACGATGAGGACGTGCTTGCCCTGGTACATCCAGTGCTGGCCGATGGCCGAGCCGGTGTAGGGCGCGAGGTACTTGTAGCCGGCCGGGTCGGAGGCCGGAGCGGCGACGATGGTGGTGTACTCCATCGCGCCCGCCTCCTCAAGGCGGCCCTTGACCTGGGCGATCGTGGAGCCCTTCTGGCCGACCGCGACGTAGACGCAGAGAACCTGCTTGTCGGGGTCGCCGGAGAGCCAGTTCTCCCGCTGGTTGAGGATGGTGTCCACGGCGACGGCGGTCTTGCCCGTGCCACGGTCACCGATGATCAGCTGGCGCTGGCCGCGGCCGATCGGCGTCATGGCGTCGACCGCCTTGAGGCCGGTCTGCAGCGGCTCCTTCACCGGCTGGCGCTGGACCACCGAGGGGGCCTGGAGTTCGAGGGCGCGCAGGCCCTCGGCCTCGATCGCGCCCTTGCCGTCCAGGGGGACACCCAGGGGGTCGACCACCCGGCCGAGGAAGCCGTCGCCGACCGGCACGGACAGGACCTCGCCCGTCCGGCGGACCGACTGGCCCTCCTCGATCTTGCTGAAGTCGCCCAGAACGACGACACCGATCTCTCGGACGTCCAGGTTCAGTGCCAGGCCACGCGTGCCGTCCTCGAACTCAAGCAGCTCGTTCGCCATCGCCGAGGGAAGGCCGGAGACATGGGCGATACCGTCGCCGCAGTCGACGACGGTCCCGATCTCCTCGCGCGCGGCACCTTCCGGCTCGTACGCCTGGACGAAGCGCTCAAGTGCGTCCCGGATCTCGTCCGGCCGGATCGTAAGCTCCGCCATCTCTCTTCAGTCTCCCTATTCGCCTAGCCGGCCAACCGGCGGCGGACTTCTTCGATTCGTCCCGCGATGGTGGTGTCGATGAGGTCGTCCCCGATGTGGACCGAGAACCCTCCCAGCACCCGCGGATCCACCTCGACGTTCAGATGAACGTCGCGGCCGTACGAGGTGCGCAGCCACGTGGCGAGACGCTGCTTCTGCACCTCCGAGAGCACGACGGCGCTGCGCACCACCGCGACGAGGCGCTGCCGCTGGGCGGCGACCAGCCTGCCGAACTCGGCAAGCCCACTGTCCAGGCTACGTCCTCTCGGATGCAGCACAAGCTGGATGAGCAGGCGCAGGGTGGTGGGGGCCACCTTTCCTGCCAGGAGGGAGTTCAGGAGCTCCCGCTTGGCCGGTGCCGGGGCCGCCGGCGCGGTCAAGGTCCGGTAAAGCTCCAGGTTCGAGGCGGTGATCCGCCCGAACCTGAACAGCTCGTCCTCGACGTCGTCGAGCCTGCCCTGTGCCTCCGCCTCGGCCGCGGCGGCGATGACGCCGAGGCGCTCCAGCGCGTCGGCCAGGTCGCCCAGGCGCGCCCACTTGGCGGACACGGCCGCGATGACCGTCTCCAGTGCGGCACCGCTGATCTTGCCCTCCAGCAGCACCCGTATGACCTGCGCCTTCTGGGCCGCGGGACGTGCCGGGTCGGAGAGGTTGCGGCGGAGCCCGTGCTCACGGTCCAGCAGGTCGGCGACCGAGAAAAGCTCGTCGGCCAGCGTGCCGAGGTCGGCGCTTCCCGCCACGGCGTTGAAGCGCTCTTCGACCTCGGCCAGCGAGGCCCTGCTCAGGCCCCTCATCGGCTGCTCACCGACACTCGCGCGTCACGCCCGGTTCGCCGCGTCATCAGCGGACCGCCGCGCTGCTCGACTCGAGCTCCTCAAGGAACCTGTCGACGGTACGGCGCTGACGCGCCTCGTCCTCCAGGGACTCCCCGACGATGCGGCCGGCGAGCTCGATCGACAGGCGGCCGAGCTCGGTGCGGAGCTGGGCGAACGCCTGCTGGCGGTCGGCCTCGATCTGCAGGTGCGCGGCCTCGACCAGGCGGCGGGCCTCGGCCTGCGCCTCCTCGCGGAGCTCGGCCTTGATCTGCGCGCCCTGCTCGCGGGCCTCCTCACGCAGCCGCGAGGCTTCGTGACGGGCTTCGGAGAGCTGGTCCTTGTACTGCTTGAGCAGCGCCTGGGCCTCGGCCTGGGCGTCCTCGGCTCGCTTGATGCCGCCTTCGATCGCGTCGGTCCGCTCGGCCAGGGTCTTCTGGATGCGCGGGGTGAGGATCTTACCGACGACGAAGAGGACGACGAAGAACGCGAAACCGCCGACGACCAGCTCGTAGAGGTGCGGCATGAGCGGGCTGTTGCCCTCGGCCGCCAGGAGCTTAGCTGCGGTAGTCATCGATGCAGCCTTCCGTCAGGGTGTTTTCTATCAGAGGCCGTAGATGAACGGCGCGACAAGACCGATCAGGGCCAGCGCCTCGACGAGCACGAAGCCCAGCAGCATGTTCTGGCGGATCAGGCCGTAGGTCTCGGGCTGGCGGGCGATGGCCTGCAGACCGTTGCCGAAGATGAGGCCGACACCGATGCCGGGGCCGAGCGTGGCGAGTCCGTAACCGATGGAACCGATGTTGCCGGAGACCTCAGCGATGATGTTCATTGCTGTTTCCTTTACAAGATGGCCGGTGAACGAGTCTCACCGGTCTGAACTGGACGAGAAGGGTCTTAGTGCTCGGCGTGCAGCGAGCCGCCGATGTACATCGCGGCGAGCAGCGCGAACAGGAAGGCCTGGAGGAACTGGATGAACATCTCGAACCCGGTCATCGCGATCGTCATGATGACGCCGACGACACCCACCGGAGCCCCGAGCGGCGTGAGCTGCTCGAAGAGGAACCAGAAACCGACCGCGCTGAAGAAGGCGAGGATGATGTGGCCCGCGAACATGTTGGCGAAGAGTCGCACGGCGTGGGTGAACGGCGCCACGATCATGTTGGAGAGGAACTCGATCGGCGCGAGCAGCAGGTAGATCGGCTTGGGCAGGCCGGGCGGGAACATCATGTTCTTGAAGTAGCCGAGTCCGCCCTGGTGCTTGATGCCCAGGTAGATCTTCAGCACGTAGATGCTCACCGCCAGGACGATCGGGAAGGCGATGTGCGAGGCGACCGGGAACTGCAGGAAGGGGACGACCCCCATCAGGTTCCAGATCCAGACCAGGAAGAACAGGCTCAGTAGCAGGCCCATCCAGCGGTCGGCGTCCTTGCCGAGGAAGGGGCGGGCCACCTGGTCGCGGACGAACGTGTAGCCGACCTCGCCGATGTTCTGGATGCCCCTGGGCACCAGCTTCGGGTTGGCGAAGGCCGACCAGCAGAAGGCTATGACCAGGAGCGAGCTCAGCAGGGCGAGCAGGACCGGCTTGGTGAACCAGGCGACGCCGGGAATGATCGGGGGGAGATCGAACAGCTCAAGCCCGGGGGCCTTGAACTCGTCGGCGGCGAGGACCGTCAGCGCCTTCACGCGGCGTTCCCTTCAACGTGGTAGTGGATCAAGATTGCTTCCTCAGCGAAGCGACCGCCGCGCGAGGTCAGCGACCGTATTTCCGGTAGACCAGGTAGATGGCGAGAACGACACCGACGATCACTCCGATCGGTGTGAACACAGCCACGCCGGTCCAACGGCTCAGCAACCAACCACCGCCGCCGTACAGAATGATCCCGGAGAGAATGTAACTGGGAACCGACCAGGCAGCATTGGCGAAGTCGCGGCCATCGCTCTCGGGCCTGCGTTCTTGTTCGCTCATTGCGGGCATGACAATAGCAGCCAGGCAGATGACTAGTCATATCGGGTGCCCACCGCCCGGTCATAATACGCCTCACCGGGGGTCGCCCCGACCGGGAACGGTCGCACTCGGGTCGACGTAGAGCATCTTCGTCTTCATGAACCCCCACATCTCACCGGCCGTCCAGACGACGGTGCAGATGATCGCCGACCAGCCGAAGGCGCGGGGCTCGAAGGCGGTGGCACTCTCGAAAGTTTTAAGGAGCGCCATGATGATCAGGACCTTCACCGCGTAGGTGACGATCGCGGCGACCATCATCATGGCGGGAGAGATCCTGCTCGCGTAGGAGACCGCGACCAGGCTCACCGTGAAGAAGACCGCCACCACCAGGAGGCCGAGCGCGGCCCCCAGCGCCCCCTTGCCACCGGAGAGCAGCGTCGCCGCGAGCACGACGACCACGCCCGCGGCGGCGGTGGGTATCACGGCCCCTTTGAGGACGCGCACGTCGTTGGCCTGCATCGGCACTCCCTGTGGCTGTTATCAAGCGAGCGATTGCTACGTCGTAGATCCGGCTGGCCCCCGGACCCGTTAGTGAAAGCTATCACAAGCTCTCGGAAGGCCGCCTTTACCTGCTGTTTCAAGTAAACGATCAAGGTGTTGGCGAAAACGGCTCAAAGCGGCGTCTCAGAGTTCGAGAAACCCTGGCGGGGAGCGCTGAGCGACAGGTCGGGCAGCGCCGAGAGCGTCGCCGTGTCGTCGCCGGCGGCGGCCGGACGGGGTCCCGACGCCTCCGAGGGATACGGATGGGGCCTGCCCCGGTGCGGCTGCCCGCCGGGACGCGCGTGCCGCCCCGGCCCCTCCGCCGGACCCGCGGGACCCGTGGGAGAGGCGGGATCCGGCCCACCACGCCCCTCGGTCCCCCCCTCGGCCTCGCCCTCGGCCCCGCCGAGGTCGCGGCGGGCGCGCCAGCGGGGCAGCGCCATCATCACCAGCACACCGATCGCGAGCAGCACGGTGAGCGGGAACAGGATGAGCGGGACGCCCTCGATGGACAGCGCCACGACCGCGAAGGCGAACAGGAAGGTCCACGCGTACATGATCATGACGCTGCGGCGGTGCGAGTGGCCGATGTCCAGCAGCCGATGGTGCAGATGCCCCCGGTCGGGCGAGAACGGCGACAGGCCGTTGGACGTGCGCCGGATCACCGCCATGATCAGGTCCAACAGCGGGAGCACCAGGATCGCGACCGGCACGAGCAGGGGAAGGATGACGGGGAAACGGTTGATGCTGCTGGAGTCGAGCGGCGTGACCAGGATCATCGTGGAGGCGAGGACCAGGCCGATCAGCATCGCCCCCGTGTCACCCATGAAGATCTTCGCCGGGTGGAAGTTGTGCGGCAGGAAGCCGAGGCAGATCCCGATGAGCACCGAGGCGATGACCGCCGTCGCGTTGATGCTGGTGTTGCCGTAGTCCTTCGACAGGGCCACCGAGTACGTCCACGTGGCCATCGCGGCGATGCCGACGATCCCCGCGGCGAGCCCGTCGAGCCCGTCGACGAAGTTGACCGCGTTGATCATGACGACCACGATCAGGATCGTGATCAGCGGGCTCAGCGTCGAGTCCAGGATGGTCTGCCCGCCCAGCGCGGTGGGCAGCGGGAGCCACGGCAGGCTGACCCCGAAGGTGACGAGCACCCCCGCGGCGCCGATCTGCCCGGCGAGCTTGACCAGCGCGTCCATGCCCAGCCAGTCGTCCAGGAAGCCGGTCAGCGTGATCAGGCCACCCGCGGCGATCAGCGCGATCACGGTCTTGCCCTGGCCCTCGGCCGCCAGCTTGCCCCCGGCGTAGGGCAGCTCTCCGGCGATCAGCAGACCGGCGACCAGGCCACCGTACATCGCCAGGCCACCGAGCCTGGGGGTCGGCGTGGTGTGCACGTCACGGCTGCGAACCTCGGGCATGGCGCCGATCCGAACGGCGAAAACGCGGATCAGGGGAACCAGCAGGTACGTCACCGCGGCCGCGACGAGCGCCATGAGTAGGTATTCGCGCACGGAACCAGTTTCGCGGATAGTCCGGCCACCTGTGACCGGAAAACGACACAGAACAGCTCATAGTTCGCTGGGATATATCTGATGAGCCCTCGTCAACACCTCGACGCGCTCCCGTATCTCCCCCGTCGCGTCCGGATCTCGGATGGCCTGCGCGACCATCGAGGCCACTTCCTTCATCTCCTCGGGGCCCATTCCCTGAGTCGTGACGCAGGGGGTACCGACCCGGATCCCCGAGGTCACCGTGGGCGGCTCGGGATCGTAGGGGATCGCGTTGCGGTTCAGCGTGATCCCGGCCGCCTGGCACCGCTGCTCGGCCACCGCTCCGGAGATCCCGACATCGCGCAGATCGATCAGCGCCAGATGGCTGTCGGTGCCCCCGGAGACCGGCCGCATGCCCTCGGCGGCGAGCGCCTCGGCCAGCACCTGGGCGTTCGCCACCACCTGTCGCGCGTACTGTGCGAACTCCGGCCGCAGCGCCTCGCCGAACGCGACCGCCTTGGCCGCCACCGCGTGCATGAGCGGCCCCCCCTGCACGAACGGGAAGACCGCGCGATCGATCCTGGGTCCCAGCTCCCCCGTGCACATGATCCCGCCGCCTCTCGGACCGCGCAGCGCCTTGTGCGTGGTGAAGGTCACCACGTCCGCGTACGGCACGGCGGACGGCAGGGCCAGTCCGGCCATCAGGCCGACGGTGTGCGCGACGTCGGCGAGCAGCCAGGCGCCCACCTCGTCCGCGATCCCGCGGAAAGCGGCGAAGTCGATCTCACGCGGATAGGCGGTGGCGCCACAGATGATCATCTTGGGCTGGTGCCGAAGCGCCAGCTCCCTCACCTCGTCGTAGTCGATCAGCTCGGTGTCCCTGCGCACGCCGTACGCCACGACGTCGAACCAGCGTCCCGAGAAGTTGACCTTGGAGCCGTGGGTGAGGTGGCCGCCGTGCGACAGCTCCATCGCGAGCATGGTGTCGCCGGGCTGGAGCAGGGCCGCGTAGGCGGCCAGGTTCGCCGAGGCGCCGGAATGGGGCTGCACGTTGACGTGCTCGGCGCCGAACAGCAGCTTGGCGCGGTCGATCGCGAGCCGCTCGGCCCGGTCGACGACCTCGCACCCGGCGTAGTAACGCCTGCCGGGATAACCCTCGGCGTACTTGTTGGTGAGCGTCGAGCCGAGCGCGGCGAGCACGGCGGGTGAGGTGAAGTTCTCGCTCGCGATCAGCTGGACGCCGCCACGGAGCCGGTCGAGCTCGTCGAGGAGCACACTCGCGATCTCCGGGTCCTCGCGCTGCAGGAGACCGAAATCCGGCCCGTAGTACGGTTCTGCGCCCATGGCTCACACCCCGAAGACGACGACTCACCCCCACTGTAAGCCCGCCCGCCCCGGTTGTCCCAGGTCAAGGACGTGCCGCCCCGGAAGGCGTGTCGCGAGGGAGCGCCCTCATCGCAGAGACCGCATCGCAGGAACACCCGTCAGGCAGACTCGACGCCGCCCGGAGAACCGTCCCACGAGACCGCGTGTCCGGAGGGTCGGCACCCCGACGGGGCCGCCTCACGAGAACGCGTGCGGGGCTCCGGATCTGACCGGCACCCACCTCGGCGTGTCGGCCGCCTGGTCGCTGATCGACGTCAGGACCGCCTGCCGGTAGAGGCCAAGGCGGGTGCGCCACTCCGTCATGTCCTCGACGTAGCGGCCGGAGACGGGCGCGTCCCAGACGTCGCTGCTCCTGGCGAGCTGGTAGGCCTTGTCCAGGCTGGAGGTCAGCGTGTCGAGCACGGGGAGCACCTGCCTCCACATCATGACCAGCCGCTGGTAGTCGGGGTTGAACTCCCACGACGTGGCCGCGTCCGGGGACGGCAGACCGGTGCTGGCCGAGGCCGGAGGGGTCTCCCCCGGCTGCATCGGCTGCGGTGCGGGTGGATCCACGAACATCACAGGCTCCTCACCCTCGCTGACACGCTCCCTGCCTCCTGCTCACTGACCCTCTTCACTCGCCGACCACGCTCAAGGACGAGGACGAACCGCCGACACACTCACCGCCTGCCGCCCTTCGCTTCCCAGGCGCCTCTCACCCACCCGCTCGCCGCCTCGACGCCGCCTTCGCGACGGTCACCGGCCGTCCCCCGGAGGCGGGATAGGCCGCAGCGGATCTCCCGCTTCCACGTCACCCGCAGGACCGTCGGGCCGGATGTCCATGGGCGCCCAGGCGCCCTCGCCCCAGGTCTCCCCGTCGGGCACGCTCACGCCGGGCATCTCCAGCGGTTCGATCTCGCGGGCGTTGTCGGCGAGCGTCCTGAGCGCGTCGAGGTCGAGCGGACCCGCCTCCGCGGTGACGACGTCGCTGCCGTCGTTCGCCCACCGGGCGACCGAACCCCCGTCCTGCTGTGCGACCGGTTGCGTGTCCGGTCGCACGGGCGGCTGCGCGTCCGGCTGTACGGCCGGTTGCGCGGACACACCCCCGGGAGCCGCTCCCGCCTGTCCGGAAACCCCCGCCGCATCCTGCGCCACAGCGGAAACCGCGTCGCCGACGGCCGGCACCCGCATCCCGTCCGGCCGCGCGGCGGCCTCACCCGAGGTCGTATTCGCCGTCTGGATCGCGGGCTCGCCCGAAGCCGTCCCGACGGGCCGGAGCGCGGCCTCACCGGTGGACCGGGAAGAGGAGTCTCCCTGCGTCACATCGGCGGGCCTCGGGACGGGATCGCCCGAGGTCGTACCCGTGGACTGGGGAGTCGCGTCGCCACCGGTGCCCGGCGGCTGGACGGTCTGGTCCGTGGTCGGGCCCGCCGTGTCGAGGAGCGGGTACGCGGGCTTGGCGGAATCGAGCGGCTGGTGCGGCTCGACCCAGCCGGGCTGCCCCCCGGTGACGGAGACGTTGTCGACACCCGGCATCTCCAGCGGCGGGATGTCCTCGATGTTCTTCAGCAGCTCGTCGACCTCGGCCGCCGTGGGCGCGTCGAGCGGGATCTGGAGCACCTTCACCCCGTCGACCTCCACGACCTTCGCCCTGGAATCGCCGCTCTGGTCGATGTCGTCGGGGTGATCCTTCCTCGGGGTGTCGAGAACGGTGTCGCCGGACGCCCCTCCCCCGTCTCTGGGCGAGCGCTCGTCGCCCTTGGAGCCGGTGTCACTCTTGGCGTCGGAATCGTTCACGGGCGCGTTCCCCGTGGAATCCCCACGCGGCGTCGTCTCATCACCCTTGGACCCCGTGTCGCCCTTGGCGTCGGAATCGTTCACCGGCACGGTGCCGGTCGAATCCTGCCCGCGTGGCGTCGTCTCATCACCCTTGGAGCCGGTGTCGCCCTTGGCGTCGGAATCGTTCACGGGCGCGTTCCCCGTGGAATCCCCACGCGGCGTCGTCTCATCACCCTTGGACCCCGTGTCGCCCTTGGCGTCGGA
>NZ_JBIAZS010000005.1:185765-497061 GCF_042899335.1 Streptosporangium sp. NPDC000095
GAATCGTTCACCGGCACGGTGCCGGTCGAATCCTGCCCGCGTGGCGTCGTGTCGCCCGAGTTGATGACCTCCCTCCCCCCGTCGTCGGCCCTGGGCTGCTCCGGCGTGGGCGTGGAGTCCCCCTGCGGCGCCCCGGGCGCGGGGGCGGTGTCCGGGTTGGGAGCCCCGGGCGTACGCGGGAGGTCGGGCGTCTCGCGCGGCGCGGTGTCGACGGGCTGCCCTCCCCCCTGCGGGTTCTCCCCCGGTCCGGGAACCGCGGGCTTCAGATCCTCGACCCTCGGCGTCTCAGGATGCGTCCCCTCGGTTCTGGGGACGTCCGGCGCGGGCGCGGAATCCTGCCTGGGCACCTCCGCGCCCTCGGCGTTCGGGGCACCCGGCGTGGGCGCGCCCTCGACGTTCGGCATCTCGGGGACGCGCCCCGGTGCGGGGGCCTCCGGCCGGGTGTCCTCGCCCCTCGGCACGTCCGGTACGGACTGGGAGTCCGGGTTGTACACCTCCGACGGAGGCACGGCATCGTCCCTCGGAGCCTCCGGCACGGGGTCCGGGCGGGGAGGCTCAGGACGCGGCTCCTCGGCCTTCGGAGGCTCGGGACGTGGTTCCTCCGCCTTGGGAGGTTCGGGACGGGGCTCCTCGGCCTTGGGCGGCTCAGGTGTCGGATCGGGCCTGGGAGGCTCAGGACGCGGCTGCTCCGCCTTGGGCGGCTCAGGCGTGGGATCGGGCCTGGAGGTCTCGCGCGGCGCGGTCTCAGTCGGTTTCGCGGTCTCCTTGGGCTTCTCCCGCTCCTCCTTGGACTTCTCCCCCTCCCGCTCCTCCTTGGACTTCTCCCCCTCCCGCTCCTCCTTGGCCTTCTCTCCTTCACGCGGAGAGGTCTCGTCGGCCTTCGACCCCGTTTCCGGTTTCCGGTCGTCGGCCCCGGACGTCTCGGGTTTCCGCGTCTCCTTCCGATCGTCCCGCTCATCCCGCGGGGAGGTCTCGTCGCTCTTCGAACCGGCCTCCGGCTTGGCCTCGTCGGCCTTCGGAGAGTCGTGCTTGCCGTCGGGCTTGGACTCGTGCTTGGAGTCAGGCTTGCTGTCGTGTTTGGAGGAGTCTTTGGGATCGTCGCGCTGGGTGGCCTCCGCCGACTGGTCGCCGACGCGGGGCTTGTCGTCCGCCCCGACGGCCGGCTTGAGCTCGTCCGCCTTCGGGGTCTCGGGCTTGGCCCCGTTCTGAGAACCGCTCTCCGGCTTGGCGCCGTTCTGAGAGCCCGACTCGGGCTTGGCACCGTTCTGGGCGTCCGTCTCCGGCTTCGCGCCCTCGCCCTGGGAACCCGCCTCGGGCTTCGTGTCCCCGGCCTTCGGCTCGGTGGGGGGCGCCGTCCCGTTCTGGCTGACCCTCTTCTCCAGCAGCGCCACGCGGGCGGAGACGTCGCGGACCATCACGTCGCACGCGTCGGCGATCTGGACGGGTCTGTGGGTCGACTGAGAGGACAGGCCCGCCCCGCTCATCATCTGCGAGACCTTGCCTTCGACGTCCCGCATCCGCTCGGCCGCCCGCTGAACCTCGGACAACAGATCGCGGACCAGCTTGGGGTCCATTCCTTCGAACTTGCCCATGGACGTCTCCCAGGAAGTGTCGGCCCACTTCAAGGTACCGGGGAGACAGCCCGGCGTCACGGTGATAATCAGATGGCATGGATCACGGCATATGCCGGAGACGCGCGCTCAGACATCGGGGCGCCCCCGTGGAGGCGCTCGCCCGTGTCCTCACACCGCCCTCACCGTCAGTCGCCGGGCTCCGGGCCCGCGTCCGTGGCGACGTAGCCGATCACGCCGCGCAGCTTCTCCACGCTGATCGCCCCACGCCGCAGGAGCCTGGGCACCGCCGTGGTCAGATCGAGGATCGTCGAGGGGATGTCGCTCTCGCACGGCCCGGCGTCGAGATAGACCGACACCGAGTCGCCGAGCTGCTTCTCCGCGTCGGCAGCGGTGGTCGCCGCGGGGGCACCCGAACGGTTGGCGCTGGAGACGGCGAGCGGGCCGGTCTCCTTGAGCAGGTCGAGGGCGACCGCGTGCAGCGGCATCCGGATCGCGACGGTGCCCTTGGCGTCGCCGAGATCCCACGACAGCGACCGGTTCGCCCGGCAGATCAGCGTGAGCGGTCCCGGCCAGAAGGAGTCGATGAGATCCTGGCCGTACGGACCGAGGTTCTCCACCAGGGCGTTCGCGGCCCGGACGGTCCCGACCAGCACGGGAACCGGCATGTCACGACCGCGTCCCTTCGCGTCAAGCAGGGCGGTGACCGCGGCGGGCGTGAAGGCGTCGGCGCCGACACCGTAGACGGTGTCGGTCGGGAGCACCACGAGCTCCCCCCGCTGGAGGGCGGACGCGGCCTCGAGTAGGCCCGTGGCGCGCTGGGTGGCATCCATACAGTCAAAACGTCGGCTCACGGCGTGCATCCTATTCCTGGCCGAATCGAGCGGTGACGAAGCGGTCCCTGCGAGTCAGGTCCTGGCGGCTGCGAACGTCGCGCCAGCCGTTCTCCTCAGAGAAGATCAGATAGACCGGAGTGCCCTGCTGGTCGGCGTGTTCCACGGCGACGAACCCGCCGGGGCGCAGCAGCCGCCTCGCGGTCCGCTCCACCGCCCTGACCTCGTCGAGGCCGTCGCTGCCCGATCCGTACAGCGCGCGGTGCGGGTCGTAGTCGCGGACCTCGGGATCACGGGGGATCGCGCCCGGCGGGATGTAGGGCGGGTTGGAGATCACCAGGTCCACCTGGCCGTTCAGCTCCGAGAGGGCGTCGGCCAGGTCCTCGGGGTGCAGGTGGACACGGCCCTGGCCGTGTTCGATGATGTTGCGTTTCGCCCAGGTGTAGGCGCCGGGATCGACCTCGACCGCGTGCACGGTGGCGAGCGCGACCTCCTGGGCGATGGACAGCGCGATCGCGGCCGAACCGGTGCCGAGATCCACGACCACGGGCGAGGCGACGTCCATCTCCCGCAGCCGATCGATCGCCCAGCCCACCACGACCTCGGTCTCCGGGCGCGGCACGAACACGCCTGGCCCGACCTCCAGGGACAGGTAGCGGAAGTAGGCCCGCCCGGTGATGTGCTGGAGCGGCTCGCGGGACTCCCTGCGGGCGACGCCCTCCCAGAACAGGGCGTCGAAGTCGGAGTCCTTCACCATGTGCAGCTCACTGCGGCGTACGCCGTGCACACACGCGGCGATCTCCTCGGCGTCGGTGCGCGGCGACGGCACACCTGCCTCGGCGAGCCGGGCGGTGGCGAGGGCGATCTCGTCCAGCAGAAAGGTCATGGGCGCGTTCTATGAATGGGCGGCGAGCTTCTCCGCCATCTCGGCGTCGAGCAGGGACTGGATGACGGCCGTGAGATCCCCGTCGAGCACCTGGTCGAGGTTGTAGGCCTTGAAACCGACGCGATGATCGGAGATGCGGTTCTCGGGGAAGTTGTAGGTGCGGATGCGCTCGGAGCGGTCGACCGTGCGGATCTGGGACTTGCGCTCGGCCATGGCGGCGGCGTTCGCCTCCTCCTCGGCGATCGCCTGCAGGCGTGCCCGCAGGATGCGCATCGCCGACTCCTTGTTCTGGAGCTGGCTCTTCTCGTTCTGGCAGGAGGCGACGACACCCGTCGGCACGTGGGTGATCCGCACGGCCGAGTCGGTGGTGTTGACACTCTGCCCGCCGGGTCCGCTGGAGCGGTAGACGTCGATACGGAGATCGTTCGGGTCGATCTGGACGTCGACATCCTCGGCCTCCGGGTAGACGAGCACGCCGGCGGCGCTGGTGTGGATGCGCCCCTGCGACTCGGTGACCGGGACCCGCTGGACGCGGTGCACGCCGCCCTCGAACTTGAGCCTCGACCAGACGCCCTCGTCGCCCCTCGCCTTCAGGGCGATCGTGACGTCCTTGTAACCGCCGAGGTCGGAGTGGGTGGCGTCGATCAGCTCGGTCTTCCAGCCGATCCGCTCGGCGTACCGCAGATACATCCGCAGGAGGTCTCCGGCGAACAGGGCGGACTCCTCGCCACCCTCGCCCGCCTTGATCTCCATGATGATGTCCTTGTCATCGTTGGGATCGCGCGGGACGAGCAGGTGCCTGAGCTTCTCCTCCAGCTCGGGAATCCGGGCCTCCAGCTCCTTCGCCTCCTCGGCGAACCCCTCGTCCTCCGAGGCGAGCTCCCTCGCCGTGCCGAGGTCGGACTGGACGCCCTCAAGCTCGCGGTAGGTGGCGATGATCGGGGTCAGCTCGGCGTAGCGCCTGCCGAAGGTGCGCGCCTGCTTCTGGTCGGCGTGCACGGAGGGGTCGGCGAGCTTGAGTTCCAGCTCGGCGTACTCACTGAGCAGCTCGTCGAGATTCACCGTGCGTCCTTCCTTGAAAGCCCTTGTCAGCCTGCCTCATCACCACGAACGCCGACCCGGGCCCCGCGAAGGGGGTTATCCGAGCCGGCGCCGAGATGAGAGCTACTGGCCCGCGGGCTTCTTGCCGAAGCGCTTCTCGAAGCGCGCCACCCGGCCGCCGGTGTCCAGGATCTTCTGCTTGCCCGTGTAGAAGGGGTGGCAGGCGGAGCACACGTCGGCGTGGATCACGCCGTTCTTGGCGGTGCTGCGGGTGGTGAAGGAGTTACCACAGGTGCAGGTCACCTGCGTGGCGTGGTACTCCGGGTGGATGTCGGGCTTCATGTTGCCTTTTCCTCTCCAAAACGCGGTCGCCGGGTCGCCACTGTCTCTCGCCTGTAGGGCTTGCGCGCTGAGCACACCGAGGTGCGCGCGGGCGGGAACCGGAACCGCTACGGTTCGGCTACCAGTGTGCCAGATCCTCCAACCATCCCAGGCCACAAGACATTCCCCGCCCCCGTGACCTGCCCCTTCAGGCCGCTCACGGCCCCCGCCTGGCCCGATATCCGCAAGGAGGCCGCGCCAGGTGGACCTCCGCGAGGAAGCCGGGCGCTCCAGGCTGTCACCGTCCCAGGTACGCCAGCACGGCGAGAACACGGCGGTGATCGTCGGCGGCGGGCTCCAGCCCGAGTTTGCAGAAGATGCTGGAGATGTGCTTCTCCACGGCGCCCTCGGTGACGAGCATCCGTCCGGCGACCGCGGTGTTGGAGCGCCCCTCCGCCATCAACGCCAGGACCTCGCTCTCCCTCGCGGTCAGGGACTCCAGGGGATCGCCCCTGCGCTGGCGGCTCAGGAGCTGTCCGATCACCTCGGGGTCGATGACCGTCCCACCGGCCGCCACCCGGCGTACGGCGTCGAGGAACTCGGCCACGTCGGCTATCCGCTCCTTGAGCAGGTAGCCGACCGCCGCGGCGCCGCCGCCGATGAGTTCGGTGGCGTACTGCTCCTCGACGTACTGCGACAGGACGAGAATCGGCAGCCCCGGCCGCCTGGACCTCGCCTCCAGTGCGGCGCGCAGCCCTTCGTCGGTATGGGTCGGCGGCATCCGCACGTCGACGACGGCGAGGTCCGGGTCGTGCTCGTCGACCACCGCCACCAGCCCGGGACCGTCGCCCGCCACCCCCACGGTCTCGATGCCCCCGTCCGCCAGGAGTCTCGCCAGTCCCTCACGCAACAGCACCGAGTCCTCGGCGATCACCACCCGCATGGGTCCCACGTTCTCACCATTCGCAGGGCAACTCCGCCCTGATCATCGTGGGACCGCCCAGCGGGCTGTCGACGCTCAGGGTGCCGTCGATGGTCGCGGCCCGGTCCGCCAGCCCGGCGAGGCCACTGCCCGGCCGCGGCACGGCGGCGCCGACCCCGTTGTCGTAGACCTCGACGATCACCCGCTGCCCCTCGCGGCTCACCCGGACGAACGCCTCGGTGGCCTCGGAGTGCTTGGCGAGATTGCTCAGGCACTCGGCCACGACGAAGTAGGCGATGCTCTCCACCGCGGGCGGCGGCCGGTGGGAGACCTCCACCGACAGGTCCACCCGTACGGGCGCGCGGGCGGCGAGCGACGACAGGGCCGCACTCAGCCCCCTGTCGGTGAGGATCGCCGGGTGGATGCCCCTGGCGAGGTCACGCAGCTCGGCGATGGCGGCCTTGGTGCCCCGGTGCGCCTGGGCGAGGAGCTCCCTCGCGGCGTCGGGGTCGGAGTCCAGCTTGGCCTGGGCCCGGCCCAGGTCCATCGCCACGGACAGCAGCCGCTGCTGGGCGCCGTCGTGCAGGTCCCGTTCGATCCGGCGCCGCTCGGCCTCCGCCGCGTCCACCCCGCGGGCCCTGCTGGCCCTCAGGTGGGCGGCGCGGGCCGCCAGCCGGTTCTTCTCACTCGTCCCCAGCAGGGCGACGCCGAACAGGACGTGCAGCCAGGCCATGCCCCGGGTCGCGTACAGGGCGGCGAGGAGGAAGCAGGCCCCGATCAACGCGCACAGCAGCACCCTCGGCCCGCTGTCGATCGGCAGCCCGCCGATGGGTGTCATCGGCTGCCCGGCCAGCAGCAGGGGCAGTGGCGCGAACGTCAGGCCCAGCCCGAGGACCCACAGGACCGCCGTGACGGTGAACTCCGCGATCCCGACCGGCAGCAGCAACAACAGGTAGAGCAGGTCCTTCCAGGTCGCGGGGTCGACGAACATGTCCTTCCAGCGCAGGAACAGGTTGTCGCCCTCGGAGGGCCGGTAGGGGCTGGGGATGTCGACGCCGAAGGCCAGGCGCAGGAACCGGCGCTCCAGCATCGCGGCGCCCCGCCAGGCGAGCATGGTCAGGGCGAGCAGCGGCAGCCCGATCCACACGAGCACCATCACCAGGGAGGCCGGGATCACGGACGCGAGGAACGCGAAGCAGGCGAGACCGTAGAACACGCTCACCAGCAGGTAGGGGACGGCCCGCCAGGTCATCGGGTCGACGAGCATGCCCAGGGGACCGTTCGGCCCGAGCGGGACACGCCATCTGAGCGGCGTCCTGACCGGGGTCGTACCTCCCAGCGTCTCGGCCGTCATGCGCCTCCTCCGCCCCCGGTGCCCACCCTCGTCATCTGTGCCCCCGACGTTCCCGCCGTTCCCGCTGTCCCCGGCGTCTCCCCGCGCCCGTCCGCCCCGGTGCGCCGCCCTCCTCGCGTGCCGTCCGCACTCGCGACCGTCCCGGGCACGAGAGTCATGGGGAAAAGGGGTCCTGAAGTAGGGATATCCCGAAGTACCGGGTCACACAAGGGCTTTGGAAAACGTGAACGCCCCGGCCGGAGGGGCCGGGGCGTTCGACGTGCGGCGGACGATCAGTCGCGGTCGGAGCTGACCGTCGTCTTCTGCACCTGGAGCAGGAACTCCGCGTTGGACTTGGTCTCCCTCATCTTCTCCAGGAGAAGCTCAAGGGCCTGCTGCATGTCCAGGGCGTGCAGCACGCGGCGGAGCTTCCAGATGATCTGGAGCTCGTCCTTACCCATGAGGATCTCCTCCTTACGGGTGCCGGACGCGTCGACGTCCACCGCGGGGAAGATCCGCTTGTCGGCGAGCTGCCGGTTGAGCTTGAGCTCCAGGTTGCCGGTGCCCTTGAACTCCTCGAAGATGACCTCGTCCATCTTGGAGCCGGTCTCGACCAGCGCGGTGGCGAGGATCGTCAGCGAGCCGCCGTTCTCGATGTTGCGGGCGGCACCGAAGAAACGCTTTGGCGGGTAGAGCGCGGTGGAGTCGACACCACCGGACAGGATGCGGCCGGAGGCCGGGGCCGCCAGGTTGTAGGCGCGGCCCAGACGGGTGATCGAGTCGAGCAGCACGACCACGTCGTGGCCGAGCTCCACCAGGCGCTTGGCGCGCTCGATGGCCAGCTCGGCGACCGTGGTGTGGTCCTCGGCGGGGCGGTCGAAGGTCGAGTGGATCACCTCGCCCTTCACCGACCGCTGCATGTCGGTGACCTCTTCCGGACGCTCGTCGACGAGGACGACCATGAGGTGGCACTCGGGGTTGTTGCGGGTGATCGCGTTGGCGATCGACTGGAGCACCATCGTCTTGCCCGCCTTGGGCGGGGAGACGATGAGACCGCGCTGGCCCTTGCCGATCGGCGCCACCATGTCGATGATCCTGGTGGTCAGGATGTTCGGCTCGGTCTCCAGACGCAGGCGCTCCTGCGGGTAGAGGGGGACGAGCTTGTTGAAGTCGGGCCGCTGCCGCGCCTGCTCCGGGTCCATGCCGTTGACCGTGTCGAGGCGGACGAGCGCGTTGAACTTCTCCCTGCGCTCACCGTCGCGGGGCTGGCGGACGGCGCCGGTGACGACGTCACCCTTGCGCAGGCCGTTGCGACGGATCTGGGCCAGCGAGACGTAGACGTCGTTGGAGCCCGGCAGGTAACCGCTCGTCCGCACGAACGCGTAGTTGTCGAGGATGTCCAGGATTCCGGCGATCGGGATGAGGACGTCGTCGTCGCCGACCACGGGCTCGTTGCTGTCGAACCGCTCGCGGCCACGGCGGTTGCGCTCGCGGAACCGGCCACGGCGGCCACGGCGGTCGTCGTCGTCGCCCACGCCGTGCTGGTCGTTGCGGTCCTGCGGGCCTCGGTTCTGCGGGCCCCTGTCACCACGGTCGCCTCGCTCGCCCCTGTCACCACGATCGCCGCGGTCGTTGGTCCGCTCACCGCGGTCACCGCGGTCACCGCGGTCGTTGAGACGGTCTCCGCGGTCGTTGGCCCGCTCGCCACGGTCGTTGGTCCGCTCGCCACGGCTCTGGCCGGTGTCGGTGGCGCGCTGGTCGGGGCGGCCGTCGGTCCGGTTGTCGGGGCGGGTGTCGCCACGCTCGCCACGCTCGCGGCGCTCGCTGTTGCGGCCACGGCGCTCGCCGCGCTCGCGACGGCTCTCGCGCTCGCCACGGCCCTCGGCCGGGGCGGTCTCGATGGTCTGCTGCTCCACGACAGGCTCGGGCGCGACGACGGCGGCCACGGGCTCGGGGGTGGGGGCGGAGGGCGCCTGCTCCACGACGGGCTCGGCGGCCACGACGGGACGGGACCGTTCCCTGCGGGTGCGCGCCGGACGCTCGGCGACCGGCTCGGCCACGACGGCGGGGGCGGCCACGGCAGGTGTCTCCTTGACGGCGGCGGGAGCCTGGGCGCTCTCGGTGGAGACGCCCTGCTTCTCCTGAATGGCCGCGATCAGCTGGCTCTTGCGCATCCGCCCGGTCCCGCTGATGCCGAGCCCGGAGGCCATGGCCTGCAGCTCAGGCAGCACCATGGCGGAAAGGCCGGTGCCGGAGCGACGGCGCGGCTTGGCCGCGGGGCGGGTGGGGGTGTCGCCGGACGCCGGCGCCGTGCCGGTGACGTCGGAGAGGAGTTCGGTGGTGTCGCTCACTAATGGGTCCTTCCCAGGGGTCGGGCGTGGCCATGATCAGCCAATCGTCCCGGTGGTGCGATCGACCCGGTGGGACAGACCGGGTCGGGTTGCACGTTGCGATCCTCGACGGCCCATCGAGAGCCGCCGCCACTGTCGGAGAAGGGCGGATCCAGGCCGTCACCATCGAGAATCGCCGACGGTGGGACTTGGAGGACACCCCCCGGATTGCTACCGGCAACCAGATGTCGAGGTGGTTCGAACGCGCATGCCCCCCTAAACGCCGCTTCTCAATGCCCCTACCGAAATACGGGGCATTCGGAGGCAACGGATTCGGGGAGGCCACTGCGGCGCCCATGTCTCACCAGGTGAGACATGGCACAGCGATGTGTGGCTGACAAGCACGCACCCAACGCGGGGCACCTGGTGCGGCTATCAGCCTAACATCACCAGCGCACACAGCTATTCCCTGAGGGTCGAAGAGGTGTCAGCGTGTCTCGAGAGAAACAACGCGGGCTCCTCTGGTTTCGACATCCAGTGGCTGGATGTGCCAGTCATTACCCACTTCCGGTGCGATCAAATCCTGCGTATTCACCGTTGAAAACGCAAGAACCGTGGGCCCCGCTCCCGAGACGACAGCGGCGACCCCCGCCTCGCGCAGCCGTCGCACCAGATCGGCGGTCCGCGGCATGGCGGGTGCGCGGTAATCCTGGTGGAGACGGTCCTGCGTGGCGGCGAGCAGCAACTCGGGCTCGGGTCTGGCGGTCAGCGCCGCGACCAGCAGCGCGGCCCTTCCCGCGTTCGCGGCGGCGTCGGCGTGCGGGACGTCCTTGGGAAGCAGCCCGCGGGCGACCTCGGTGGACAGCCGGTGCGCGGGGACGAGGACCACGGGCCTGACGGCCTCGTGGGGCGGCAGCCGCACCAGGTGCGGCACGCCCCCGGCGTCCGTCCACGCCACGGTGAACCCGCCGGCCAGGCACGGCGCCACGTTGTCGGGATGCCCTTCGATCTCGGTGGCCAGCGCGAAGACGGCGTCGTCGGTCAGCTCGGGCGGCCCCTCCGGCGACCGATCCCCGCCACGGTCGTCTCGCGCGTACGGGGTGGCGGCGAGGGCGCGGGCGGCGAGGATTCCGGCGCAGATCGCCGCGGACGAGGAGCCGAGGCCACGGGCGTGCGGGATCCGGTTGAGACAGCGCAGCCGGATGCCACGCGGCCGCGGGAGACCCATCGCGTCAAAGGTCGCGCGCATCGTGGTGACGATGAGGTGCCCCTCGCCCAGGTCGAGCTCCGCGGCCCCCTCGCCCTCGACCACGATGTCGACGCTTCGGGAGTCCGGCCCGCCCTGGGGATCGAACAGCTCCGCCTCGATCTCGTCGTGAAGGTCGAGAGCGAGCCCCAGCGTGTCGAATCCGGGCCCCAGATTGGCCGACGTCGCGGGGACGTGGACGGTCACCTTCGCCGTGCCGCCGGTCATCGGGGTCCTCGGGGGGCCGTGAGGGGCACGTCGCTTCTCCTGAGGTTCACGTGATGTTCACTGGGCGAGCTTGAGGTCCGGCTAGGCGAGTTCGAGGGCGGTGGCCGCCGCGTGCGCGTCGATCGGGATCGTCACCGGCGTCGGGGCGCCCGAGATGGCCCAGTCGGGGTCCTTGAGGCCGTTTCCGGTCACCGTGCACACGATGCGCTGTCCCGGTTCGACCAGGCCCTGCCCGTGGGCCTGGAGGAGGCCCGCCACGCTGGCGGCGGAGGCGAGCTCGACGAACACGCCCTCCTCCTGGGCGAGCAGCTTGTACGCGGCGGCGATCTGACGGTCGGTGACGGACTGGATCACACCGCCCGACTCGTCGCGGGCGGCCTCGGCGAGCTGCCACGAGGCGGGGTTGCCGATGCGGATCGCGGTCGCGATCGTGTGCGGGTGGGTCACCGGCGCGCCGTTGACGATCGGCGCGGCGCCGCTGGCCTGGAAGCCGAACATCCGCGGCGTCCTCGTCGCGACGCCGTCCCCGGCGTACTCGGTGTAGCCCATCCAGTACGCCGAGATGTTGCCCGCGTTACCGACCGGGATGCAGTGGATGTCGGGGGCGTCCCCGAGCGCGTCGACGATCTCGAAGGCGGCGGTCTTCTGGCCCTGGAGCCGGAACGGGTTCACCGAGTTGACCAGGGCGATCGGGTAGTTCTCCGACAGCTTCCTGGTCATCTCCAGGCAGTCGTCGAAGGACCCCTCGACCTGGAGCAGCCTCGCCCCGTGGACCAGCGCCTGGGCCAGCTTGCCCATCGCGATCTTGCCTCGGGGCACCAGCACCGCGCAGGTCAGGCCCGCCCGGACCGCGTAGGCGGCGGCGGAGGCGCTGGTGTTGCCGGTCGAGGCGCAGATGACGGCCTTCGCCCCGTCCTCGACGGCCTTGCTGATCGCCATGGTCATGCCACGGTCCTTGAAGCTTCCGGTCGGGTTGAGGCCCTCGACCTTCAGATAGACCTCGCAGCCGGTCAGCGCCGACACCCGGTTCGCCGGGACGAGCGGGGTGCCGCCCTCCAGAAGCGTGACAACGGGCGTCGCCGTGGTCACCGGAAGTCGGTCACGGTACTCCTCGATGAGGCCACGCCACGCCCTGGTCATGATTGCTCCTCACCGCGCACGGCCGATCCGTGCGCGTGCTACCTGCGGTATTGGGAAACGAGTCTACGGGCAACGCGCTCGGCTCCGGGATGCGATGTCCACCAAATGGACAAGCCAGGCGTCTCTCCAGGGAACTCTAAGGATCAGCCGATATGGTCTGCGAGCCTTGACAGGGCTTGACAGACGGGGAATCGAGACAAGGGGTGCCACATCATGACGGGCGGCACGGCGGCGGACCTGCCGCCGATCCGGCACAACGACTACTCACCCCTGGACCCGCCCGCGCTCGGCGCGTGGGATCCGGAGCTTTCGGTGAGCGTGATCATTCCGGCCCACGGCGGGCAGCACAGGCTCGACCTCGCCCTCGCCGCCCTGGCCGCGCAGACCTACCACGATCACCTCATGGAGGTGATCGTGGTCGACGACGGCAGCGACCCGCCGCTGCGGCTGCCGGAGATCGCTCCGAGTGGCGCCAGGATCGTGACCACCGGCTCCTCGGGCTGGGGGATCGCCCACGCGGTGAACACCGGTGCCGCCCTCGCGGAGGGGCGGATCATCCAGCGCCTCGACGCCGACATGGTCGTCTGCCGCGAGCACATCGAGGCTCTGGCCCGCTGGCACCATCTGTCCGGCTACCTGGTCACGATCGGTGCGAAGAAGTTCGTCGAGGAGCCGGCGCTCACGGCCGCGCGGGTCCACGAGGGCGTGCGCGCGGGCTCGCTCGCGTCCCTCTTCGACCTGTCGGCCGCCCTGCCCAGCTCCACCGAGCAGACGATCTCCCGCACCGACGGCCTGCGTGCCAGCCGCAACCCCTACCACGTGTGCACGGGGCCGACGGTGTCGATGCGGCGCGAGATCTTCCAGGCCGTGGGCGGGGTCGACCCCGGGGTGCTGCGGGGTGAGGACACCGAGTTCGCCTACCGGCTGGCCGCGCACGGGGTGGTCTTCGTCCCCGACATGGCCGCCCAGGCCGTCCACCTGGGGCTTCCCGCCCAGCGGCGCGACCCGGGGCGGGCGGTGCGGGTCGTCGCCCCCTACCTGGCCCATCGGGTGCCGCTCCGCCGCGACCTGCGCAAGGACCGGGGCCGTCACTGGCTGGTCCCGTACGTGGAGGTGGTGCTGTGCGCCGACGGGCCCTGGGAGAAGGTGCGCGAGGCGGTGGGCGCGGCGCTCGACGGGTCACTCGGCGACGTGATCGTCACCCTGGTCGCCCCGTGGTCGAAACTGTCCGGGGAGCGTCGCCCCGTGCTGGACGATCCCCTGTTCGACCTGCGGCTGCTGCGCGAGCACTTCGCCCACGACGAGCGGATACGCTTCGCCGACGAGATCTCCGCGACCCCCGCCCCGATCGCGTTCCGCTACACGGGCCCGGTCTCGGTGCCGCTGGGACGCGAGACGCTGGAGCGGATGATCCGCGTGATGCAGGACGACCGTTCCGGCATGCTCGTCGCCGATCTCGGCGACGACGGCGAGGCGAGGCTGGAGCGGACCGAGGCGCTGGGCCGGGCGAGGCTGCTGGGCGCGGACGACGTCGCCGCGTCGATCGAGGCCACCCACGGCGTACGGCGCGGCGACCGGTCGGAGTTCTGGCCCGCCTCCCCGATCCCCGCTCCTCCGCCCGCCCGGGTTCCGGCCACGTCCGAGAGTCCGGCCCCGGATCGGGGACGGGAACCCGCGAGACCCGTGGCGGAGCGGGCTCCCGGGCAGGAACGGCACCAGGAGGGAAGCCGCCGGGAGGGGCGTGGCTCTCTCCTCGGCAGGCTCCGCACCGCGCTCAGGAGCTGAGCGCGGACGCAGGTCCCCGGGGCGTCTCCTGAACGCGGAGCTCCGCGTTCAGGAGACGAGCGGCGGCCGAGATGCGGTCATGTCGTCAGCGACGGCGGGTGATGACCCGTTTCACGGAGGACAGCAGCCCGTACTGGACGACCTTCCTGGCCGCCGCCAGCTCCTTGCGCAGGGTGCCGACCTCTCGGCGCAGTTCGACGGTGCTCCTGCGCCAGCGACCCGCCTCGTCGCGCCACTTGACCACCTGTTCACGGAGCCGTTCCGCCTCTTTGGCGAGGCGCGCCACCTCGGCCTCCGCCTCGCTCCTGACCCGGTAGGCGCTGCGGCGGCCGGTGAGGGCACGGGCCTCCGGCGCGAACCCGTAGGTCTCGGCGTCCACCCAGATCACGCCGAAGGTGTCGTTCACGGCGTCGTCGAGATCCTCCCCCTCCCTCGACACGATCGCGGCGCGCGCGAACGCGGCGGCACGTTCCAGCCGCGCCGCGACGACCCCCCGCCCCGAACCCGTGCCGTCGGTGCCGTCAGCGCTGTCGACGCCGGCGCCGTCCTCCTCGGCCAGCAGTACCGAGACCAGGCCGTATCCCTCGTCCACGGCCAGGTCGAGCAGGCGGGCCAGGGTGTCCTCGCCCGGCACCCACCCCGCGGGCAGCCGGAGACGGTACGGAACCGCCGGGGCGGGACTCGGCGAGGACCCCGGCCGGTCCCGGGGAGCCTCGGCGGTCTCGGCGGTCTCGGCGGTCTCGGCGGTCTCGGCGGCGAAGCGGACCCTGGGTTCGTGGGCGTAGTGGCCGCGGATCAGCACCAGGTCCAGGTCGGGGTCTCTCAGGGGGGCGCGCCCCTCGACGCCGACGCGGTCCCACGGCCCGGTGAGGGTGACCGCGACGTCGGGCACGGTGCCTGCCAGCACGGCGTCGACGGTGGCGCGGACCTCGTCGTAGGCGTACTTCCCGGGCCCTCCTGTTCCGCCCGGCTCGACGACCACCTCGACGTACGGCACCTTCCACTGTCTGGCCGGGTGGGAACGGAGCCAGCGGTAGGACGGGATCCGGTCGGCCACGAAGGCGTGGCTGACCCGGTCGATCGGCGCCTTGTCGCGCATGCGCATGGTCGGGCCCAGGTGAAAGGCGCGCGACAGCGGCTCGGGGACGAAGACGGCGCCCGCCTGGGCGAGCCGGTAGCCCATCTCGGTGTCCTGGCCGAGGATCAGGTCGGTGTCCATCGGCCCGGCGGCGGCGAGCAGCGCGGCGTTGACCGAGGTCGCGCCGCCGACGTGCATGCTGAACGCGCGGTGCGGGTTGGCGGTGAGGCCGTCGGTGCGCTCGACGAGGTCGACCAGCCAGGCGTGCGGCTCGGCGGGCTCGAAGAGTTCGGCCAGGTCGTCGGCGGCGGCGACCACCTCGGGGGCCGGCAGCGCCGCCGGGGTGAAGCGCAGGTATCCGGTGACCACGAGATACGGGGCGGCGTGGTGCCAGCGCATGTGCGCCTCGACCGACCTGCGGTCCAGGACGACGTCGGAGTCGAGCCAGTGGATCACGTCGCCGGTGGCGGCCGACAGCCCGGCGTTCCTGGCGTGGGCGCGGCCGGGGACGGGGCAGACGATCAGGCGGGTGTTCTCGGGACACAGCGCGGGCAGCCGCAACGGCGGGCTGCTGCCGTTGTCGACCACGATCACCTCGGTCAGGGCCGCGGGGTAGGTCTGGGTGGCCAGCCCGGCGAGCGCGAGGTCGAGTTTCTCCTGGTCACCGTAGGCGGGGACGACGACGCTGACCCGGAGCGAGGGTGTCAGGGAGCCCAGGGCGGCCGGCGTGAGGCTCCGGTAGTCGTTACCGGTGATCCGTGCCGTCATGGCACTTCCAGGGCCGGGGTCCGGCGAGGACCGCGTCCCGGGTTCGGGGCGACGCAGGGGAGCCGGCGTCGAGGGGGCCTCGGGACCGGGTGTCGGGGCGGGTGATCCGGGCCGCCGGCGCGGTGGGCGCTCACTCGCGGGAGGCCCGCCGGGGTGGCCGGAGAGGGCGGGGAGGGGGAGGTCGGCTGCGCGGGCACGAGCGAAGGATAGCGAGGCAGGAAGATCCCTTCTCACCACACTTCCCACTTGACATTGAGGATCACTGCTAAAGGCTCACAGCTGTCACACAGGTCACAGGAACCTTCGAATTTCTTATTTGTCGACGTATTTGCACTTGAAGAGCCGATAACCTCATTTACCACTGACAAGGACAGGTAAAGATTACAGAGCGGCACGGAAGGTAAGCGCGGATGTCCACACCCCGAAAACTGACGCTTCTGGCGGCGACACTCGGCCCGGTGTTCCTGATCGCGCTGACGCTGCTCGCGAGCTTCGAGATCATCTCGGTCACCGCGGCCATCGTGCTCGGCGCGATCGCGACGGTGCTCGCCGTCCAGGTGCTCGCGGTCGCGACCGTACGCAGGGTCGACGGAAAAGCCCAGCGGATCGACGCCCGGGTCAAGCGCTACGAGACGGAACTCGCCACGGTCAAGGCGGCCACCCAGCGGCTCGACCGGCGACTCGACGAGATCGTCGAGTTGCTCAAGAAGCACGAGCACAAGCGCGACGAGGATCTGCAGGCGATCCTGGTCTCCCTGGGAGAGGACCGGCTGGCCTCCGTACCCCGGCATCAGGAAATCGAGGAGATGGTTCACGACCTGCTGCCGCGCCTGGCCGCGGTGGAGGCGAGAACCGCACGGGGCGCGGGGGAGAAAGTGGAGGGAAAGGCGTGACCGGGACTGGTTTCGCCACCCCCGACACCACTTCCCTCACCTCTCCCGCCCACCCGAGCGACGACCGGACCGCCGTCCCGCGCGCCGGGGTGAGGCACAACGACTACGGCTCCCTGCTCCCGCCGGACCTGGGCACGTGGGAGCCCCGGCTCAGGGTGAGCGTGGTGATCCCCGCGCACGACTGCCAGGAGGCCCTGGACCGCACGCTCGCCGGGCTGGCCGCGCAGACCTACCCCGCGCACCTCATGGAGGTGGTCGTGGTCGACGACGGCAGCGACCCGCAGATGCGCGTCCCCGAGATCACCCCGGCCAACACCAGGCTCGTCCGGGTGCCCGAGGGCCGCTGGGGCCGGGGCTGGGCCCGTCAGACCGGCGCCACCGCCGCCGCGGGCGACATCCTGCACTGGGTCGACTCCGACATGATCCTCGACACCGAGCACGTCGAGGCGCACATGCGCTGGCACCATCTCCTCCCCTACGCCGTCGTGATGGGCGACGTCCGCTTCACCCCCGGCGGGATCGGGCCCTCGGCCGACGAGGTCTTCTCGGCCGTGAACGCCCGGGACGCGGAGAAGCTGTTCGACGAGTCCGCGCCGCACGAGTGGCGGGCCGGGGTGCTGGAGGAGACCCGGTGGCTGCGGGACGCGGGCACCGGGGCCTACCGGCTCCACTCCGGCGCCACCACCTCGGTCCCCCTGACGCTGCTGCGCTCGGTCGGCGGCGTGAACACCACCCTGAACATGGCCGAGGACACCGATCTCGGCTTCCGTCTCGCGCAGGCGGGCGCGGTCTTCATCCCCGACCCGCGGGCCCGCGGCTGGCATCTCGGACCGTCCACGGTCATGATCCGGGAGAAGGAGGTGCACCGGCACAACTGGTCGGTGCTGCCCGATCTCATTCCCGACCTGCGATGGCTGCGCACCCACCCGCGCAGGACCTGGCTGGTGCCGTACGTGCACGTCGTCGTCGACGCCCGCGACGCCTCCTACGAGGACGTGCGGGCGAGCGTGGACTCCGCGCTCGCGGGCACCCTCGTCGACGTCGCCGTCACCGTGGTCGGGCCGTGGACGGACCTCCCCGCCGGGCGCCGCCCCTCCCTCGACGAGCCACTGCTCGACCTGCGCCTGGTGCGCAACCTGTACGCCCACGAGCCACGCGTCTCCTTCACCGAGGAGACGCCCGCCGACTCCGCTCCCGCGCCGTTCAGGCTCACCCTGCCCGCCGGATGGGCGCTCGGCGCGGAAAGCCTGGCCGAACTGGTCGAGCTCGCCGAACGCGAGGAGTACGGGCTGCTGAGCGTGGCACTCGACGAGGGGCCCTCCGGGGTGAGGTCGGCCAGGTTCGAACGCACCGCCGCCTTCGCCAGAGCCGCGCTGGTGAGCGGCGATGGGTGCCGGAGCCTCGGCAGTGATCCCGACGGTGACATCGACGGTGGCATCGACGGGGTCGTCCACGAGCTGTTCGGCTCACTCTGGGTGGGCGCCGCCGAGGTCGGCGTGACGACCGCGGGCGAGGCGGAGCCCGTCGCCGGGGACACCGCGAGATGGCGGGCCGACTCCGCGCGCCGGAAGCGTGAGGCGGAGAGCCTGAGGAGCGAGGTGAAGAGCCTCCGTGCCGAGACCGAACGGCTGCGGGCGAAGAACGCGCGCCTGGAGGACGAGCTGCGGCGCGGGCCACTCAAAAAGATCATCTCAACGGCCAGGCTGCGGGGGAAGACCGGCTGATGTCCCTTCTGATCGATCTGGTCCGCGCCGCCAGGGAGCGCGCCGGCAAGCGACGCGTCCTCGTCTACTGCGTGGGCCTCGAGACGCTCGGCGAGCTGGAGGCGTACGGGGCGATGGACCTCGACGGCGACCTCGACGGCCTCCCGCGCGCCGAGGAGGGCGCCGCGGAGATCCTGGTGCTCGCCCGCACCGCGACCGACGTCCGCAGGGCCGCGAGCCTGCAGTCGCTGCTCGCCATGGCCCCCCGGGTCGTCGTCGCCGTACTGGAGACGCCGCACTGGTACACCGCGCCGGTGCTGTCCCCGACCCCGGCCCACCGCTGGCGCGCGCTCGTGGAGCTCCGCGTCCACCAGCCGAAACAGCCCGCCTGGGTGGTCGAGGCGGGCTTCTCCAAACCGGTGCCCGCCGGGCGGACGCTCGCCGCGACCGCGCGGGCGTTCGGCGGACACCGGATGGACGCCGTCGCCGGCCCCGTCGGCGCGCTGGCGGGCCCGGGAGCGGCCCACTGGCGCCCCGGCGACCCGAACGCGGCCCCCGCGCCCCTCACGGGCCCCGTTCCCGACAGGTTCGGCGCCCGCGGCGCCGACCTGGTGGTGCGCGCGGTCGGCGAGGAGCCGCCGCCCTGGTCCGGCGCCGATCCCACCGGCGAGACCACGGTGGACCGCCCGGTCGCCGAGCTGATGACCTGGGAGAGACTCGGCCGCCCCGGTGGCGGCAAGATCCTGGAGAACGGCATCGGCGACCTGTCGGAGCCCTGGACCATTCCCCCGGTCGACAGCCGCTCGGTCAACCCCATGAACTTCGTCACCGTGCCGACCCTCGGCACGGCCGACCTGTCCTCCGAGTCCGGGCGCTGGACGATCACCTGCGGGGGCGGGACGCTCACCTCCTTCGACGCCTCCGGCCGCGTCACGGACGTGGACGTCAGCCGGATCAGGCAGGTCAGGTGCGTACGGGTGGACTGGCGGCACAGCCACACCGGCCCTGCCGCCGCGCTGCGGGTCGTCACCGGACTGGCCGCGGCCGGGGTTCCCCTGATCTGTGAGACCGTGCCGCGCTGGGCGGGCGCCCTCGGTCCCGAACTGGCCAGACTGATCACCTCGGTCGACGAGCCCGCGCTCAAGGACGACCTGGAGCGCGAGGAGCACAGCATCCGGTTGCGCCGCGAGGCGCTGCGCCTGCACGGGGTCCGCGCCCGATGGGAGCAGCTGGGCGCCCCTGTGGCGCCCGCGCCGACGGTCTCGGTGCTGCTCGTCACCCGCCGTCCGGAGATGGTGGGCTTCGCGCTGAGGCAACTGTCCAGGCAGCGCGGCGCCACGTTCGAGGTGATCCTCGCCCTGCACGGCGTCCCCGCGACACATCCGGGCGTCGCCGAGGCCCTCGCGTCCTTCGAACGGCCGATCACCATGGTCGAGGCCGACCAGCAGACCGTGTTCGGAACCGTGCTGAACCAGGCTGCGGCGAGAGCGTCGGGGTCGTTCCTGCTGAAGATGGACGACGACGACTGGTACGGGCCCGACTTCATCTCCGACCTGCTGCTCGCCCACTCCTACTCGGGAGCCCAGGTCGTGGGCATGGTCCCCGAGTTCGTCTATCTCGCCTCGATCGGGGTGACCGTCCACCGCGAGCAGATCACCGAGCAGATCACGAACTTCATCGCCGGAGGAACCATCTTCTCCGAACGCTCCGCATTCGAGGCCGTGGGCGGCTTCCGTCCCCTGCCGGGAACGATCGACGCCCAGTTCCAGCACGCCGTGCAGGCCGCGGGCGGACAGATCTACCGCACTCAGGGACTGGGTTACATCCTGCGGCGCGGCAACGTCGCCAACCACACCTGGCGCGAGCCGATCGGCACGTTCCTGCGGCGCAACAAGCGCCAGTGGCGCGGCTTCCGGCCCAGCGCGCTCATGGAACTCTCCACGGAGACGCCGTGAGCACGCCGCCCCCCTCCGACGCACGGCGTGTCCCCGGCACGCCGTACCCGACACCGACATCGACACCAGCTCCGGCCCCGTCCCCGGCTCCGGCTCCGGCTCCGGCCACGGAAGGCGCTGCGGGCACGTCGCGGGCCCTCGCCGGCGACGCCGTCGCCACGCCCCGGATTCCGGGCAACGACTACGGGGTGCTGCCCGCACCCGCGCCCGGCACGTGGGAGCCGCGCCTGCCGGTGAGCGTGGTGATCCCCGCGAGGGGACGGCAGGACAGGCTCGACCTCACGCTGGCCGCACTCGCCGCCCAGACCTACCCCTCCCACCTCCTTGAGGTGATCGTCGTGGACGACGGCAGCGCGCCCCCGCTCCGGCTCCCCGAGATCGCCCCCGAACACACCCGGCTCGTCGGCAACGCCTCGGGGCGCCGGGGCATCGCCTGGGCCCTGGAGACCGGCGTGGCCGTCGCGGACGGCGAGGTGATCCACCGGATGGACGCCGACATCGTCTCCTACCGGGAGCACGTCGAGGCGCACATGCGCTGGCACCATCTGGCCGGCTACCTGGTGGTGACGGGGACACTGCGCTTCACCGCCATGGCCGGCACCCCGCCCACCCCGGCCGAGGTCCAGATCGCCGTCGCCAAGGACAGGGCCGACTCCCTCTTCGAGGAGGATCCCGAGCACGGGCACGACTGGATCGGCGAGCTCGTCGCCACCCACCGCGACTTCCGCGACGCGCCCAGCTCGCTCCTGCACCGCGTCCACGTGGGCGCGACGGTCTCGCTGCCCGCCGCCCTGCTGAGGGAGGCGGGAGGGCTGGACACCTCCCTCGCCCTCGGCGAGGACACCGAGCTGGGTTACCGGCTCACCCAGACGGGCGCGGTGTTCGTCCCCGACGCCGAGGCGCTGAGCTGGCACCTGGGTACGACGACGGCGATGCGCAGGCCCGCGGACGTCAGGCGGCACAACGACCCGTTCATCGCCGACCGGATCCCGTACCGGCGCCACCTGCGCACCGACGCGGGCAGGCAGTGGCTGGTGCCCTACGTCGACGTCGTGGTGGACGCCGAGGGCGCCTCCTTCGAGGACGTCAGGGCGAGCGTCGACGGGGCGCTGGCCAGCACCCTGCCCGACGTGCGCGTCACCCTCACCGGGCCATGGGGGTCGCTCACCGGCGAACGCCCGGCCCCGCTGGACGACCCGCTGCTCGACCTGCGGCTGCTGCGCGGCCAGTACGCCCACGACGGCCGCGTCTCCTTCGCCGAGCACGTCCCCGCGACCTCCGCGCCCGCACCGTTCCGCCTGCTCTGCCCCGCCGGATGGGTGCCGGGGGCGGACTCGCTGGCCACGCTGATCGAGCGGGCGGAGAAGGAGGACGAGGGCCTGCTGCTCGTGGCGCTGGACGAGGACGAGTCGGGGGTCCTCGCCGCCCGCCTGGAGCGGACCTCCGCCGTCGCGAGGGCGATGCGCGTGGCCCGCGAGGGCGAGCGGCTCGACGACGTGATCGCCGACCTGCACGGGGCGACCTGGCTGGACGCGGAGTCGTGGAAGCTGCGGCCCGCGGCCCAGGCCTACCCCTACTGGGCCGTCAACCGCAACAGGGAGGCCGCGCGCTGGAAGGCCGCGGCCGAGTCGCGGGCGAAGGAGGCCGAGCGGGCCAAGCGGCAGGTCGCCGCCCTCAAGGCCGAACTGAAGGAGTTGCGCTCCAAGGCCGCCAAGGGCAGCCGGGACACCCTCAGGTGGAAGGAGAAGGCCGAGCAGCGCCGCCTGGAGGCCGTCGCCCTGCGCCAGGCCCAGCAGCGCTCCCTGCTCTCCCGCGCCGCCCGCCGCCTCCGCAGGCTCACCGAGGGCACCTGACGCCCCACCGTCTCGCCGAGGCTGGCCGCCGCCGAGGACACCCGGATGTCTCCGGGCGGTCTCGGCCGCGTTCACTCCCACACGGGCAGGGGGCGTTGACGCGCTCCCCTGCCTGAAGGCCGGGGATTCAGCCCGCGCCGCGCGTTCACGCGGCACCTCTGAGGCTTCCTGCTTCGTCGACCTGAGCCACCGCGAGCGGTGGTCTTACCGGGCCTCCACGGGCGTTTAGCGTCTCCGCCCGTCCGGCGGCGACTCGAACACATTACCGCATCGCCCCTGATCTGACGGCGAAACCGCTCAGGTCAGGGCACACTCGCACCCTAGCGGGCACTCCCGCGCGGGCCTTCACCTCCGGCCCAAAGGCCGGAGCACTAGCCCACATTCCGGTAGCGGGCGCCGACGGCGCTCTGCAGGGTACGAACGACCGTGCCGTGCGACTTCCTGGTCCCCAGCCAGTCGAGGAACTGATTCAGGAGCCTGGGAGTCGTCGAGTAGAGGCCGCAGTCGTCGCAGACGCGGTGGAAGACGAGCGGAACCAGCCCGCCGCCGGTCTTCTCCGCGTTGAGCACCTGCTGCTTCAGGTGTCGCAGCAGGGTGTCCTCGCGGACGGAACCGGAGGTGCGGATGTCGTAGCGGTCCTGCGGGCGGAAGGGCTCACCGGCCGGGCAGCCGGGGCAGCCCCACTCCTTGAGCCCGCCGACCCCGCGGGCCGCGTCGTAGCCGCACCGCCGCGCCACCGCCTTGGCGTCGGAGTCGACCGCGCCGAACGGGTAGGCGAGGGTCGTGGGCCGGTACCCCCACGCGATCAGCGCCCTGCGGTCGTCGCAGATCTGACCCTCCTGCTCGCTCCGGGTGAGCTCGGTGAGGCGGACGTGGGTCAGCGTGTGACCGCCGATCTCGTGCCCCTTCTTCGCGATCGCGGCAAGCTCGCGCCGGGTCAGCTTCTCCTCGCCGCCGACGGTGTCGGTGTTGATGTAGAACGTGCCACGCATACCGCGTTTCTCCAGCATGCGGGCGACGGCGGGGTGGGTGGAGTCGCCGTCGTCGAAGGTGAGCGCGACGATCGTTTTGATCTTCTTCGAGGGACGCGCGGTCGCCGCGTGGGCGGCCGGGCTCAGCGTCGCCACGACGGCCAGCGCCGTGGCGAACGCCACCACCCGGTGGAAGACCTTCACGGTGGACTCCCTTTCGCAGAACGGCAGACAGGGCATGAAAGAACCCTATAAGTCGGCAAAGGCCACCAAATGAACCGTTATCAAATGCCCAGGAACCCGATGCCGAGCCGACACGGCATGATCACCGCGAGTGCCGGGAGAGCCCTCGGCAATGTCGGCGACGGTGCCGACCGACAGCGGTCCGCGCCCGCGCCGGACCGGCGCGGGCCGAGCGGGCCGACACCGAGCCGACACCGAACAGGCTCGGGCGGGGGGGCCGGCCACGGCGGACCGGCAGGTGCCGCCAGGAGGCGCGTCCCCGCCCTCGACCCGCCGCCCACGCGGACACGCGGAGGAGAACAGTCCGACGGATGCCGCTAGGAGGCGTCCTCGCCCTCCACCCGCATGACGCTCACCACGTCGCGGACGATGTCCAGCTCGCGCAGGCCCTCGATCGTGGCGGAGAGCGCGGCGTCGCTCGCCCGGTGGGTGACCAGCACCAGTTGGGCGTCCGCGCCGTGCCCCTCCTGCCTCACGGTCTGGATGGAGACGTCCTGCTTGGCGAACATGTCGGCGACCCTCGCGAGCACGCCCGGCTTGTCGGCGACGTCCAGGGAGACGTGGTAGCGCGTGACGGTCTCGCCCATCGGGTGCACGACCAGGTCCGCGTACGTTGACTCCTCAGGTCCCCGGGTGCCCGCCAGCACGTTGCGTCCCACGGCCACGATGTCGCCGAGCACGGCGCTCGCGGTCGGGGCGCCGCCCGCGCCCGCGCCGTAGAACATGAGCTGCCCGGCGGAGCGCGCCTCGACGAACACCGCGTTGTACGCCTCGCGGACCCCGGCCAGCGGGTGCGTCCTGGGGATCATCGCCGGATGCACCCGTACGCCGAACGACCTGCCGTCCTCGGAGCGGGCGCAGATCGCGAGCAGCTTGATGACGTATCCCATCGCCTTGGCACTGGCCACGTCCGTCGCGGTGATCTCGGTGATGCCCTCGCGGTGCACGTCGGCGGCCGTCACCCGGCTGTGGAAGGCGATCCCCGCGAGGATCGCGGCCTTGGCCGCGGCGTCGAAGCCCTCCACGTCGGCGGTGGGGTCGGCCTCGGCGTAGCCCAGCGCCTGCGCCTCCTCCAGCGCGTCGGAGAACGAGGCCCCGCTGGAGTCCATCTGGTCGAGGATGTAGTTGGTGGTGCCGTTCACGATGCCGAGCACGCGATGCACGTGATCACCGGCGAGCGACTCGCGCAGCGGCCTGATCAGCGGGATCGCGCCCGCGACGGCCGCCTCGAAGTAGAGGTCGGCGCCACCGGCCCTGGCCGCGGCGTGGATGATCGCCCCGTGCTCGGCGAGCAGCGCCTTGTTCGCCGTGACGACCGACTTTCCGCTGTTCAGCGCGGCCAGGATGAGTGCCCTGGCGGGCTCGATGCCGCCGATCACCTCGACGACGACGTCGATGTCGTCGCGGGTGACCAGGGCCTCGGCGTCCGTGGTGAGCAGGGCGGGGTCGACGTCGGCGTCCCGCCTGCGGCCCAGGCGCCGTACGGCGACCCCGGCGAGCTCCAGCGGCGCCCCGACGCGGGCGGCGAGGTCGTCGGCCTGCTCGTGCATGAGCCTGACCACCTGGGAACCGACGACGCCGCATCCCAGAAGTGCGACTTTCAGTGCCATCCGGTCACGCCCCCTTGTCACTCACACCGTGGACGGCGCTCTCGGCCGCTCCGGGTCGTTTCACAGCTGTCCTCTCAGCAGGTCGTCCTCGGTCTCCCTGCGGACGATCACGCGAGACACCCCGTCCTTGACCGCGACCACGGCGGGCTTGGGGAGGTAGTTGTAGTTGTTGGCGAGCGAGCGGCAGTAGGCGCCGGTGCCCGCGACGGCGATCAGGTCGCCGGTGGCCAGGTCGGCCGGGAGCCACAGGTCGCGCACGACCATGTCGCCGCTCTCGCAGTGCTTGCCGACCATGCGGGAGAGCATCGGCTTGGCGTCGCTCTCCCTGGAGGCGAGGCGCGCGGTGTAGTCGGCACCGTAGAGGGCGGTGCGGATGTTGTCGCTCATGCCGCCGTCGACGCTGACGTAGGTGCGCAGGCCCTCGACGTCCTTGATCGTGCCGACCTCGTAGAGCGTCACGCCGGCCAGCCCGGCGATCGCCCTGCCCGGCTCGACGGTGAGCTTGGGCACCGGCAGGCCGGCGCCCCTCGCCACCCTGCTCACGATCTCCCGCAGGTTGTCGGCGATCTCCTTGACGTCGGGCGCGGTGTCGCCCTCGACGTACGGGATGCCGTAGCCGCCGCCGAGGTCGAGCTCGGGCAGCACGACGTCGTGCTCGTCCTTGATCTTTACCAGGAGGGTGGCGAGGCGGGCCGCGGCCACCTCGAACCCCGCGGTGTCGGTGATCTGGGAGCCGATGTGGGAGTGCAGGCCGACGAGCTCCAGCTGGGGCAGGGCGAGGATCCGCCGTGCCGCCTCGGCCGCCGCGCCGCTGCTCAGCGAGAAGCCGAACTTCTGGTCGTCGTGGGCGGTCGCGATGAACTCGTGGGTGTGGGCCTCGACGCCCACGGTGACGCGGATCATCACCTTGGGACGCGTGCCGTGCTTGTCGGCGAGGAAGCCCAGGCGGGCGATCTCCTCGAAGGAGTCGGCCACGATGTGCCCGATCCCGGCCTCGACGGCCTTCTCCAGCTCGGCGAGGGACTTGTTGTTGCCGTGCATGGTGATCCGCTCGGGCGGGAACCCGACGCTGAGCGCGACGGCGAGCTCCCCGGCGCTGCAGACGTCCAGGCCGAGGCCCTCCTGCATGATCCAGCGGGCGACCTCGCGGCACAGGAAGGCCTTGCCCGCGTAGTGGACCTCGCCGCCGGAGAACGCGCTCGCGTAGTCACGGCAGCGGGAGCGGAAGTCTTCCTCGTCCACCACGTAGAGCGGGGTGCCGTGCTCCGCGACCAGGTCCCTCACGTCCGCGCCGCCGATCGTGATCGAGCCGTCGGCGCGGCTCGACGTTCGGGGCCAGATGGTCGGATCGAGCGCGTTCAGGTTTGCGGGTGCGTGCGGAGGGCGCTCCTCGGGCAGCACTTCTGCATGCCGGTCACCGGCGGGGTGGACGAATCGACTCACCCGATCGAGGCTATCGGACCCGGTGATCCCCCTGAGACGATTGCCCACCCATCGAGACGCGATCCTGCTCGAACACGCGAACTTTTTACGTTATGGGCCGTTTTGGCGACATATTTTAAGGTCGCACCGCGACACGATCCTCGGGAGAGACCGGGTGAGCGCGTTCCCGGAGGCCGGAGGACCGAGCGCTCGGCGTGGCGGGTACGGCGGGAAGCCGGACGCGCCGAGCCAAGCGTGAGGGTACGGCGGGAAGCCGAACGCGCCGCGCTCGGCGCGGAAGACAGGCCGGGGAGCCGGACCGAGCGCTCGGGTGCGGAGGGTACGGCGGGAAGCCCGGCGAAGGCCCGCCGAGCCTAGGAGACCTGCTCGGCGGGAGCGCCCCAGGTGTTGCAGGACCCCACGGTGCCGCCCTTCTGGCCGCGCAGCATCCACCCGGCGCTGCTCGTCCCCGAGCCGTGCGACTGCCGGTAGCCCGCCTCCGCCCCCTCGTCCGCGCCGGGGCCGCGCCCGGCGAGAAGGCGCAAATTCTCCAGCCGGCGCGGTGCGACGCCTCGCAGCGCCACCGCGGCCAGGCAGTCGGCCTGCAGTTCGAGCCGCCGCGACCACGCCTCGTCGAAGGCCTCGGAACCCCTCTGGTCGGCGATCCCGCTCACCTCCTGGACATGGTGGGCGTACTCGTGCGCGAGGGTGAACATCATCGGGAAGGCCCGCTCGCCCTCGACCAGCACGTTCACCACGCGAGGCCCCGGACAGTAGATCCCGGCCCAGTCGTAGTCGTCGATCCCGCACGCGGCCTCCTCGGGAGCGTCGACCAGCCGCACCTCCCCCGGCGGCTCGTAGTCGATCTCCGCCCGCGCCAGGGTGGCCGCCCACATCCGTTCCAGGCAGCCGGCCAGAGCCTCCAACGACGCCCTGACGTCGGCGTCGATGTCTTTCGGCAGGGTGTCGCAGCGGCCGTCGACCGGCTCGGTGTCCCCGTAGAGGCGATGCTTGGCCGCGGCCGAGATGGGCGAGCCGGGGGCGGTGCCGAGGAGCTCCCTGAGGTCTCCGCCGAGATAGGCGAGCCCGCCGAGGATGACGGCGAAGGCGAGCAGGGTCGGCAGCGTCCGCCGGACCACCCCTGATCGGCGCGGCTCGTGCGCCTCCCAGTCACGAGGCCCGACCATTCACCTCTCCCCTGATCCTTTTGAACTCCTTTGGGAGGGTCTATCACAGTCTCTCGGGCGCCGTCTCGCCAAGCGCCGTCAACGCCTCGGCCAGCACGTCCCGCACGGCCCGCGCCAGGCGCACCCGGGCGGTGTGGAGCTCCGACGGCTCCTCGTCCCCCGAGGGAAGCGCGGCGGCCCCCTCGAACGCGTCGTGGTACGCCAGCGCCAGCTGCTCGGCGTAGGCGGCCCACCCGGGGTCCCGGCTCACCCGCCTGCCATGGATCTCGGCCAGCAGCCTGAGCACCGCCCGGTCCCTGCGGTCCTCCAGCAACTCGGGCCTGAAATCCCCGCCGACGCCGAGTTCGACGGCCCAGCGCTGTACGGCGACCGCCCGCGCGTGCGCGTACCTGACGACGAACCCGGGGTTGGCCCACGTCCTGGGCAGATCCCCCCACGCGGACCCTCCCCCGAGCGTGTCCACGGGAACTCCGCCCTCGGCCACCGGAACGACGGAGGTGTCACCGGGGGCCACGGGGACCTCCCTCGCGGGAACGGGCTCTTCGCCCGTGGGCACGGGAACGGTCGCGCCGATCTCCGTGACGAGTTCGCCGGGAACGGCCACCACGATCTCCAGGAAACCCCGGGGCCGTACCCGGACGGCCGTGATCCCCGGCAGCGCGCGCAGCCGCTCCGCCAGTTCCTCGGGGTCCTCGCCCCTGCGCAGCGCGACCGGGGAGACGTAGACCGCCTCCCCCGCCCACGTCCCCCTGGGAATCGGCGGCAGGCCGAGAACCTCGCCGAGCGTGCCGGGCGTCATCGAAATCCCTCCAGCGTGGCGACCCCGGGCTTCGGCCCCGGAGAGGAAGTCAACCCGGCAGCCTGACTTCCCGGTGAGGTCGTCAGGCGGCGACGGGGGCGGCCGGCGGTCGGTGGCGCCGCCGACCGCCCGACGGTCGCCGGTGTTCAGACCAGGGCGTGCGGGTCGGCCGGACCGTAGTCGACGAGCTGGGCCGAGCCGAGCAGCCAGCGGTCACGGTCGCGGAGGCAGACGTAGCCGAAGCGGTCGGCGGAGAAGACCTTGATCCCGTCCGCGCGGCACTGCCGCATCAGCACGTCGGCCCAGTTGTCCGAGACGTCGGCGAAGCCGATGTCCCGCAGGACCGCGCGGCGGGCCAGCAGGGTGGCTCCCGCGACGTCGGGCAGGTAGGAGTACTCGGCCGAGGGCTGGCGCAGCACGGTCGCCGCGACGTCGCGCAGGTGGGCGTAGTAGGCCGCCTTGCCGACGATGTCGGCACTGGCGAACAGGAACGCCCGGCTGAGATCGGCCAGGTAGTGCTCGCCGTACCGGTCGCGGGCGTCCATGACCGCCACCAGGTCGCCCTGGCACAGGTCGAGGGCCCGGTTGAGCAGGCCGCCCGTGGTCAGGTTGGAGGTGGGGCGGCGCACCGTGACGTGCACGCCGTCGGGCATCGCGTCGCGGGCACGCGCCGCGGCGTCCGAGGCGTCCGACAGCAGCACCAGCTGCACGACGCCCTTCTGCGGCGCGACCTGGGCCAGCGCGTAGTCGAGGTCGCCCCGGTCGATCATGATCACCGAGATGTTCAGGGTGGCCCTGCCGCTGGGCAGGCCGATCGCGTCCAGCAGGTCGTCGACCTTGTTGGTCATCGTGCCCGAGGCGTACGCCTGGCGGAGCGCCAGGTGGGCGCGGCGCGCGTCGGGCTCGGTGCCGATGGGGGTGCCGCAGGCGGCGAGCTCCGCCATCCGCCAGGGCTCCGTGCCCGGCGGGCAGTCGACCGCGACGGGCCAGCGGTAGGAGGTGAGGACGTCCGGGTACGACAGGTGCCCCGGAAGCAGCTCCTCCAGCGAGAGCACCCGCTCGAACCGGTCCCCGGCGAGCGGCAACGGGTTGTGCACGCGCGGCTGGATCGCGAAGGGCAGGATTCCCAGCGAGGGCGCCCGGCGTCCCTGCTCGGGCTCCTGGGCCGCCAGCGCGGCGCCCCACGGCCCCACGGACTTGGGCAGCGCGGTCACGACGTGCTCGAACAGCCGGGCCGCGGCGACGAACTCGGCGGGCGTGCCCCCGGTGTGCCAGAAGACCGTGCGGATGCCCCGCTCCGCGCACCAGGCCAGCAGCGCGTGCAGTCCCTGGCCGGGCCGGCGCAGCTCCTCCGCCCACGGCCCCTCGGTCACCGACTCGACCAGCAGCAGGTGCGGGACCTCGGCGGCCAGCACCCTGGCGAAGTCCTTCGGCGTGAAACCGGTGGTCTGGCGCCACTCGTAGCGCAGCAGCGCCTCGCCGTGCGGCGCGGCGATCACGGCCGCGGTGAGGTGCGGGCGGGTGTTCGGGCCGGTCGGGACGCGGTACGGCTTGAGCTTCACCGGCCTGCCGCCGACGGTCCTGACGGAGCTGGTGGCCTGGAAGGACGCCCCGGGCACCGGCGCCTTGTCGCCCGCCTTGCGCGGCACCGGCTGGCGCTTGGGAGCGGTCGGGCGCTTGGCCGGCTTGGCCGCCCCACGCAGGCCGCGCGCCAGCCGCACCGGGTTGCTCTTGCCCGTCTTGATCGCGTCGCCCAGCCGTGACCAGCGGGCCACCTGCACCGAGGAGAGCTTCCACTTGGCCACCTCGGCCTGGTAGCGCTGCTCCGCCAGCTCCTTGCGGAGCTTCTCCTCGGCCGCGTTCGCGGCCTCGAGGCGCTCCTCGGTCTCGCTCAGCAGCTCCTTCACCCCGCGCAGCTCCTCGGCCGCACGTTCCGCATCGGCGATCTTGGCCTGTGCCGCGTCGAGCAGGCGGGCCAGCTCGGAAGCCCTCTCCGCGTGCGCCACCGCCTCCCGCAACGCCTGTCGTGTGCTTTCGAGTTGCTCGCCCGCCACGCCGTCCTCCGTTTCGTGAGCCGGGCGAAAGGATACCCTTTGGTCAATCGCGACACAGAGGAGTCAGCACGGTGCAGTGGCCGACGTTCAATGTGAGGCCGTACGTCTGCGGCGGCATCGGACACCTCGACGAGGCCGTCCTGGAGAGGTTGCGCGAGGCGGGGCCGCGGGTCAGACCCGCCGTCCAGGCTCAGAACGCGGCCCTGTTCAGTTCCTCCCCGCTGCCCCCGTACCGGCGCGACGAGCGCACCTGGGCCTTCGCCTGGGGCGAGCGCAGGCCCGGCGGCGCGGCGCCGTGGATCACGGTGGCGGAGACCTACGAGACACCCGGCCTGATCGACGACGGTGAGCGGATCACACTGCACACCGGAGGTCTCGGCCTCGTGGACGTCTACTACCTGTCCTACGGCGGGGCCGTCTACTTCTCCTCGCTGCTGGAGCCGCTGCTCTCCCTCGCGCGCACGCCTTACGAGATCAACTGGGACGCCTGGGCCTCGATCATCCAGCTCACCTTCCCGCTGCGCGACGACACCCCGTACACGCAGGTGAAACGGCTCGCGGGGGCGAGCGCGCTCGTCTTCGACCGGGCGTCGGACCGGATCGGCGTCGAGCGGATGCTGCCCCGCTGGCTGCGCGAGGAGCCCTACGAGGCGGGCAGGACCGCCGGGGAGATCCTGGAGATCCTGCACGAGGTCTACAAGGAGTTCGACGGGCGCCCGCTGCTGGTCCCGGTCAGCGGCGGCTACGACTCACGGCTGCTGTGCTCGGTGGCGGTGGCGCGCGGCGCCGACGTGGAGTCGTGGACGACCAGCCCCGACGACGGCACCGACACCGACATCGTCTTCGCCAAGGCGATCACCCGCGAGCTGGGCGTACGCCACAGGGTGATCACCCAGGACGCCGACGCCTATCCCGACGACGCGCTGGCCGCGGCGCGGCGACTGGAGTTCCTCACCCCGCACCACGCCTGGTACACCCCGTTCGCCCGCGAGGTGCACCGGGCGGGGCGGACCCTCGTCGACGGGCTGGCCGGCGGGCCGCTGCTGAAGAACTTCATGGTCAGCGGGGCCGCGCTCGGCGCCTCCACGCAGGCCGAGCGCAAGGCCGCGCTGCTCGGCTCGCTCGCGCTCGGCTCCCCGTCCGTGCCGTTCCTGTCGGAGGGGGCCGAGGCGTGGATCACCGACAGCGTGAGGCACGCCTTCACCCAGTCGACCGCGATGCTCAACGGCCACCGGGCCGAGCTGCCGCTCTCGGTCCTGCACACCAGGACCGCGCGGGGCATCGCCCGCTCCCCGGTCAACCTGGTCGGCCCCGAGGCGTCCTTCGCGGCACCGTTCATCCACCCCGCCTTCTTCGACGCGGCGCTCTCGGTCGGCGTGCACCGCAAGGACCAGGGGCGCTTCTACCGCGAGGTCCTGTACGCGGCCAACCCGCGCGTGGCCGCGCTGCCCTCCACCAACGTGGTCAAGCAGCCGCTCCAGCGGGTCCCGCTCCGCTCGGCCGCCGCACCCGCCAGGGAGTACGGCCACCTGATGCTCACCCGGGTCGCCGGCGCCGTGCCCTCGCTGCTGTCGGAGCAGCTCCACGCCGTGGTCGCCGAGGGCCCCGACGCGCTGGCGCGGTTCAACGGCTGGAACGACCGATTCTGGGTGCGCGGCCTGGTGCTGTTCGGCGCCTGGCTCGGCGACTACCGGGACCACCTTCCCGACCTCACCCCGCCCTGGAACTGATCCCCTCCCCTTCCGCGTCGGGAGCGGTCTCCGTCCGTCCCGTGCCCGCCCCGGCCCTTTCCGAGGCGTCCGTTCCGTGAGGGTTTCTCCGTGCCCCGGAGTGCCCCCGGAGTGCCCTGAGAATGCTTTCGGGAATGCTTCGGGGACCCGATGCGCAACATCCGCGCAAAGGACCGGCTCCTGGCCGCGCGGGAGGGTCCGTGTATCGGCCGGATCCCCGGGCATAGGACGAGGTCACCCCTCTACGGCGTGTCGTGTTTCAGGCAGGAAAACAATCAGCGACGCGACGATTACGCGGTCGTGGCGCGATGCGCGCGAAAATTCCGTGGGGCGGGGGCGATGTACCACGCCAAGAGGGCTTCGGGGGTCCCAGGTGGCTGGTAGTGTTCGGCCCAGAAAGCGCCACAACGGACAGCCCTGAATCACAAATTCGTCCTGTCCGCGGCCATGGAGCTCGTGGGGATGACGGCTCCCGCCGGCGCGGTCACCAAACATCATCAGCCGGAGCATCCGGTGACTTCGTCCTGCCCTTCATCACCGTGAGCGAGAACACGATGACCCCATCCCCCCTCCCCTCCCCTTCCCAGGAGTCCGTGGCCGAGGACTTCGTCTCGGCGGATCCCCAGTGGTACAAGCGCGCGGTCTTCTACGAGGTGCTGGTCCGCGGGTTCAAGGACTCCAACGGCGACGGCACCGGTGACCTGCGCGGTCTCATCGAGAAGCTGGACTACGTCGAGTGGCTCGGCGTCGACTGCCTGTGGCTCCTTCCGCTGTACGAATCTCCCCTACGTGACGGCGGATACGACATCTCCGACTACATGAAGATCCTTCCGGACTTCGGGGACCTCGGGGACTTCGTGGAGCTGATCGAGTCGGCGCACCAGCGGGGCCTGCGCATCATCACCGACCTGGTGATGAACCACACCAGCGACAAACACCCCTGGTTCCAGGCGTCCCGGCACGACCCCGAGGGGCCGTACGGCGACTTCTATGTATGGTCGGACACCCCGACCGGGTATCCCGACGCGCCGATCATCTTCATCGGTGCCGAGGAGTCCAACTGGACCTACGACCCGGTCCGCAAGCAGTACTACTGGCACCGCTTCTTCCACCACCAGCCGGACCTGAACTACGAGAACCCGGCGGTCCAGGAGGCGATGCTGGAGGTCCTGCGGTTCTGGCTGGACCTGGGCATCGACGGTTTCAGGCTCGACGCGGTGCCCTACCTCTTCGAGCGCGAGGGCACCGACTGCTCGGGGCTGCCGGAGACCCACGCCTACCTGAAGAAGATCCGCGCCGAGGTCGACCGTCTCTACCCGGACCGGGTGCTGCTCGCCGAGGCCAACGGCTGGCCCGAGGACGTGGTCGAGTACTTCGGCGACCCCGCGACCGGCGGCGACGAGTGCCACATGGCCTTCCACTTCCCGCTCATGCCGCGCATCTTCATGGGGGTGCGACGGGGCAGCCGCGAGCCGATCTCCGAGATCATGTCGCGGACCCCGAAGCTCCCCGACAGCGGCCAGTGGGGCATCTTCCTTCGCAACCACGACGAGCTGACGCTCGAGACGGTCACCGAGGAGGAGCGCGACTACATGCACGCCGAGTACGCCAAGGACCCGCGCATGCGGGCCTACCTCGGCATCCGGCGCCGCCTCGCCCCGCTGCTGGAGAACGACCGCGACCAGATCGAGCTGTTCACCGCGCTGCTGCTCTCGCTGCCCGGCTCCCCGGTCATGTACTACGGCGACGAGATCGGCATGGGCGACAACATCTGGCTGGAGGACCGCGACGCGGTCCGCACCCCGATGCAGTGGAGCCCCGACCGCAACGCGGGCTTCTCCACGGCCGACCCCGGACGCCTGTACCTGCCCGTCGTCATGGACCCGATCCACGGATACCAGGCGGTCAACGTGGAGGCGCAGCAGAAGAACCCCGCCTCGCTGCTCCACTTCACCAGGAACATGCTGGCGATCCGCCGCAGCCACCAGGTCTTCGGCACCGGCGTCTACAACGAGCTGTGGTCGAGCAACCCGGCGGTGCTCAGCTTCGTCCGCGAGGACGGCGAGGACCTGATGCTGTGCGTCAACAACCTCTCGAAGTATCCGCAGCCGGTCGAGCTCGACCTGCGCCGCTTCGCGGGCATGATCCCCGTCGAGGCGAGGGGCGGGGTGCGGTTCCCCCCCGTGGGCACCCTGCCGTACCTGCTCACCCTGCCCGGCCATGGTTTCTACTGGTTCTCGCTCAAGAACGCCGACGTCCCCGGCATCGACGGCTGAACCCCCCTTTTCCTGGACGGCCCCGGGACGGTCATCGTCCCGGGGCCGTCCAGGGTGAACGCCGACGGTTCAGGGTCATCTCGCGGTGACCGGGACCTGGGCGCGGGCCGCGTACCCCGCCGGGATCAGCGTCACCAGCAGGGCGCTCCCCACCGCGACGAGCACCGCGACGGCGAGCGTCAGGGCCGAGGGCGTACGGCCGATGCCCGCGCCGACGCCGCTGGTGTGCCCCTGCAGGTCGATCAGCCCGCCGACGAGTGAGGCCCCGGCCGCGGTGCCCGCGACCACCCCCAGCACGATCAGCAGGCCGGTCCCGGTGACCAGGGTGGCCGCCACCTGCCGGGGGGTGAGGCCCATCGCCTTGAGCACCGCGAGGTCGAGGGCGTGGTCGCGCAGGCCGAGGGCGCTCGCCGTCAGGAGGTTCGCCAGGCCGAGCAGGGCGAGCACGACGATCAGCGCCACGATCACCACGCGGATGATCGCGAGCCGTTCCGCCGGATTCACCACCCGCCGGACCTCGAGGGCCTCTCCCGAGGCGACCATCAGCCGTGCCCTCACCTCCGCCGGGTCGGCGCCCGGCTTGAGCACCAGACTGTAGAACTGCGGCGGCACCGCGTCCTTGGCCGCGAGGCTGTCGATCCCGAAGGAGAGCACCTCGCCGTCCTGGTCGGGCTCCACCACCCGGCCCACGAGGTGCACGATCAGCGGGGTGCCGCCGACGGTGAGCCGGATCCGGTCTCCGATCTTCACGCCCAGCAGGTCGAGCAGCCCCTGCCCCGCGACGGCCTCCCCCCTGGCGGCGTACATCCGCCCCTCGACGACCGAGAAGGGGTACGGCTCGGCGGAGGTTCCGGCGGCGCGGGCCAGCACGCTCCTGGTCTGCTCGGGCTCCAGCGCGGGCACCTCGGTGCCGGGGTAGACCGCCAGCACCCCGGGGTCGGCCCTCGCGATCCGCAGGGCGTCGTCGGCCGAGAGCTTGTCCGGGCGCACCGTGAGCGCCGCCGCCTGACCGACCCGCTCCGGGTGCCGCAGGAAGTCGTCCAGGGTGGCCCAGCAGCCGAGCCCAATAGTGATCATCATCATCGGGATCGCGACGCCGAAGATGCTCAGGAACGCCGGGACGCGACGGGTGAAGGCGTCCCGGGTGCCCAGAACCAGGGCGGGAGGCAGCCGTACGAGGAGCGCCAGGCGCGCCAGCCGGGACAGGTGCCTCCTGGGCGGCGCGACGGGCGCCGCGGGGACGGGAGGGGTACGGCCGCCCCGCCAGGCGGGCAGTGCCACCGCGATCAGGACCACGGCGGCGGTGCCGCCGGTGATGGCGAGCAGCGGGACCGGGGAGAGCGGAAGTATCGGCACCCCGTCCAGGACGAACGAGGCCGCGATCTGCCCGCAGACCAGTCCGAGGGCGATGCCGAGCAGCCCGAGCGCGCCGTGCTCGGCCATGAGCACGCCGAACACCTGGCCCCGGGTGTAGCCGAGGGACTTGAGGGTGGCGATGTCGCGCGTCTGGCTCAGCACCCGGCCGCCCACCGCGTTGGCGATGGCGAGCGCGGCGGCCACCAGCCCGGTGATTCCGAACAGCGCGAGCAGCAGGCCGAGCAACCGGTTGTCCAGCTCCATCGAGGCGCGGACCTCACGCCAGGTGGACATCCGCTGGATCTGCTCGTCCAGGAGGGTGACGGCGCCGTGGACGGCGGGCAGCGTGGCCTCCCCGTCGGCCAGGCGCAGCCCGGTGACCGACTCGCTGCGCCCCAGCGCGGGCTCGACCCTGGCCAGCACGGGCGCGAGCGTCCAGGCGAGGCCGGGCGTCCACTCGGGGTAGAACCCCTGGTCGGCGGTGTCGGCCAGGCCGACCACGATGAGCGGGTGGGTGGCGCCGTTGAGCGCGGTCACCGGGAAGGCTCCGCCCACCCTCAGGCCGAGCGCTTTGGCGAAGGAGCGCTCGACGACCACGCCGTCGGTGTCGCCGGAGCGCAGCGGGCGCCCCTCGCGGATCAGCGGGGCGGCGACCCGGGGCGGCGTCGCGGACATCTCCCGCAGCGCCACCGGCGACCTTTTGCCGTCCAGCGTGAGGGTGACCGGAGCCGACCGGTAGGGGCCCGCGACCTGGACCACGCCGGGCAGCCTCGACAGCGCGGCCGGGTCGGGGGCGTCCTTGGTGTGTATCCACACGTGCGCGCCCCTGGACTCGGCGAACAGCCCCCGCCACGGGTTGGTGCCGTCCTCCAGGAGGGTCGCGGAGGTGATCAGCGCCGTGACGATCCCGGCGACGGCGAGCAGCGTGAGCAGCGCCTGGCCCCTGCGGGCCCTGATGTCGGCGCGGATCCACCTCACGGAGGCGCGGACGGTGCTCACCGCGATGCCTTTCGCATGATTCGCGAAACCCGCGGGGCCCCCGGAGCCCGCGGGGCCGTCGGACCGGCGAGCCCCGAAGGCACCGGCGGAGGCGAACCCGTGATGCCGCGAGCGACGACGTCACCGACCCGGAAGAGCCTGGGGAGCACGGGACGGAGCGGCCCCTCGGACGGGGAGGGCAGAAGGCGCACCGTCAGCCTCTCAGCTCGACGACGTCGCCGGCACTGCCCTTGGGGCGGCGGCGGACCAGCCCGGCGCCCCCGTCGTCGACGACCTGGCCGTCCAGGAGGGAGACCACCCGGTCGGCCAGGCTGGCGACCCTGGCGTCGTGGGTGACCAGGATGATGGCCTGGCCCTCGCGGTGGACCTCGCCGATCAGGCGCAGGACGTCGCGGGTGTTGCGGCTGTCGAGGTTGCCGGTGGGCTCGTCCGCGAGCAGCAGGCTCGGCTCGTTGGCCAGCGCGCGGGCGAGCGCGACCCGCTGCTGCTCGCCCCCGGCGAGCTGCGAGGGGGCGGCGTCGGCGCGGGCGGTGAGGCCGAGCTCGCCGAGGAGGTATTCGCGGCGGCGGCGGGCCTCGCGCGTGGAGGCCCCCGCCAGCAGCGCGGGCAGCTCGACGTTGTCGGCCACGGTCATGTTGGCGACGAGATTGAAGAACTGGAAGACGAAACCGATCCTCCGGCGGCGAAGCAGCGCCCAGGCGCTCTCGCTGAGCGTGTCGGCCCGCTGCCCGTCGAGCCAGATCTCGCCGCTGGTCCTCGCCTCAAGACCACCGATCATGTGGACCAGCGTGGACTTTCCCGAGCCGGAGGGGCCCATGACCGCCACGAACTCCCCCGGGCTCACCCGCAGGTCGACCCCTCGCACCGCGGGCACCGGCACCCCGCCGTCCTGGTAGATCTTGACGAGGTTGACGGTTTCGACCACGGGAACCACGGGAGAGGTCAACTCAGCTCCTCCTGGCAGCGTTCGAGCCAGTCGAGGTCGGCCTGGAGGTGCAGCATGGCCCCCTCGACCAGCAGGAGCGCGACCTGGTTCTCCGGGTCGGTCCGCTCGGCGAGTTCGTTGAGGTCACGCATGAGTCCGAGGTAGTGACGGCGCTGGCGATTGATCATCGCCATTCTGTCGGCGATGCCGGTCATCGGGGCCAGCACGAGCTTCATGAAGAACTCGTCCCGGACCCTGGGGCCCTCGGTGGGCTCGTCCACCCACGTGTCGAGGATCTCGCGGCCGGCGGCCGTCAGGTAGTAGACCTTCTTGTTCGGCCGGTTGGACTGCTCGACGTCCACGGCGCGCACCAGACCGTCCTTCTCCAGACGGCCGAGCGTGACGTAGATCTGCCCGATGTTCGGTGAAGGGTAGGCGCTGCCGAAGATCTGTTCAAGTGCCTGTTTGAGCTCGTAGCCGTGGGCAGGTTCCTTCGCGAGGAGCGCCAGCAGCGTCAGCCGCACGCCCCACCTCCTCGGAGAGCTCGTTACGTGAGCGTTACGGGGTTATCCGTTGACGGTGATGATACCGCTATGCATAACATGCATGCATCTACCTAACACGTATGTAACCAACTGGAAATCGGGAGGTCATGGTGCGCCGACTCATCCCCGTCGCGCTCGCCGTGCTTCTCGTGGCGGGGTTGGCGGGATGTTCGGCGGCCGGTGCCCAGGAGGATGAGCGGTTCGGCGGGACCGGTCCGTTCACCCTGGTGATCGGACGCCCCGCGACCGCCTACCTGCAGCCACTGCTCGACCGCTGGAACCAGGCCCACCCCGGGGAGCGGGCGACCCTGCTCGAACTCCCCGAGGCCGCCGACGAGCAGCGGGCGCAGATGGTCGCCAACCTCCAGGCCAAAAGCGACCGATACGACGTGATCGGATTGGACGTGATCTGGACCGCCGAGTTCGCCGAGGCCGGCTGGATCCTGCCGCTGGAGCGCACGATGTTCCCGCTCGACCGGTTCCTGCCGCCGGTCGTCGACACGGCGGTCTACCGGGGAAAGCTCTGGGCGGTTCCCTACACCAGCAACGCCGGCCTCCTCTACTACCGCAGGGACCTGCTGGCCAAGGAGGGCTTCAAGCCGCCGAGGACCTGGCAGGAGTTGCGCACCCAGGCGCGCGCCCTGCACGACAAGTACGGCATCGGCGGCTACGCGGGGCAGTTCCTGGCCTACGAGGGCCTGACCGTCAACTTCACCGAGGCCGTGCAGTCGGCGGGCGGGCAGATTCTCAGCCTGGACGGCACCAAGGTGACCATGGACGTGGCCAAGGCGAAGGCCGGCCTTGACTTCCTGATGGACGGGTTCCGGGAGGGTTGGATCCCGGAGGAGTCGCTCTCCTACAAGGAGGACGAGGCGCAGCTCGCCTTCGAGGAGGGACGGCTCGCCTTCGCCCGCAACTGGCCGCACGCCTACGGACCGGCCACCACCTCGGCGGTCGCCGGCAAGTTCGGGGTGACCCGGCTGCCCGGTCTCGACGGCCCCGGCACCGGTTCGCTCGGCGGCTACAACCTCGCGGTGAGCGCCTTCTCCAAGCGGCAGAAGTCGGCCACCGAGTTCATCCGCTACTTCACCGGCCTTGAGAACCAGCGGCGGGTGCTCGCCGACGGCTCGTTCCCGCCCGTGTGGGCCGAACTGTACGACGATCCCGATCTGATCAGGCGTTTTCCCTACCTGCCGGTCCTGAAGCAGAGCATTCTCTCCGCTCGGCCCAGGCCCGCCGGCGCCAACTACAACCAGGTGAGCCTGGTGATCGCCAGCGCGGTCTCCAACGCCCTCACACCGCCTTTCGCGAAGGACGGCGACGGCGACGACGTCGTCTCCTCCATGAAGGGCCAACTCGAAGAGATAATCCGGGCCCAATGAGGCCGGGGCATCCCCCGGCAGAAGCCGTCATCCCCATTTCGGCTGGTTGTTCGTCCTACATATCCCGATTTCAAGCCTCAATGTCTCAGGAGGTCTGTTCAGTATGCGCAAAACCATCGCAGCGGTGACGACGGCGGGACTCGCCCTGGCACTCGCCGCGTGCGGCGGCGGCGAATCGGCCGCCCCCGCACCGGCCACGAGTGACAGCGCGCCCGCGTCGGCCCCGGCCGCCAAGAACCTCGAAGGGGTGACCGTCGAGGTCGCCGCCAAGTGGACCGGCGCCGAGCAGACCAACTTCGAGCAGGTGCTCAAGGCGTTCGAGGAGAAGACCGGCGCCAAGGTCACCTATGCCTCCACCGGTGAGGACACCGGCGCCTACCTTGGGCCGCGCATCGAGGGCGGCAACCCGCCGGACGTCGCGATCCTGCCCCAGCCCGGCCTGGTCCAGCAGTACGCGGACCAGAAGGCGCTCAAGCCGCTCACCGCCGAGGTCCAGAAGCAGATCGACGACAACTACACCCCGTACTGGAAGGAGCTCGGCTCCGCCGACGGCCAGGCCTACGGCGTGCTGGTGAAGGCGGCCCACAAGTCGCTCATCTGGTATCGCGACCAGGCCTTCCAGGACGCCGGTGTGACGCCCCCCGCCACCTGGGACGACCTGATCAAGGCCGCCCAGACGATCGCCGACTCGGGCACCCCGCCGTTCTCCCTCTGCGGCGCCTCCGGCTGGACCCTGACCGACCTGTTCGAGAACGTCTACCTGTCCTCCGCGGGCCCGGAGAACTACACCAAGCTCTCCAAGCACGAGATCCCGTGGACCGACCCCAGCGTGACCACCGCGCTGGAGAAGATCGCGCAGCTCGTCGGCAAGAAGGAGTTCCTGCTCGGCGGCTCCGCCGGCGCCCTGCAGACCGACTTCCCGACCTGCGTGACCCAGGTCTACGGCCAGGACAAGTCGGCGATGGTCATCGAGGCGGACTTCGTGGGCGTCACGGCCGAGCAGTCGGGCGCGAAGCTCGGCGAGGAGGCCAAGTACTTCCCGTTCCCCAAGGTCGGCGACACCGAGCCGGTCGTGCTGGGCGGCGACATCGCGGTGGCGCTGAAGGAGTCCGAGGGCTCGATGGCGCTGCTGGAGTTCCTCGCCTCCAAGGAGGGCGGCGAGGTCTGGGCGAAGCTTCCCGGCTACCTCTCTCCCAACCGCAACGTCTCGCCGGACAACTACCCGGACGACATGACCAAGAAGCTCGCCGAGACGATCATCGCCGCCGGTGACACGGTCCGCTACGACATGTCCGACCTCGCGCCCAGCGCCTTCGGTGGCACCGACGGCAAGGCCCTGTGGAAGTACCTGCAGGACTTCGTGCGCACCCCCTCGGACATCAAGGGCATCCAGGACAAGCTTGAGGCCGAGGCCAAGAAGGCCTGGAAGTAGGGGAGTAAGGCCGTGACCGACCGGTTAGACGGCCCGCAGGGTTCGCGTGGCGGCGACGACGACGCCGCCCGCGGTCCCTCCTCCGGACCTGACGACACCCAGCGGCCGGCGCGAGGCGCCGGCTCCCCCCACACCTCTGACGCCACCCCGTCCGCCGACGAGCCCTCGAAGACCTCCGGGACCCCTGAGACCCCGGAGACCTCGGAGACCTCGGAGAAGACGGACGGCGGGGACGGTCACCCGGCCCTCGCCGACGTCAGGTCGGACGACCCGGCCGCACCGGCCGCCGAGCCGGAGCTCGCCACGGCGGGGGCGGCCGCCCCGGCGGCCACGCCCGCGAAGGTGCCCGCCGGGGCCACCCGGCTGGGGCCGCCGCCGAGGATGGCGATCTGGTTCCTGCTGCCGGGCGCGCTCGTACTCGGCGTGATGGTGATCTACCCGATCATCTACTCGATCTTCCGTAGCCTCTACGACGCCGGCGGCAGCACCTTCGTCGGGGCGGAGAACTACGCGACGATCTTCAGCGACTCCTCCACCCTGACCACGATCAGGAACAACCTGATCTGGGTCGCGGTGGCTCCCGCCCTGGTCACCGTGATCGGCCTCGTCTTCGCGGTGCTGACCGAGCGGATCCGCTGGGCCACCGCGTTCAAGCTGGTCGTGTTCATGCCGATGGCCGTCTCCCTGATGGCCTCCGGCGTCATCTTCCGCCTCGTCTACGAGCAGGCCCCCGACCGGGGTGTGGCCAACGCGGTGATCACCTCGGTGACCGGTCTCTTCGGCTCCGGCAACGGCTACCCGGACGCCCGCCCCAGGGAGAACGACCAGTCCCCCGTCACCGCGGAACAGGGCGGCGGGGTGGTCACCAAGCAGCCCGCGCAGCCGGGGCAGGCGGTGCTCCTGCCGCTCGTGGGCGTGAAGCCCGACACCCTCGCCTCGGCCTCCACGGCGAAGGCGGTCCAGCCGGGTCCCGGCGAGCTGGCGGGGACCGTCTGGGTCGACTTCACCCAGGGTGGTGGCGGCGCGGCCAACGAGGTGGACGGCACCGAGAAGGCCCTGGCCGGGATGACGGTCGAGGCGGTGCAGGACGGCGCCGTCAAGGCCACCGCCACCAGCGGGGCCGACGGCACCTTCCGCTTCACCGGGCTCGCTCCGGGCGACTACCAGGTGCGACTGCCGCAGTCGAACTTCGAGGCGGCGTTCGGCGGGATCCCCTGGCTGGGCCCGACACTGATCACTCCGGCGATCATCGGCGCGTTCGTCTGGGTATGGGCCGGATTCGCGATGGTACTGATCGCGGCAGGGCTCGCGGCCATCCCGCGCGACGCGCTGGAGGCGGCCCGCATCGACGGGGCCACCGAATGGCAGGTGTTCCGCAAGATCACCGTTCCGCTGCTCTCCCCGGTACTGCTCGTCGTGTTCGTCACGATGATCATTAATACCCTGAAGGTCTTCGACCTGGTCTTCGTCATAGCACCGGGATCGGTGCAGCCGCAGGCCAATGTGATCGCGCTGGAGATGTGGCGGGTCTCGTTCGGCGGAGGCAGCAACCAGGGGCTCGGCAGCGCGCTCGCCATCTTCCTGCTGCTCCTCGTCCTTCCCTTCATGATTCTCAACATCCGCCGGTTCAGGAGGGACAACCAGTGACGACCTCCACCCTTGGCACCCCACCTCGCGGCGTCCTCGGCAGGATCGTGGACCGGCTGGGCAACGGCCTGGTCCAGGCGGTACTGGTGCTGGTCGGCCTGTTCTGGCTGGTTCCCACCCTGGGCCTGTTCGTGGTCTCGATCCGCGAGGAGGCGGCCAACAACTCCAGCGGCTGGTGGACGATCCTCACCAAGCCGGCCGAGCTGACCCTGGAGAACTACTCCAACCTGCTCGCCACCGGGTTCACCGCGTCGTTCTGGAACACCGTGTTCATCACGGTGCCCTCGACCATCCTGGTGATCGGCATCGCCGCCATGGCGGCGTACGCGTTCGCCTGGATGGAGTTTCCCGGCAGGGACGCGCTGTTCCTGGTGGTGGTCGGCCTGCTGGTGGTGCCGACCCAGATCGCGCTGATCCCGATCGCGAAACTGTACGGCTCGGCCGGGATCTTCGGCTCCATCGCGAGCGTGGTGCTCTTCCACGTCGCCTTCGGCCTCCCCTTCGCCATCTTCCTGCTCCGCAACTTCTTCGCGGGCATCTCACGCTCGCTGCTGGAGGCGGCGCGGATGGACGGCGCCGGGGAATGGAAGATCTTCTCGACCGTGGTGTTCCCGCTGGCCAAACCGGCGGTCGCCTCGCTCGGCATCTTCCAGTTCCTCTGGGTCTGGAACGACCTGCTCGTCTCGCTGGTCTTCGCCAACACCGAGAACCAGCCGATGACCAAGGCCCTACAGTCCCAAATGCGGCAATTCGGGACCAACGTGGACATTCTTGCGCCGGGTGCTTTCCTGTCGCTGATTATCCCGTTGATCCTCTTTTTCGCCTTCCAGCGGTATTTCGTCCAGGGGATGATGGCTGGCTCGGTGAAATAGTTAACAGGGGCAGGCCCGGTGCGGCACGCGCTGATTCCCAGCACGCGCCGTACCGGGCCTAAAACCTCGATAGGGTCCTGCACATGGCCGCACGTCCCTTGAACGAAGTCGTGGAAGCCGGGTGGGCCGAGGCCCTCGAACCCGTCGCCGAGAAGATCGCCGAGATGGGCGAGTTCCTCCGGAGGGAGGTGGCGGAAGGCAGGCAGTACCTCCCCTCGGGCGCCAATGTGCTCCGCGCCTTCCAACAGCCGTTTGACCAGGTCAAAGTGCTGATCGTGGGCCAGGACCCGTACCCCACGCCGGGTCACCCGATCGGCCTGAGCTTCTCCGTCGCCGCGGACGTGCGCCCGATCCCGGGCAGCCTGCGCAACATCTACAAGGAGCTCACCGAGGACCTCGGGCTGCCGATGCCGAGCAACGGCGACCTCACCCCCTGGACCGAGCAGGGCGTACTCCTGCTCAACAGGGTGCTCACCGTCATGCCGGGCAAGCCCGCCTCACACCGGGGCAAGGGCTGGGAGGAGGTCACCGAGCAGGCCATCAAGGCCCTCGTCGCCCGCGACAAGCCGATGGTGGCGATCCTGTGGGGACGCGACGCCCGCAACCTGCGCCCGATGCTCGGCTCCGTCCCGGCCATCGAGTCGGCGCACCCCAGTCCCCTGTCGGCCCGCAGCGGCTTCTTCGGCTCCCGCCCGTTCAGCAAGACGAACGAACTTCTCGAGAAGCAGGGCACCGCCCCCGTGGAGTGGAAACTCCCTTAGGCCGGCCCACCCCACCCAGGCACTAGGATTCACACCATGAGTGATGTATCGGGCACCGAACGCTACCTGCGTCTGACCGTTGAGCTGACCGTGGAGGTGCAGGACATCGCCGCCCTGCAGGCCGCCGCGCTGAAGGAGATCAGCCACCCTGACGCCGACCTGGACGACGACGAGCGCAAGGAGCAGGCCGAGCTGGTCTCGGCCGACGACACCGGCGCCACCGCACTGCAGTGGCTGATCGAGCCGGACCACGTCCTTGGGCTGATCGAGCACGTCGACCAGATCGAGCCCCGCGAGGCCGTGCTGGGCGTCGAGCCCTCCGACGGCCCCTCGGACGAGGACGACGACGAGGACGCAGACCACGACCACGCGGGTCACGACCACAAGCACTGAGAACGACCCCGCCACCCCGGCGGTGGTGGGCTTTCCCGGCCAGGCGCCTCGGCCGGGAAAGCCCACTGCCGCCGGGGCTTCTCATCGTGAGGCTCCGTCGCGAGGGCTCGCGCCTCGGCGGGCGACGACCCGGCCGGCTCAGTCCATGGCCACCAGGGGCGCCGGATAGCCCGGGACACCCGAGGGGAGCCTCCAGGGCTCGTGGATCATCCTCGTGGGCACGGTGCCGAGCTCGGGGACGTGACGGCGGACGTACTCGCCCTCCGGGTCGTACCTTTTGGCCTGCCGGATGTGGTTGACGGGCCGGTTGGGCCGGGTGTCGTTGCCCGTCCCGGCGACCCACTGCCAGTTGCCGTAGTTGTTGGCGACATCGCCGTCGAGCAGCAGATCGAAGAAGTGGTCGGCGCCGACGCGCCAGTCGACGCCGAGCCGCCGGACGAGGAACGAGCCCACGATCATGCGGGCCCGGTTGTGCATCCATCCCTCGCTGAGCAACTGCCGCATCCCCGCGTCCACGATCGGGACCCCGGTCATGCCCTCCTTCCACGCCTGCGCCGCATGGTCGTCGTCGCGCCACTCGTGCCCGCGCGGCCGGTAGTCGTCGCGGTTGATGCGCGGGAAGGCCCGCGTCACCTGGTAGAAGAAGTCACGCCAGCACAGCTGCCTGACGAACTCCTCGGCACCCCCGCCTTCGCCCTCTCCCACGCCTCCCACCTCCCTCGCGAGCGCCTCCAGCTCCAGCGGCGAGACGCAGCCAAAGCGCAGGTAGGGGCTGAGCCTGGAGGTGCGGTTACCGGCCATGTCGTCGTGGCCGTCGGCGTAGTCGTCCACGCAGTGCTTCAGCCACTGCCTCATCCTCCGGCGCCCGACCGTCTCACCGCCCCTGAACAGCTCGCGCGACGCGCGCCCCGGCTCGGGCGGCCTCCCGGCCCACACGCCGTCGGGAACGCGCACCACACCGGGGGCCTTGAGCACCTCCCTGCGCGGCTGCCGGGCCCAGGCCCGCCAGTAGGGCGTGAAGACCCGGTAGTGGTCGCCTCCGCCCGACGGCCTGAGCGCGTCGGGGGGCACGATCGTCAGACCGGGGAACATGTGGAACGCCGTCCTGGCGCGCTCGCACTCCTCGGCCAGGCGCCGCTGCCTGCGTCGCGCGAGGGTGCTGACGTCCATGCTGACGTGGACGGCCCGTGCCCCCGTCTCCCGCGCCAGGCGCATCGTCTCGGCGATCGGATCACCGCGGCGCACGATCAGCTCACCACCCCGCTCACGGAGCGACTCGCGCAGGTCGGCGAGGCACTCGGCGAGAAATCCCCGGCGGTCGCCCCCGGGCACGGAGGGATCCGCGACGAAGAGGGGGACGACATGACGTGCGTGCTCGCACGCCGCGGCGAGCGCCGGGTGGTCGTGCACCCGGAGATCGCGGCTGAACAAAACGATCACAGTATCGGTCACGATTTCCTTTCGCCCGGTCACACTCCGCTGGTTGCATCCACCAGGGGCCCGGAAATCGAATAGGTGTTCATGGAGCGACCGCTCGCGCCGCCTGTCAGGCTGGTACGACAGGTAGCAGGCCTAAAATGGGACGGGATGGATGAGCAGCGTCAGGTGGCGACCGTAGAGGAACCGAGCTACGGCATCGGGGCCGTAGCTCGACGCCTTGGAGTACCCGCCCCCACACTGCGGACCTGGAACCTACGCTACGGCGTGGGTCCGAGCCGCCGGAGCCCGGGGGGGCACCGTCGTTACGACGCCCGCGACCTGTGGCGCCTGGAGGAGATGAACCGGCTCATCAGGAGCGGGGTGCCCGCCTCCGACGCGGCACGGGAGGTCCTGAAGATCGAGACCGTTCCACCGCCTCCGGCGGAGCGGGAGTCCGGGCGGCCCGCCCGCGAAAAGATCCCGTCCCTCCCTGCGGCGCGGCCGCCGAGCGTGCCGACGGTGGCGATGCTGACGCGGGCGGCGATGACGCTGGACAGCGGGGCCGTCCAGGAGTGGATCGGCGCGGCGCTGGCCAGACACGGCGTGCGGTGGACCTGGGAGTGCCTGGCCCTGCCGGTCTTCGAGACGATCTGCAGGCGCCAGCTGGAGAACGGGGCGAGCATCGAGATCGAGCACCTGTTCTCCGACCGGCTGCTCGCCGCGCTGATCGCCCTCACCGAGCGCCCCGCCCGGCCGGCGGGTGACCGCCCCGTCCTGCTCGCCTGCGCCGAGAACGACCTGCACAGCCTGCCGCTCTACGCGCTCGCCGCGGCGCTCACCACCGACCACCGCGTGGAGACCAGGGTGCTGGGCGCCAGGACCCCGTACCCGGCGCTGGCGGACGCGATGCGGCGGCTGCGTCCCTCGGTGGTCTTCGTCTGGTCCCAGCAGCTCGAGACCGGCGACCCCGCCCCCCTCGCCTCTCTGCCCACGCTCCGCCCGTCGAGCCTGATCGTCGCCGGCGGCCCCGGCTGGTGGGACAGCCTGCCCGCGTCCGTCCCCCGGGTCACGTCGTTCCAGGACGCCCTCACCCGCGTCACCACCGCGGCCCTCGCCTGACCCCTTCCCGGCACGCCGTCCTCCGCCCTCGGCTCCCTCGGCCCGCCCTCTCCTGACCGTCCCGCGTCGCCTCCTCCTGTCACGCGGGGCCACCTTTCGGAAACGTCCCGCCTTCTTCGCTCCCGGTCGCGTGGTGTCGTCCTCTCCTCACCGAACTCCCCGCCGGACCCGCCGGACCTGCGGATATCTCCCTGCCCCCACTTGCGATCACCGCCGTCGAGCGGCTATGAATAAGTTTTGAGTAGGTTATTGAGGCAAGGGGGGCATCATGACAGACCACCTGAACACCCGGTTCGCCGAGGGCGACGAGGCGGCCCTGACCGAGTGCCTCCGCACCCACGGGCCCCTCATCCGCTCCTACCTGCGGCGATTCGTTCGGCCACAGGATGTGGAGGATCTTCAGCAGGTCGTGTTCGCGGAGGTCTGGCGTTCCCGGCACCGCTTCGACCCGGAACGCAGCCTCCCCGCCTGGATGCTCGGGATCGCCCACAAGCGCGCGGTCGACCAGCTGCGGGTACGCACCTTCCAAACGGTGCCGCTGGATGTGATCGCGGACCCCGTCGGCGACGACGGCCGGGACGACGGCGAGCAGCTGGCGGAGCGCGACCAGGTGCGACGGGCACTCGCCAGGCTGCCCGAGCCGCAGCGCCAGGCGATCGAGCTGGCCTACTACGACGACCTGACCCAGCGGGAGATCTCCGAGAAGCTGAGCATCCCACTCGGCACGATCAAGGCCCGTACGGCACGCGGTCTGCGCCGCCTGTCCGGCATCCTCGGCACCGCCACGACGCGCGACCGGGACGCCGTACCACACCGGGAGAAAGTGTCCGCCGTGCGTGGCGCGAGCGGTTCGAGCGCGATGGACGAGATGGACAAGGTGGGCGAGATGGACGAGATGAATGGAACCGGCGAGGTGGGCCGGCGGGCCGTCAGGCCGAGGGTCGCGGTGTCCAGTTGCCTGATGGGCGAGCCGGTCCGGTTCGACGGCGGACACAGCCGCAACCGGTTCCTCAACAACGAACTGGACAAGCACGTCGAGTGGGTGCACATCTGCCCGGAGATGGAGATCGGCCTCGGCAGCCCGCGCGAGACGCTGCGCCTGGAGCGCTCACCGGAGGGCACGCGGCTGGTCACCAGGAAGAGCCGGGTGGACCTCACCGACAGGATGACCGCCCTCGCCGCCCAGCGGGTTCCCGCCCTGCTGGAGGTGGACGGCTACATCCTCAAGTCCAAGAGCCCCAGCTGCGGGGTGCACGGCATCCCCGTCCACGCGGGTGGCACGACCGTGGGCCGCAAGGGCAGGGGGGTGTTCGCGGGCGTGGTCCTCGACGCCTATCCACTGCTGCCCGTCGAGGACGAGGGACGGCTCAACGACGCGCTGCTCCGCGAGAACTTCGTGGAACGGATCTTCGCCCGCGCCCGGCTCCGCGCCCTGCTGGAGAGCGACTGGCGCCCTCGCGACCTGGTGTCCTTCCACGCCCGGCACAAGATGCAGCTACTCGCCCACGACCCCGTCGCCTTCAGGGAGGCGGGCCGGCTGGTGGCCGGCGCGGGCACGCGGCCCCGTGAGGAGCTGGCCTCCGACTACACCCGGGTGTTCGACACGGCGTTCGCCACCAAGGCGAGCATCGGCCGGCACGTCAACGTCCTGCAGCACTGCGTGGGAATGGTGGGCGACGCGCTCGACCCGGCACGCCGGGCCGACCTGGCGGAGATCATCGCCTCCTACCGGGCCGGGCAGGTGGCGCTGAGCGTCCCGGCGACCCTGATCCGCCACCACGCCCAGAGCCTCGCCGCCGACTACGTACGGGACCAGACCTACTTCTCCCCGTACCCGGAGGACCTCCGGCTGCGTAACCACGTGGCCGCCTGACCGTCACCGCCGACGCGACGGCCCGACGGTCAGGCGGATCAGGGGATCACCGGCCGGTCAGAGCACCGGATCCAGCCGCACGATCGCGAGGGATCGGGGAGGCAGGAAGAGCTCCTCCCCCTCCACGGTCGCCGACGGGCCGGAGGCGAGCAGGATGTGACCGGGTGCGGCCCTGCCCGTCCCGAGCCTCACCGTGAGCGCGACCGGGCCGAGGTTCGCCGCCACCCTGAGCCCTCCCCGGTGCACGACCAGCCAGGACTCGCCGTGATCGACGCGCACCCGGTCCAGCCTCGGGTCCGTCAGCTCCGGGTGAGCGCGACGCAGCGCGATCAGCGCCCGGTACCAGTCGAGGTGTGCCCGGTGGGCGTCGTCGTCCAGCTCGCTCCAGTCGAGCTTGGAGCGCAGGAACGTCATCTCCTCACCGGGATCGGGGGCCTTGTCCGCCCAGTCGTCGTAACCGAAGCCGACGAACTCCCGCCGCCGCCGATCCCCCTCGCCCTCGCGCAGCTGCGGCTCGACATGGTCGGTGAAGAACAGGAACGGCGATCGCGTCCCCCACTCCTCCCCCATGAACAGCATGGGCGTGAACGGCGAGGTCAGCAGGAGTCCCGCGGCGAGCCGCAGCGCCTCGGGCGCCATCCGGTCGCCCTCGGCCCGGTTGCCGATCTGGTCGTGGTTCTGCGCGCAACAGACGAAGCGGTAGCCGGGCACGTGGGACGCCGGGCGGCCGTGCGAGCGCCCCCTGAAGGAGGAGTAGGTCCCGTCGTGGTAGTAGGCGCGAGCCAGCACCTTGGGCAGCGCGCCGTGGAAGTCGTCGTAGTAGCCGTGCCGCTCACCGGTCACCGCCACGTGCAGGGCGTGGTGGACGTCGTCGTTCCAGGCCGCCGCGAGGCCGAACCCCCCGGCCTCGCGGGGGGTCATCAGCCGGGGGTCGTTGAGGTCGGACTCGGCGATGAGGGTGAGCGGCCTGCCCACCGCCGCCGACAGCGCCTCCGCCTCGACGGCGATCTCCTCCAGCAGGTGCACGGCCCGGTTGTCGTGCAGGGCGTGCACGGCGTCCAGCCGCAGGCCGTCGATGTGGTAGTCGCGCAGCCACTGCAGCGCGTTGCCGACGAAGTAGGCGCGCACCTCGTCGGAGCCCGGGCCGTCGAGGTTCACGGCCTGCCCCCAGAAGGAGGAGGCACTGGAGTGGAAGTACGGGCCGAAGGGGGCGAGGAAGTTGCCAGAGGGGCCGAGGTGGTTGTAGACGACGTCGAGGATCACGCCGAGCCCGCGCCGGTGGCAGGCGTCCACGAAACGCTTGAGCCCGTCGGGGCCGCCGTAGGTCTCGGTGACGGCCCACAGGTCCACGCCGTCGTAACCCCAGTTGCGTCCGCCGGGCACCGGCGGCACCGGCATGATCTCCACGAAGTCGACGCCGAGCTCCGCCAGGTGCTCCAGCCTGCCGATCGCCGCGTCGAAGGTGCCCTCGGGGGTGAAGGTGCCGATGTGCAGCTCGTAGATGACCGCGCCCGGCAGGTCACGCCCCCGCCACAGCGCGTCGCCCCACTCGAAGCGGCCGTGGTCGTAGACCCGGCTCGGCCCGAAGATCCCCTCGGGCTGCCACCTCGTCCTGGGGTCCGGCAGCGCCTCGCCCCCGTCCAGCCGGAACCGGTAGTCGGTGCCGTGCCCCGCGCCGGGGACCTCCACCGCCCACCAGCCGCCGCCCGCCGACGACATCGGGTAGCGGACCTCGCCGATCTCCACGTCAACCGCCGTCGCCGACGGCGCCCATACCTCGAACATCGGTCAGACCCTTTCCAGAAGCGCGACAGGGTGAACGGAGAGCAGGTGGGCGAGCGGGATCCGGCCGGTGTACTCGGTACCCGACAGCAGGTCCCGCCAGGTGCCATGCGGCAGGGTGAGCGTGGTGCTCCCCCACCCGCCGCGCCGCTCCAGGCCGACGGGCAGCCGGGTGGCCACCGTCACGGCCCGCTCCCCCCTCGCGAAGGCGATCGCGTGCTCCCCGGCCTCGATCGGGACGTACGGCGCCTCGGGGTCCAGCCTCCGGCGCAGGTCCAGGGCACGGGCGGTGATCGCCAGTTTGGCCTCGTCCCAGCTGAGGGCGGCCGTGGCGGCGGGGCTCGGGTGCGGCTCGTCCGGGTGTTCCTGGCTCGCGTGGGCCTGGGCCGCCGAGAGCATCCGGCGGCGCAGCTGGAAGTCGACCGGGCGCCGGTTGTCCGGGTCGACCAGGGAGAAGTCGGTGATCTCGTTGCCCCAGTACACGTCGGGCACGCCCGGCAGCATGAGCTGGACGATCTTCTGGCCGAGCGAATTGGACCTGGCGTACGGCTCGATCCTCGCGGCGAACTCCGCGACCGAGGCGCCGCACTCCTCGACGGCCCGGCCGACGAAATCGCGGATGCCGCGCTCGTAGGCCGGGTCGGGGGTGGCCCAGGAGATCGAGGTCTTGGCCTCGCGGGCCGCCTTGAACAGGTAGTCGAAGAACCTGTCGGGCCCGATCGGCCAGGAGGCCATCAGGTTCTGCCAGGCCAGGTAGTCGAGGGCCGGGTCGAAGGAGACCTTCGACGACCACTCGCCGACCGCGGCCGCCCACTCCTCCGGCATCTCCGACAGCACGGCGAGCCTGGCCCGTACGTCCTCGGAACGCTTGGTGTCGTGCGTGGAGAGCGTCGTCATCGTGCCCGGTGACATCTCCCGGCAGAACGCGTGGAACTCCTCGAGGGACCCGCCGAAGCGGTCGGGCTCGCCGCCCACCTCGTTCAGGCAGGACAGGGGGTACCAGCGGTACAGGGCGGTGTCCTCGACCCCCTTGGCCATCACGGGGCCGCAGGTCTGCTGGAAGCGGGTGACCGCGTCGGCGGGCCCGGTCAGGACCCGCTCGACGACCTCCGCCACCGGGGCGCCCTCCGGCAGCCGTCCGGCGGCGACCCGCCCCGCCTCCTCGACGATCCTCGCCGAGACCTCGGGCACCGGCTCCCCAGGCACCGCGTAGGCCCGGTAGACCGGCATCGCGGCGAGCAACTCCACCAGCGTTTGACGGTCGGAGCCGACGACGGCGTGCAGCCGGTCGATCTCGGCGCCGAAGAACAGGTTCAGGACCTCCGCCTTGGACTCGCGGACCACCGCCGCGTAGTCGCCGCCGACCCCGGTCAGCCGGGTGAACAGCTCGACCAGCGGCTCCCTGCCCGCCGGGTCGACGAACAGGCCGGTGATCCGGTTGAGCGTTTCGTAGCCGGTGGTGCCGTCGCACTCCCAGTCGGCGGGCAGCCGCTCGGAGCCGACCAGGATCTTCTCCGCCACGGTCCACACACCCGACCTCTCGCGCAGCCGCGACAGGTAGCCGCGCGGCTCGGCGAGCCCGTCGGGATGGTCCACCCGCAGCCCCTGGATCACCCCCTCCTCCACCAGCGAGAGGATGACGGCGTGCGTGGCGTCGAACACCTCGGGGTCCTCGACCCGCACCCCGATCAGCGAGGACACGTCGAAGAACCGGCGGTAGCCGGGGCCGCGCCGCCAGTCGACCAGCCGGTAGTACGTGTCGGGCAGCGGGAACTCGTGGTCGTGGTAGCGCAGCACGTCGCCGTCGGCCACCGTCTCGCCCTCGTCACCGAGCACCGGCATGTTCACCTTGCCGACCCCGCCGTCGCCGTCACCTTCACCGTCCTCGACGGACCAGTCGATGTCGAACCACGACGCGTACGGCGAGCCCGGCCCGTCCTTGAGCACCGACCACAGCTGCGCGTTGCCCGACTCGGGCACCGGGATCGTCATGTGGTTGGGCACGATGTCGACGACGATGCCGATCCCGTGCAGGGCCATGGTCGCCGACAGCTCCCGCAGGCCCTCGACGCCGCCGAACTCCTCGCGCACGCGCGAGTGGTCGGTCACGTCGTAGCCGTGCCGCGACTCCGGCACGGCCTGCAGGATCGGCGACAGGTAGACGTGGCTCACTCCCAGATCACGCAGGTACGGCGCGAGCTCGGCCACCTTGTCGAACCCGAAGTCGGGGGTGAGCTGGAAGCGGTAGGTCGAGACCGGAACCTCGTACGAGCCGGGCGACGGTGGAGGCGCGGGCGCCTCCTCGGGGAGCTCGAAGGGGTCGGTCACGTCCCCGCCGGTCCCGAGGGCGGCGTCCGCGAGGAGTTCGTCATGGCCGACCTGCGGCGGCACCGAACCGGGCCGGACATCGGGCAGGGGGTCCGGCGGCAGGCCGGGCCCGGGAATCGGCTCAGGTAGCGGATCCGGCGGCAGAGCGGGCTCGGGCACCGGCTCGGGCAGCGGATCCGGCGGCAGAGCGGGCTCAGGGACGGGCTCGGGGACCGGCTGGGTCGTCGGCTCAGACACGGCGCAGCACCCTCACCGAGCGGCCGACCACCGGCACGCTCTCTCCGGCCCGGCAGACCCGGGTGTCGACCGTGATCGGCATCGCCGTGTCGATCTCCGTCAGCCACATCTCGCCGTAGTCCTTCGGAAGCGTGAACTTGATGACGTCGTGGTGGGCGTTGAACAGCAGCAGGAACGAGTCGTCGACGATCTGCCGGCCCCGGCGGTCCGGCTCGGTGATGGCGTCGCCGTTCAGGAAGACGGCGAGCGACTTGGCGTACCCCACGTTCCAGTCCGCGTCGGTCATCTTCTCCCCTCTCGGAGTGAGCCAGGCGATGTCGCTGAGGTTCTCCTCGGAACCGCGTACGGGCCGCCCGTAGAAGAACCGGCGCCGGCGGAACACCGGGTGGTCGGCGCGGAGCTTGGCGAGCCGCCGGGTGAACTCGAGCAGCAGCCAGTTCTCCCTGATGTCGGACCAGTCGACCCAGCTCAGCTCGTTGTCCTGGCAGTACACGTTGTTGTTGCCCCGCTGGGTGCGGCCCAACTCGTCACCGTGGGAGATCATCGGAACACCCTGGGACAGGAACAGCGTGGTCAGGAAGTTGCGTTTCTGCTGCTCGCGCAGGGACTCGATCGCGAGCGAGGCGGGCCCCTCCTCACCACAGTTCCAGGAGCGGTTGTCGTCGGCGCCGTCCCGGTTGTCCTCGCCGTTGGCCTCGTTGTGCTTGTGGTTGTAGGAGACGAGGTCCTGCAGGCTGAACCCGTCGTGGCAGGTGACGAAGTTGATGGAAGCGGCGGGGCGGCGGCTGTCGTCCTGGTAGAGGTCGCTGGAGCCGGTCAGCCGGGAGGCGAACTCGGGCAGCGCGGCGGGCTCGCCCCGCCACAGGTCGCGGATCGTGTCGCGGTACATGCCGTTCCACTCGGTCCACCTGGCGGGGAAGTTGCCCACCTGGTAGCCGCCGGGCCCGACGTCCCACGGCTCGGCGATCAGCTTGACCTGCGACAGCACCGGGTCCTGCTGGACCAGGTCGAAGAAGGCGCTCAGCCGGTCGACCTCGTGCAGCTCACGCGCGAGCGTGGAGGCCAGGTCGAACCTGAAGCCGTCCACGTGCATCTCGATCACCCAGTAGCGGAGCGAGTCCATGATCATCTGAAGCACGTGCGGGGAGCGCATGAACAGGCTGTTGCCGGTGCCCGTGGTGTCCATGTAGTACCGCTTGTCGTTGTCGACCAGGCGGTAGTAGTCGGCGTTGTCGATGCCGCGCATGCTCAGCGTCGGACCCAGGTGGTTGCCCTCGGCCGTGTGGTTGTAGACCACGTCGAGGATGACCTCGATGTTCGCCTCGTGCAGGGCCTTGACCATGGCCTTGAACTCCAGCACCTGCCCGCCGCGCTGCCCGGTGCTCGAATAGGCGTTGTGCGGCGCGAAGAACCCGATGCTGTTGTAGCCCCAGTAGTTCGTCAGGCCCCGCTCCGCGAGAACGTGGTCGGTGACGAACTGGTGCACCGGCATGAGCTCGATCGCCGTCACCCCGAGCGCGGTCAGGTGATCGATGATCTCCGGGTGGCCGATCGCGGCGTACGTGCCGCGGATCCGCTCGGGGATCTTCGGGTGGTTGATCGTCAGGCCCTTGACGTGCGCCTCGTAGATCACCGTGTCGTGGTACGGGGTGCTCGGCGGCCGGTCGTGCCCCCACCCGAAGAACGGGTTGATCACGATGGAGCGCGGCACGAAGTCGGCCGAGTCGGCGTCGTTGCGGCTGTCGGGCTCGCCGAAGCGGTAGCCGTACACCGCCTCGTCCCATTTCACATCCCCCTCGACCGCCTTGGCGTACGGGTCGAGGAGGAGCTTGGCGGGATTGCACCGCTGCCCTCTCGGCGGGTCGTACGGGCCGTGCACCCGGTAGCCGTACCGCTGTCCCGGGCCGACGCCCGGCAGATATCCGTGCCAGACGAAGCCCTCACACTCGGTGAGGGTGACCCTGGTCTCCTTGTTCTCCTCGTCGAACAGGCACAGCTCGACGCGTTCGGCGGCCTCGGTGTAGAGCGCGAAGTTGGTTCCCGCGCCGTCGTAAGTGGCCCCGAGAGGATAAGGGTCACCCGGCCAGATCTCGATCATCAGTCCCTCTTGAGCGTGGTGACCCCCGCCTTCAGGCGGGGGAGGGAACACGGCGCATCGCCGTACTGCGGTTTCTCTCGAAAGTATGAGCGGACTCGGCCGGTGGGGAGGACGTCAACGCACCGCCTTTCGGCGGTGGAGAGATATGCCCCATGTTCGCGTGGCCATGCGCACATTCCCATTCCTGTGACGGTGATCTCTGCCCGGCCGTGAACCTCCTCGCACCTTCATCACCTAACCCGCTCGTCACGGGCGAAACGTACCGGCCCGGCGAGCGGACCGCGAGACGTCACGGCGAGCGGAGCCTCTCGCCCAGCGCGCGGATCGCGGGCTCGTAGACGCGTGTCCCCGCCCCGGCGGCGAACGCCTCGGCCGCCCGTAGGTGGGCCTTCGCCTGATCCTCGTCACCGCCGAGCAGGGCGAGCCTGGCCAGGCACAGGTCGGTCAGGGACCAGCCCAGCAGACGGCCCGCGTGCGGGGCGAGCCTGCCGTACAGGATCTTCCCCGCCGCCTCGTCGCCCAGCGCCGCGCAGACCTCGCTCACCGCGTCGGGGACGAACCGGTAGGACAACTCGGGACCTATCTCCGCGAACCCGTCGCGGGAGAGCTCGGCGAAGGCGTCGCGCGCCTCGGCCGTGCGGCCCAGGTCGATCAGGGCCAGGCAGCGCAGGACGCGCCAGGGCTTCTGGCCGGGGCGCCGGGCGAGCATCGCGTCGGCCAGCGCGAGCGCCTCGTCCGCCCTGCCCCGGTCGCGCCCCTTCCCCACCTCGTGAGCCCCGCCCGGCCCGTGCCCCGCACCCACCTCGTGCGGCCGATCCGGCCCATCGCCCTTGTCCGCCGCCCGCAGGGCCAGGAAGCGGAACATCTCCCGGCGCAACGACGCGTCGTCCCGCCCCAGCGCCCCCTCCGGGTGGGCCGCACCGGAGGCGTCGGCCGCGGCGAGCGCGTCGTCGAAGCGTCCGGACAGGTAGGCGTGCACCGCGGTCTGCCAGGCGGCCAGGCTGATCATCGAGGGAAGCCTGAGCCGCTCCGCGGTCTCCCGCAGCCAGGCGAGCAGCTCCACGGCCCGCTCCGTGTCCCCACTGTCCCCGCTCGCGTTCAGCTCGACGTACTCGTTCTCCCTGCCGATCCACTCGACGACCAGGTCCCCGCCGCGGCGGCCGATCTCCGCGATCTCGCGGGCGACCGCCTCACGGCGCCCGTGGTCGTGGCCGGAGCGCAGCAGGATCTGCAGGGCGATCAGCGTCCTGGACAGGGTCCGTTCGTCACCGGTGAGGCGGGCCATCCGCACCGCCTCCTCCGCCATCTCCGTGCTCCGCTCGACGGGCCGTACGGTGGAGCCGGTCAGCGCGGCGGCGGCGAGCAGCCGCGCCCGCCACGGCGAGTCCCCGGCCAGGCCGGAGGCGAGGACCCGGTCGATGCGCTCGGCCAGCCGGGCGATGCCGGTCATCTCCTCGTACATGGCGGAAGAGATCGGGTCGGAGAACCCCAGGACCGCCCTGGCCAGCCGGTTGTCGTCGCCGAACCGTTCGGCGATCTCCGCGGCGGCCTCCAGGGAGGCGTGGGCCGCGGCGCTCATCCCCGCCGCGGCCTGCGCCTCGGCCAGGTCGAGCAGCAGGTCGCAGCGGAGCGCGTCGTCGGGGCCCGGCAGCCGGTCGATCATCGCGATCGCCCGCTCCAGGTTCTCCACCGCGTCCTCGTGGGCGAACTGCGCGGTCGCCTGGGCCGCCGCGCGCCGGGTGTAGCCGATCGCCCTACCCGCCATCCGGGAGTTCAGCAGGCCCTCGCGGTAGTGGTGGGCGATCTCGGTGAGGCGCGTCCCGCTGCGCTCCTCCAGCACCTCCGCGATCCGCGCGTGCAGCTTCCTGCGGCGCAGGGGCGGCAGCGCCTCGCGCAGCACGTCGCGGACGATGTCGTGAACGAACCGGCAGCTCGGCCCGTCCCCCTCCACCAGCAACCGGGCGCCCACGGCGGCGTCGACGATGTCGAGGATCCGCTCCTCCGGCAGCTCCGCCACGCGCGTCAGGATGTCGGTCGCCGCCTCCCTGCCGAGCAGTGCCGCGACGGTCAGCACCTCCTCGGTGCCGGGCGGCAGACCGGCCATCCGGCCGCGCACGACGTCCGACAGCGCCTCGGGGGTCTCCCCGAGTTGCAGCACCTCCCCCAGGAAGAACGGGTTGCCCGCGGTCAGCCTGTCCATCTCCGCCGCCAGGTCCGGGTCGGCGCCCGCCCGTCCCAGATACTCGCGGATCTCCTCCTCGGCCAGGCCGCGCAGCAGCAGCCGCCGCACGTGCGGCAGCCGCAGCAGCGCGCCGAGGGCGTGATCCAGCGGTTCGCCGGGGCGTACGTCGGTGTCGCGGTACGTGGCCACGACGGTCAACTCGGGACAGAGCCTGGTGGAGGCGAGGAACTCCAGCAGCCGCAGCGACGAGGTGTCCGCCCACTGGAGGTCGTCGAGGACCACCAGGACCCGGCCGTGCTCGTTCAGCAGCCGGGCGAACGCCTCGTACAACGCGAACTGCCCGGCCTGCCCCGCGCCGGCCTGCCCGGCTCCGGCCAGCCGCGCCAGCTCGCCGTCCCTGCCGACCAGGTCCAGCACGGCCTGCGTCCAGGGCCAGAAGGGCGGCGCGCCGGCATCGCTCCAGCAGCGCCCCCACACCACCCGGTGGTCCCGCGCCCGCGCGGCCTCCGCGGCGTGCTCGGCCAGGCTGGTCTTGCCGATACCGGGCTCCCCGGCGAGCAGCACCACCCGATGCCCCTCACCGGCGACCGCCCGCTCCAGCACCTCGGCCTCGGCGTCCCGGCCCACCAGCCCGGTGGCCCTCTCCCTCGTCGCCTGGCCCGTGCTCGCCACGAGGCGGGGCCTCAGCTCGGGATCCTGGTCGAGGATGCGCCGTTCCATCTCCCTCGACCGGGGATCGGGGTCCAGCCCCATCTCCTCCATCAGCAACCGGCGTCCCTCGGCGAGCACACCGAGCGCGTCGGCCTGCCGTCCCGCCTGGTAGAGCGCGTGGGCGGAGAGCACACGCAGCCGTTCCCTGAAGGGGTGGGCGCCGATCAGGTGGGCGAGCCCGCTCGTCAGCGCCGCCCCCCGGCCGAGCGCGAGTTCCGCCTCGGCCAGATCCTCCTCGATCGTGAGCCGCAACTCCGCCAGGTGTGAGCTCTCCTCCACCGCCCAGGAGGTGTCGGAGAGGTCAGCGAGCGGCTCCCCCCTCCACTCCCCCAACGCCAGCCGCAACTGCCCGACCGCTCCCTCGTGGTCGCCCCCGGCCCCCAGGCTCCTGCCCTCGGCCAGCCGCTCCCGTACCCTGCCCAGGTCGATCGCGCCGCCGGGGACGTCCAATACGTAGCCTCCCGGTTTGCTGACCAGAACCGTCGGGGGAACGTTCCTCGTCCTGCCCGGCTCGAAGACGCGGCGGAGCTTGGAGACGTACGCCTGCACGGTGTTGAGCGCTCCCGGAGGGGGGTCGCCCTCCCAGAGCGCGTCGATCAGCCGGTGCGGGGCGACCGGCCGCGGGGCGGCGAGGACGCACATGGCCAGCACCAGCCGCTGCTGGTAGGGGCCGATGTCCAGCGCGCCCCCTTCGTCGGTGAACGCCTCGACAGGGCCCAGCACACGAAAGTCCATCCGGCCACCTCGCTCGTGAATGCGCTGATAGTAACCTTTCACCCTCGCTGCCCTATTCAGCCGGTACGGCTGCGCGCAGGCTTGCCGGTATTGTCCTCACCGGAGAAAATCCCGGAAAAAGACGGAAGTTTGGCCGCCGCCAGGTGGGCAAAGCGACCGTCCTCACGAGTGAAGGACATGAGTGATGGGCGGATTCAAGAAGTTCCTGATGAGGGGCAACCTCGTCGAGCTCGCCGTGGCGGTCGTGATCGGAGCCACCTTCAGCGGACTGGTGCAGGCCCTGGTCAAGGACCTCATCACGCCGCTGATCGGGGCGATCACGGGTGGCAGGGAGCCGGACTTCTCGCAGTACGTGTTCACGATCAACGGCTCCAAGTTCATGTACGGCGACTTCATCAACCACCTGCTGAGTTTCCTGATCATCGCCGCGGTCATCTACTGGTTCGTCGTGATGCCCATGACCCGGCTGGTCGCCTTCTTCGACAGGAACAAGAAGGCCACCGAGAAGGACTGTCCGGAGTGCCTGAGCAGCATTCCGGTCGAGGCCAAGCGCTGCGCGTTCTGCACCGTGGAGCTGTCGCGGGTCGCCGCCGCCGACAAGCCGCCGGCGTAACCCGGCCGCGACGCCCGCATCCCGCCCCGGCACCCGGGCGCCCTCGGGGCCCGGGGGTCCTCAATGATCATTGACGGGCGGTGGAAAGGTCGGGCAAACTTGGCCACTGCGAAGTCTTCCAGGGGAGTGGTATGGACTTCTCCGTCCTGGGGCCGGTCGAAGTGCGCGCCGACCACCAGGCGCTTCCCCTGGGCGGACGCAAACAGAGGGCCCTGCTCGCGGTTCTGCTTCACCACGCCAACAGGTCCGTGCCCGACGACCTGCTCGTGGACGCGCTCTGGAGCGAGCAGCCGCCGAAGACGGCCGCCAGCAACCTGCGCCTGTACGCCTCCCGTGTCCGCCAGTCCCTGGGCGGCGACCGGATCCTGCGCCGGCACGGCGGCTACCTGCTGGTCGTGCACCCCGGCGAGCTGGACGTCCATCGATTCCAGTCACTGGCGGTGGAGGGACGCGACGCGTTCCTGCACGGCGACCACCACGAGGCCGCCGACCTCCTCCACCGGGCCCTGCGGCTGTGGCGCGGCCCCGCGTACGCCGACCTGCGATTCGTCGACGACCTGTCCGGCGAGGCGGCGCGCCTGGAGGAGCTACGGCTCACCACCCTGGAGAACCGCGTCGAGGCCGACCTCACGGTGAGGTTCCAGCCGGAGCTCGTCGCCGAACTCACCGGCCACGTGAACGCGCACCCGCTCCGTGAACGCCTGCGGGCGCACCTCATCCTGGCGCTCGCCCGCTCCGGCCGGAGCGCCGAGGCGCTCACGGTGTACGCCGACGCCCGGCGCCTGCTGAACGAGGAGCTCGGCGTCGAGCCCGGGGAACGGCTCCGCGACCTCCACCGGCTGATCCTGGCCGGGGAGTGGGCGACCCCCGAGCACCCGCAGGACGACCAGCCGGAAACCGGACAGGGCCCGCCCGAGTCGCGCGATCCTCCCGCGGAGCTGCCGATGAACATCGCCGACTTCGCGGGACGCGACGAGCAGGTCAGGGAGCTCGTCGCCCGGCTGGAGGAGTGCTCCACGACGACCGTCTCGGTCATCACCGGAATGGGCGGCATCGGCAAGACGACGCTGGCGCTGCACGTGGCGCACCGGATCGCGGACAGGTTTCCCGGAGGGCAGCTCTACGTCGACCTGCAGGGCGCGCACGAGGAGGAGCAGGCGCACCCCGGCCACGTGCTCGGACGGTTCCTCGTCGCGCTGGGGGTGCCCGGGTCGAGCATCCCCGAGTCGGTCGAGGCACGCGCCGCGCTGTACCGCAGCCGCCTCGCCCGCGAGAAGGTCCTCATCGTCCTCGACAACGCGGCCTCCGAGGAGCAGGTCAGACCCCTGCTCCCCGGCGTGTCCGGCTGCGCCGTGATCGTCACGAGCCGCGCGAGGCTCTCCGGCCTGGAAGGCGTACGACCGGTCGAGTTGGACGTCCTGAGCACCCAGGAGGCCGTGGACCTGCTCTCGCGGATGATCGGGCACGACCGCGTCGCCGCACAACTCCCCGCCGCCACCGAGCTCGTCTGGCTGTGTGACCGCATCCCGCTCGCCGTACGCGTCGCGGGCGCGCGGCTCGCCGCCCGCCCCCGGCAGAGCATCGCCTGGCTCGTGGGGCGGCTCGCCGACGAGCGCGGACGCCTCGACCAGCTGACCGTCGGCGACCACGCGGTCAGGGCGAGTCTCGCCCAAAGCTACGTCGGCCTCCCGGAGAACGCGCGACGCGCCTTCCGGCTGCTCGGCCTTCTCGACGTGCCCGGCTTCGCGAGCTGGGTCCCCGCCACCCTGCTCGACCGCCCCGACCAGGAAGGGCAGACATACCTGGAGCTCCTGGTGGACGCGCAGCTCGCCACCATCTCCGGGATCGACGCCACCGGACAGGCCCGCTACCGCTTCCACGACCTCGTCCGGCTGTACGCCCGCGAGCGCGCGGAGGCCGAGGAGGAGCCCGCCGAGCTGCTGCGCGCGACGACCCGGGCGTTCGGCGCGTGGCTCTGGCTGGCCGAACAGGCGATGGAGCACGTCCACGGCGCCTGCTACGCCGTACTCCACGGCCCCGCACCGCGCCGGGCACTGCCCGAGGAGATCGCCACATCCCTCCTGCGCGACCCCCTCGCCTGGTTCAACGCCGAACGGACCGCGCTCGCCGGTCTCGTCGAGCAGGCCTGCGCCCTCGCACTCGACGACTTCGCCTGGGACCTCGCGGGATGCCTCGAACGCTACTTCGACTCCCACGGCTTCTTCTCAGAGTGCCGACGCCTCAACGAACGGGCCATGCTCGCCTGCCGTACGGCGGGAAACCTGCTCGGCGAGGCCGTCATGCTGCGCGGACTGCTCGACGTGACCACCTGGACCGGCGTCGAGCACGAGGGCGGCGCGATGGTCGCGCTGCACACCAACGCCGTCCGGCTCGCCGAGATGTTCGCCGAGGTCGGCGAGCTGCGTGGGCTGTCGGACGCCCACGTGATGTGCGCCTGGGGCCTGGCCGCACAGGGATTCGTCGAACCGGCCGTGGAGGCGGCGGAGACGGCACTGCGCCTCGCCGAGGAGACCGACCACCTCGGCGGCCGGGCGCGCGCCCACCTCGCCCTCGGCATCACGAACGGCCAGCGGGACGTCCCCTCGGCGATCCCGCACCTGGTGAGCGCGTTACAGGTGGCCGAAACGCTGGGCAACCCGCGCTTCGAGGCGACCTGCCTGCAGTTCCTCGGCCTCGCGTACGTCGAGACCGGCCAGTTCGAACCCGCGGAACGGTGTCTCAACCGCTCGCTTGTCATGTCCCGGATGGCGAAGGACCCGGCCTCCGAGACGATGACCCTGGTCACGCTGGCGAAGCTCTACAACGGCGACGGCGACGAGCGGGCCCGGCCCACCGCCGAGACCGTGGAAGAGCTCAGCCGCCGATACAACCTCACCCACCACCTCGCCGACGCCCTCTGGATCCTGGGCGACCTCGACCGCGCCGACGGCGACCACGCGCGAGCCGTCGAACGCCTCACCGAATCCGTGGCGCTGTGGCGCACCCGCAGCTGGACGACATATTTGGCGGGCGCGCTCCGTAGCCTCGGCCTCGCCCACGTGGCGGCCGGCCACGGGGAGAAGGCCCTGAAATGCTGGCGCGAGTCCCACGAACTCTTCACCCTCATCGGGGACAGGGCGAAGGCGGACGATCTGGCCGGACTCCTCGGACGCCCCTCCTCGATCACGGGCTGTCCCTGAGCAGCTTTTTTTGTATGCGGAAAATATGCAGTCGCTCCGTAGGGTCCGGGTGGCAGGAAATTTAGTGGTCGTCTGAAGCTTCACGATCCGTACGAGAATGAGCAGGCTCATTCCCACCGGGGTCACACAGGGGCTGACCCTTCCCGCGTATCGTGAGCCCTCGGCCATCAGCGTGTCCTCCGGGCCGATCACCCGATCGGTCCGGCCCTTTCCTTCATGGAGAGGCACCCGGAGGACAATGGAACCGTGAGTTTCGAACTGGCCGTCTGGTACGAGCCCAAACCGATCACCAGAGAACGCGCGGAGAACGTCTTCCTGAGCCTCCGGGACCCGCGTAACACCGAGCCTCGGCCCAACGCCGGGGCGGCTCCCATCGGGGAGTCCCATGACGCCGGGACGCCTCATGACGCCGAGACGACTCCTGCCGGGGAGCCTCAGGACGCGGGTCCCCGTCCCGAAGAGGGGGAAGACGCCGCTGAGACGCACCCGGGGTTGGCGGCCTTCGCCGACCGGCTGCCCGGGGCCGAGTGGCTCTCCCCCGACCACGTCCTGGTCAGCATGGACCCCGAGCGGGCCGACGAGGTGTCCTCCGAGGTCTTCGCCCTGGCCACCGAGTGCGGGCTTGTCTGCTACGACCCGCAGCGCGGCCTGGTGCACAACCTGTCTCCGCGGGGCGTCTACCCGACCATGGAGATGCGCACCGGCGACGGGATGATCGTGGTCTCACCGGACCTCCAGCTCATCTCCGACGCGCTCGCGACCATGTCCCCGCAGAACCCTTTCACCGCCCTGGTCGTCTTCGGCGAGCACTTCATCCAGAGCTCGCCGGAGATCTCGGGCTACGAGCTTGAGTACAAGGACAGCGTCAGAAACCGGATGTTCCGCACGCACGTCCCGGACCTGAAGGCGGTCCAGGAGGCCTTCACCGAGTACGCCACCGGCGAGCGCGCCTTCCTGGAACGCCACGACTGGAAGCTTGTCTGACTTCATTTTGGTGGAGTGGTTCCATTTTCCGGGGCCTGAGGCGCCTTCCGGGTGTGCCGTGTGGTTGTTCTCGGTGCTCATTGAGCTGATCTCAGCGAATTTCGGCTGGATGATCGTGCTCGAATTGGGTGAGGACGAGGGCGGCGCGGGCGATGTCGCCGATTTCGCCGGGGCCGGCGGTGATGCGCTGGAGTGTGCGCCGGCGGCCTTCGAGCCTCATGGCCCGGGCGGACGTCGTCGCAGAATACGAGAAGTTCCTGATCTCGCGACAAACTGAAAGCTGACGAACGGACGAGCCCCATGGACTCGCCCGTTTCATCAATAGGTGATGGTGCACTGACTGGAAGTGGGAAGAGGCGGCGAGGTGGTCGTCATAGGCATGTCGATCTCGAACCCGAAGTTCGCGTACTGGTTCGGCAGGATGGCGCCGTTCCACGACGCCGGTCTCCACACGGTCGTCGAGAACCTATTCACGTTCCAGAACAGGTGAACGACCGCGCCCGCTGAGAAGGGAAAGTTGATGACCGCCTCCCAGGTGGTCGACGGTGTCGTGCCGGTGTTGGTCAGCCGCGCATCGACCTGCCACCTGTACTGCCCGCCGACGGTCCCCCGGTAATTGGCTTGGAACGTCAACGTGCAGGTGGTGGCGGCGTTGGCGGGTGTGACGACGGTGAACGCGCCGAACAAGGCGGCCACCAGCCACATGATCAGGCGCCGTCGCCGACGGACGCGCCGTTCTGTCATGGGCCTCTCCTGTCAGGAAGTGCGCGCGATGAAAGACACGCATAGGCGATGATCGAACGATACGGTCGGCGTCGAATACCGTCAACGGCACTGAAAGTTTCAGCTATTCAATGAAATGATCTCAGTGAAATGGTTCCGACAGCTGGGATTTCCGAGGAATGAATGGTGGAATTCCGGGCTTATCGGGAGAGATCGTCGACGGCCGGAAATGGGTTTCGAGGCGAGACCGACATCCCCAAACTCGGCCGCGACCACAAGATCTTCCGTGCCACCGCCTAGCGCTCCATCAACGAAGAAATCGAGATCCTCGCTCAAAGGCCGCCGGCGCACACTCCAGCGCATCACCGCCGGCCCCGGCAAAATCGGCGACATCACCCGCACCGTCCTCGTCCTCACCCAGTGAGAGCACGGCAGACTCATCTAATGGGCCGTCACACAACCTTGCTGGGGAAACCAGACCTGAAGAGAGCTGGTCACCCGGTCGTGATACCCGGTCAACGTTCGGAGACGGGCCACTAAAAGTCGCTGAGATCACCTCGTTGTGGTTGTTCGTGTTCGCATACGAGCGGGTGGGTGCTCTTTGTGCTCGCTGCGGTGGGCGGATGCTCCGGCCGGCCGTCTCAGTTACTGTCTGGTGTTTCAGGCCTCCGGCCTGCTCGGGCGTGGTGGTTGCGGGCTCTTTTTAAGCCGGCCGGAGCACCCGCCCACCTCCGCTGCACGTGTTCCGGCTGTGCGGGGTGCGGGCCGTAGTTGCTTTCTTTCCGGCCGCCCTGACGACCCGCCGCCGCTGAAGCGTCTTTGAAGGCGCGTTCAGGGTGGGTCGCCGTAGCTGAAGCGTCCCGTGCACGACCCAGTCCAGGGCTGAGGCACCACAGGCCGCCCCCGTGTCAATGGTCAGGAAGGCACCACACCTCCTGTGAACAATAAGATTCAAGGATGAACGACGGGAAACTTCACTTTGAGACGCTGAAGAGCTCACGCAAGCACCTAGCCTCCGGCGACCTGTTCACGTTTTCCATAAAAAGTCGTGGGAATTTTTTTGGACGCGTCATCATTCCATCCATGCCACGAGATCATCCACTGACCGACGCGGCTTGCCTGATTCATATCTACGCATTCGAAAGCCCTGGTGCCACCATTGATCATCTAACTATAGATACACGGCCACTCCTAATACCACCACTCTTCACGAACCGTAGGCCGTGGACCATGGGATACTTTCAAACCCTTACCAACATCCCCCTCGGAGAGCACGACATGCTCAAACAGCATTGCTTTTTGGATCTCCCTTTCTGTAGATACGTAGATGAGATGCGACGCCCAACAGAGGGTAAGGTGATTCCGTGTGGCACGTTCGGTGTCGCCAGCTATTCCGCCATCAGCAGCGAAGTCGGCAGAGCATTAGGATTGCCCACACTCGAAGGACCGGAGGATTACTGACTTCGGTCGTTCATGCTCCCTGCCACATATCACGGCCCCGGCATCTTGGAAGGGCCGGGCTGCCACAGGTGGTCACCGTCGTTCACCTGGACGGGTACTTACGTCACCTCGGTCTCCAGTGCCCCGGTAAGTACTGCGCCGTTGACGGGGACCTACCACTACGACGACGATCGGCTGGCCGGAGTTTATGCGCCGGCGGCCGCTCCTTGCTGCGAGGCATCGGATTTTGGAAGTAAAAATGTATCCGAATTACAGGGATTACGACGACATAGAAATGCTGTGGGAGCTTGCAAGAGATAAGCGAATAAAGAGTCGCGTTGTCGCAGTGCGGTCACCCGAAGCCACGCACGAGATAATGGAATTTCTGGTGGCAGACGAGTCCCCGGCCGTGAGGCGGGCCATCGCGAAATGGGAGGGCCCAGACTCTGCTAACCTACTTCGGACCCTCTACCGTGATCCCGACTTGAAGGTGCGACAATCTGTCGTCGAGAACAGAAATTGCCCGGCAGACGTCCTTCGCGAGCTCGTAAACGACTCCCATAAATCTGTTCGCTGGTCGGTTCCCCACCACCCCAACTCCGACATCAATGTGAAACAGGAAATCGCCGCGTCTCCGGACGGCGTACTCCGCCGAATCATGGCCGAGTACGACACCCTTGAGCCTGAAATCGCCCATCTCCTCATGGAGGATCAGTCAAGTGAGGTCAAGGAGGGTCTGGCGGCACACACTGCTCTCCCTGATGTGCTTGCCACACTGGTCGCACATCCGGACCCTAAGATTCGTGCCGGAGCAGCACAGAACCCCAGGACGACACCCGAACAACGTCACACTCTGGCACGCGACCCTTCTGCACTGGTCCGCGCGAATCTCTTGAAGTTCGTAGAGCTTCCCGAAGAAGACCTTCGCCTGCTGGCTCACGACCGATCCATCAATGTCAGGTGGTGGCTTGCCGTTTGGCCCGATACGCCGAATTCCATACTTGAGATCCTTGAACAGGATTCCAGCAAGGAGATCGCCGAGACGGCCAAATTTACACTGGAAAGACGCAAATAGTCTTTTGTTCATCAAAAGCGGTCTTCAGGCAGGCGGTCCTCACCCACACCGGGGAAACCGCCTTAGCCCAGGAAGACTGCGGGCATCCAGGAACCCCGAGCCCTGGAACGCCACGACTGGAAGCTCGTCCGACCCTCGACAAGCTCCGGATTCTGCGTGGACACGCGAGCCGAGCCCGCCGCCGATGCGACGGGCTCGTCCCCTATCCGTGCAGGGTTCCGCGCAGGAAGCTGTCAGAGGAATGTCCGGGATCTCCGTCGAGCGGTTCGCGCGAAACGTCCACAACCGGATAGTCGGTGGTCCTGACGTTCGCGGGCAAGAGGTATGAGGCCTCTCCCGAGGGGCCCAGCGTTCCGAGCGAGATCATCCGCTTCGCGGCCTGGTCGAGCAGCCAGACCTCGTAGAAGCCGTCGGGTGCGGGCAGCCCGCTGAGACGGACCTGCAGGCGGTCGCCGTCCGATCCGGTCCTGAGCTCCGCCACGCCGTCCCCCTGCTTGCCCGGCAGTGCGCTGAGCACCGTCTGAGCCACGACGGTGTCACGATTCGGAGCCAGCCCCTGGAAGAGGAACGTACCGCCGATCCCGATGACCAGACCGGCGGCCACGGCGGCGAGCAGTTGGACGCGGCGGCCGACACGCGACCTCGCCGCCCCGCTGCCCGCTTCGCGGGAAGGACGGAGCGGGCGGGGCCGCGCGGGCGCTACGGCAGGAGCGGCCGGGTCCGGCGGAGCACTCGGGCCTGCGGACCCGCCCAGGCCGGGCGAGGCCTTCGGCTTGGCCTGGACGAGCGGAGCAGCCTGAGCAGGTCCGGGCAAAAGGTCGGGAGAAAGGCCAAGCTCCGCGCGTATCCCCTCCCATACATCAGGGCTGGGATGCTCCAGCGGTCCCTGCCTGACGGCGGAAACGACCTGAGCGAGCCCCTCGAGACGTTCACGGCAGTCCGGGCAGGTGGCCAGGTGCGCGGAATCGCTCTCCTCCCCCAGGGCGATCAGCGCGAGCGTGTCATCATTCAGATGGTGCACCGTTCACCCCCAGACGTCGGCGCAGCCGGTCGAGCCCTCGGCTGATGTGACTTTTGACCGTGCCCAGTGGCAGATCCAGCTTGGCAGCGATCTCGATGTGCGTGAGCTGCTGGTAAAAGGCCAGTTCAAGGATGGTACGTCGCGGCTCGCCCAGCTTGTTCAGCTCGTCGGTCAGCAGGACACCGTCGGTCACCGTGTCCAGGGCGGGAGGCTCCTCGACGGCGGAGCCCACGGTGTGGGAGATCTTCTGATCCCGCTGAATCAGCCTCCAGCGGTCGGCCACCTTGTGACGGGTGATGCCGGTGAGCCAGGCGGCCAGGGATCCGGCCTCGGCGTTGTAGCCGGCTCTGCCCTTCCACGCGGCGATGAACACCTGTTGGGTGACGTCCTCGGCATCGGCGGCGTGCCGCAGCGAGCGCAGCGCGAGCGTGTAGACCATCGGGGCCCATCGGCGGTACGCCTCGGCCAGGCAGCGCTCGTCTCCGCCGCGCAGGCCGTCGGCCAGGGCGTCCTCGTCCAGCGCGGCCCTGTCGTCGTCAGTGCTGTGCGACATGTCCGGTGGGGGTGGTCGGGAACAATCATCATCCATTTCTTCGGCGGCGAATGGGGGGTGAAGGTGCATCCATGCGGCGCCCGGCCCAAGAAGAGGGGGTGATGTCGTCAAGGAAGGGAAAACCTACCATGCGCCTTCTTCGTACGCTGAGCTCGGTCGCGGCCTGCGCCGCCTTCCTCGTTCTCCCTCTCCAGGCTCCGGCCTCGGCTGCCACGGCCGCGCCCGTCAAGGGCGGCGAGACCAAGGTCACCACGGTCCGGGGCCTGGGCGAGGTCCTTCTTGAGAACGGGATCGCCGTCTACGCCACCTCCCCCGGCAAAACCGGGGTTCACCTCTCCGGCAACAACCTGGCGCTCTCCTTCAGCTACCCGGTCACCGGTGGCCGGGCCTCGGTCGATCCGCTTGCCGGGAAGGTCGGGCACCGCGGCGACCTGGCGTTCGTCAACGTGAAGAACGGCAAGCGGCTCAAGGTCGGCGACTTCGTCATCGACCTGGCCAAGGGCAAGATCAGTGGCAACGTCAACGACAACCCCAAGTCCCGCGTTCCGGTCTTCGACCTCGACCTGTCGGTCGCCAAGCTCAAGGTGGACGGCTCGGTCGTGCACGCCCGCAACATCCGGGTCAAGCTGACCTCCGTCGCGGCCGGCGCGCTGAACAAGACGCTGAAGACCCATCTGTTCTCGGGAGGCCAGCGAATCGGCACCGCGTCGACCACTCTGCGCCTCTGAGCGACCCCGACGCCGCTCCCACGTGCTCTGCCGCCCCCATCCGGGGAGGCCACGGTCCTGCCTGATGAGCTTTCAGCTGATCAGGCAGGGCTGAAGATTTTCAGCCCGGACGGTGAGCCTGATCACCGGCGAGCGCGCCTTCCAGGAACGCCATGGCTGGAAGCTCGTCCAACTTCGTTTTGTTGGGCTGTCTCCCCTTTCCCCACGCTTGAGGGGTTTCCCGGGTGTTCGGTGTGGCTCATGTACAGCGGGTGGGTGAAGTGGGCGACCTCAGGCTCCCCGTTGATGACGGCGATGACGGCGCTGGAATCGATGATCATGCGGGAAGGCCGGTGTTCGGGTCGTACAGGTCTTCAGTGAACAGCCGGTCCTGTGGGGCCATCATCCCGGACCCCGAATGTCTGCTGGCCCGCCTCGGTGTGCTCCGGATCACACTGGCTCGCGACCTTCCCGCCTCCACCTTTCGACCCGCGAAGAATCACCTTCAGCCACTCCAACACCATCGTCACCACCTTCGGCCCGCCCCAAAACCGCGCGTTCAAACTCTTTGCTCCCCCTCGGACCATCGCGAGATCGCCATATCCCGTCGCTCGCGGACCGCGTTTTCAGAAAAACCCAAAAGACGAAGCACCCGACATGAACCGTGAGCTACCGACACCTTCCCCTGCGTCACTGTTTCGACCCACCTCTTTCTATCACCGAACGTCACCGCGAGAACGCGGCCTCAATACACGGCACTTTCAAACCCGAAGCCCGTGTCCTATTTAGCCCTCCTTACACATATTGCGCGCATAAAGATTTCATGGGTACTTTCTGATCGTTTGCTTTTGGCACGCTCCGAACCATTGACCCCGGCCGTGGGCTGGAACCTGTCGTGGGCTGGGGTAACGCGGGGACGATTGGCTTCCGCGCTGACTTGTTCGGAGGGTGACGGCGTATGCGCCGGAGTCTGTCATTGTTGCGCTCGGCCCGCTGGGCGCATTTGGCGTTACTCGTGGTCGTTCCCGGGTTGTTGCAGATCCCGGCGCTGCCGGCTGTGGCCGTCGTCGAGGTGTCGCCCGCGTTGGCGGGGTTGCCGCTGGTGACGCCGCGTCAGTTGACCGGATCAGCCGCCGGTTTGCCGACTTTGGTGGGCACTGAGGCGACCAGTGAGGTGTCGGCGGGGGTGGTCGAGGGCCAGTGGCGATCCGACATCGAACCCCCCTCAGAAGCGGTCCCGATCGAGGAGCGGTTCGTCAACCAGCGGGAGGGCGACACGCAAAGCAGGTCGTCGGCGAAGAAGTCCCCTCCTGCGGCACAGCGGCAGGAGTCGCTGCTGGTCGATGAGCCGGTGTTGCTGAACACCTTCCCGCGGAGCGGGATGTTGATGGATTCGCTGACTCCCACGTTGCGGGCCCAGGGGCGCAGTGTGGTGGGCGGGTCGGTGCGGTATGCGTTCAAGATCTGTGACAAGGACACGATGACCGGGACCGGGTGCACCTCCTCGGGCACCTTGGCGGCCGGGGTGAGCACCTGGAAGGTGCCGACGGCCAAGCTGGCGTGGGGTAAGCAGTACTGGTGGACGGTCACCGTCACCGACACCTCAAACTCGACGTCGACGCTCTCGCCGGTGCATACCTTCGTCACCGGGGTTCGCCAGCCCGTGGTGACCTCCCTGCTGGCCACCTCCGGCGCCGGTGGTCAGGAGTTTCATCAGCAAAGCGGTAACTACACCACCACTGCCACCGACCTGTCGGTTCCCACCGCCGGGCCGTCGTTGTCGGTGACGCGTTCCTACAACAGCATGGACCCGCGCACCGATGGCCTTTTCGGGGCGGGGTGGTCGACCCGCTGGGACATGAAGGTCGTCAAGGAGGTGCGAGGAGCGGCGGTTTCGGCGTTGGTGACCTACCCCGACGGCCGTCAGGTGCGGTTCATGGGCACCGGGGCGGGAGTCTTTCAGCCGCCGCCGGGAATGCACGCCACCTTGGCCGAAGATGGTGGCGGCAGCTGGCGGTTGATGGACAAGTCGGCCACCACCTACGCCTTCGACGCCCAAGGCCGCCTCAGTGAGGTCACCGATTCACGGGGCCGCGGCGTGGAGTTGACCTACGGCACGGGTGGGAAGCTGGCGACGGTGACGGCCGCCGGCGGGCGGTCGCTGTCGTTCACCTGGACCGGCGCTCACGTCACCTCGGTCTCCAGTGACCCGGTGAACGGTGCGCCGTTGACGTGGACCTACCACTACGACGATGATCGGCTGACCGGGGTGTGTGCGCCGGTGGCCGCTCCCAACTGCACCCACTACAGCTACAGCACCGGCTCGCAGTACCGCAGCGGCGTTTTGGACGCCGACCCCTACGCCTACTGGCGGCTGGGCGAGACCTCAGGAACAACGGCCACCGACCAAGGCGCGAGCCAAACCAACGCCACCTACCAGTCGGTGGCCTACGCCAAGCCCGGCGCGCTGGCCGGCAGCACCGACACCGCGGTGGAGTTCACCACCGGCTCGGCGCTGAAGCTGCCCGCGCACACGGTGCCGCATCTGGGCGATCAGATCTCGGTGGAGCTGTGGTTCAAAACAGCGCAGTCCGGGGTGCTGATGGCCGCCGGAACCCAGGAAACCTCCGGTATCCCCTGGGGGCCGATGCTGTACGTCGGCACCGACGGCAAGCTGCGCGGTTCACTGGCCGCGGTCACCGCGCCGATCACCTCCACGGGTGTGGTCAACGACAACACCTGGCACCACGTGGTGCTGAGCGTCTCGGGCTCGAATCAGACGTTGTTCCTGGACGGCGCGCAGGTCGGCACGCTGACCGCAGCGGTGACCGCCTGGCGGCAAAGCGCGACGATCGGCAACGGGGTGGCCGACCCGGCCACCTCCCCGGCGGTCCCCTCTCCGCGGGCTGCGTTCGCGTTCAAGGGGCTCATCGACGAGGTCGCCCTCTATGACAAACCACTGACCGTAGCCGAGGTGAGCGCCCACCACGCGGCTCGGGCCGAGGCGGCGCACAAGCTCACCGGCCTCACCCTGCCCTCGGGCCGGGTATGGGCGGCCAACACCTACGACGCGGCCACCGACCGGCTCAAAACCCATGTTGACCGTAACGGCGGCACCTGGCAGATCGGCGCACAAACCTACGACCCCCAAAGCGGCGCCGCCCGCGTCACCGTCGTCGACCCGCGCAACGAGCAGTTGAAGTACCTCTACGACGCCTGGCGCGGCTATCGCGTCATCGGCGAGACCGACCAGCTGGGCCACACCTCCTGGTATGAGTACAACCTGTCGGGCTCGCTGGCCAAGCTGATCGACCGCAACAACATCGTCAACGACGTCTACTTCGACGAGCGCGACAACCTCATCGCCCGCAAATACTGCCGCGCTCCGGGTCAATGCGCGATCGAACGCTGGAAATACCACCTCAACACCGGTGACGCGTTCGATCCGCGCAACGACCAGGTGACGGTGTACCGCGATGGGCGCTCGGCCTCTGAGACCGACACCACCTACGCCACCGTCACCGAATACACCACCCAGGGTGAGGTGACGAAGGTGACCAGCCCGGCCACCCCGGACTTCCCCACCGGCCGCTCGACGATCTCCACCTACACCGACGGCACCGAGCCCGCGATCGGCGGCGGCACCACCCCGGCCGGACTACTGGAGTCAGCCAAGGACCCCAAGGGCAACGAGACGACCTACCGCTACACCGCCTCCGGACAGGTAGCCGAGAAGACCAGCCCCTCAGGGCTGAAGACCACCTTTGATTACGACGCGGTCGGCCGACTGACCTCCCGCACCGAGATCTCGACGGCCCACCCGGGTGGGGTGAGTACGGCCTTCACCTACGACGGGCTCGGCCGTCTGCTCACCCAAACTGAACCCGGGGTGAAGAACGAGGTCACCGACGTCACCCACACCACCAAGACCACGCTGGCCTACGACGCCGACAGCAACCCGCTCACCACCACGGTGACCGACCTGACAGGCGGCGATGCGCCGCGCACGACCACCTATACCTACGACGCCCTGGGGCGAGCGCAGACGGTCACCGATCCTGAGGGCGGCGTGACCGCCTCCACCTGGGATGTCACCGGCGCTCAGACCTCGGCGACCGACCCGGCGGGCACAGTGATCACCTTCGCCTACACCAAACGCGGCCAGCCGGCCTCTGCCACGTTGAAGAACTGGACCGGCAGCCCCCTCAACCCGCAGCCCGCCCAGGACGTGGTGCTGACCTCCTCCTCCTATGACCCCGGTGGTCGGCTGGCCGGTCAGGTCGACGCGATGGGCCGCAAGAAGGCCTACACCTACTGGATGGACAACCGTGCTGCGACAACGGTCGGCGACGATGTGCGCCTTAACGGCTTGACCACCCCGGACGATGTGGTGCTGCAGGAAAACGAGTACGACCCGGCCGGTAACCTCATCCGCCACGTCAGCGGCGGCGGCAAGACCACCATCGAGTCCGTCTACGACGCCGCGAGCCGCCTCACCTCCACCACGCTCGACCCCACCGCTCTGGGGCGCAAAACCGCTTTCGAGTACGACGCGGCCGGCAACGCCACCAAGAAGACCTCTACCGCGACCGGTACCACCCGCACCGAATCGGTCTCCTATCTGCACAACGTGCTGAATCAGGTGACCCGGCAGACGGTGGAGAACGGGGCTGAGGACCTGATCACCACCAACCTCTACGACGACCGGGGCCTGCTGAGCGCGACCACCGACCCGCGTGGGAACGCCTCCGGCGCCACGGCTGCGAACTTCACCGCCACGATGCGCTACGACCTGGCCGGACGGCTGGTTGAGACCAAGGCCGCGCAGGTGACGATCGAAAAGAACGGAACTACCGCCGCCACCGGGCAGCCCACCGTCAGATACGGCTACAACAGCGCGGGGGAGCAGACCCACATCGTCGATGCCGAAGGGCGCACCACCACCATCGCCTTCGACAAGGCCGGGCGGCTGACCTCGACCATCGGCGCGTCCTACACTCCGCCGGGCGGTAGCGCGATCACCCCGACGGTGAGTTTCGGCTACGACGCGGCCGGGCGGCAGACCACGGTCACCGACCCGCGCAACCATGTCACCTCCACCGTCTACGACGCGCTGGGACGTCCGGTCAAGGTCACCGACCCCGGCCCCTCCGGGCCGGGCGGCGCCTGGGTGGGCGAGTACAACCTGTTGGGCGAGCAGGTCGCGGTGATCGACCCCACCGGCGCACGGAACGAGGCCACCTACGACGACCTGGGCCGTCAGATTACCCAGACCGTGATCGAGCGCACCCCCACCACCGCCGCGCACACCACCGCTTTGACCTACGACACCGCCGGCAACCTCACCAAGCGCGTCGCGCCCGGTAACAAGACCACCACCTACACGGTCAACGCCGCCGGAGAGGTCACCACCACCATCGCCCCGGCCACCCCTGCCACCACCGCTCCAGCTAGTCGCACCACCACCGCCGTCTATGACCTGATGGGCCGGCAGACGAAGGTGACCGACGCGCTCGGCAACGCCACCGAGGTCGCCTACGACCTCGCCGGCCGCAAGGTCTCCGCCAAGGACCTCACCGGCACCAGCCCTGTCACGGTGCTGCGCACGATCGGCTTCGGCTACGACGCCGCCGGTAACCCGACCAGCACCACCTCCGCCGAAGGCCACACCACGCAGCGCACGTTCGACGCCACGGGGCGGCTGACCTCCCTGATCGAACCGGTCTCCGCGACCTCGTCGATCACCTCGACGTTCGGCTACGACGCGAGCGGGGCGCGCACCCGCACCACCGACGGCCGCGGCAACGCCACCTGGACCACCTACAACACCCTCGGCCTGGTCGAATCCGTCATCGAACCCGCCACCACCACCCACCCAGGCGCCGCAGACCGCACCTGGACCAACCTCTACGACGCCTCCGGCAACGCCACCACCACCCTGCAACCAGGCGGAGTGCGCCTTGATCGCACCTTCGACCACCTGGACCGGATGACCGCCGAGACCGGCAGCGGCGCTGCGACGGCCACCGTGAACCGCGCGGTCACCTACGACCAGGCCGGGCGAGTGACCGCGATCGGTGATTACAGTCTGGAGTACAACGACCGTAGTCTGCTGACCAAGGTTTCCAAGGCCAGCAACCAGGTCGCCGCCTATGCCTACGACGCCACGGGTAACCTCACCCAGCGCGTGGATCCGACCGGGACGGCCACCTACACCTGGGACGCCGTCGACCGGCTCAGCACCGCCTCCGACCCGGTGACCGGCCGCACCTGGACCTATGGCTACGACAACGCCAACCGGCTCACCAGCAAAACCTCCGCCAACCCGGTCGGCACCCAGACCTACGGCTACGACACCATGGACCGGCTCACCTCCCAAGCGGTGAAGAACAACTCCGGCACCGAACTGTCGAAGATCGTCTATGGGTGGGACAAGGACGACAACCTCACCACCAAGACCACCACCGGCACCGCCGGAGCCGGAACCAACACCTACACCCATGACCGCGCCGGGCGCTTGACCTCTTGGACCGCGCCCGGTGGCGCCGTCACCGCCTATGAGTGGGACGCCTCCGGCAACCGCACCAAAGCCGGCACCGACACCTTCGTCTACGACCAGCGCAACCGCCTCACCTCCGGCGCCGGAGTCGACTACACCTACACCCCACGCGGCACCCTCGCCACCGAGACCAAAGCCGGGGTCACCCGCAATCTGGCCTTCGACGCCTTCGACCGGCTCATCTCCGACGGGGATGCCACCTACGGCTATGACGCCCTGGACCGGATGACCTCACGCACCGCCGACGCCACCCAGCAGCGCTTCACCTACTCCGGGCTGAGCAACGACCTCATCACCGTCGCCGACGGCGCCAACACCACCATGGCCAAATACGGCCGCGACCCGTTCGGCGGCCTGCTCAGCCTGCAAGAAGGCGCAAGCCCCGCACTCGCTGTGATGAACGATCTGCATGGCGACGTGGTGGGCACCTTCTCCGCCACCGCCCTGGTCGACTCGGTCGCCTACGACCCCTTCGGCGCCGTCACCCACCGCACCGGCACCCAGCGCAGCCTCGGCTACCAAGGCGAATACACCGACCCCGACACCGGCAAAGTCAACATGCACGCCCGCTGGTACCAACCCGGCACCGGCACCTTCACCTCCCGCGACACCGCCACCCTCAACCCCGACCCATCAGTCCAAGCCAACCGCTACACCTACGCCAACGCCGGCCCCCTCACCAACACCGACCCCACCGGCCACAACAGCATCCCCATCCTGGGTCCAGGCTCTCAAACTGCAAGCGGTGGAATCTCAGACTGGCAGTCCTACGACATAAGCAGCTACTGGGACAACCGCGTTGACCGAGGTTTCTCAAACTGGACCCCCAAACCGATCATCCCGGGAAAGCCGTACAACGCGTGGGGGGATCAGCCGTGCTGTCTTGTGTACACCGGCCCCAACAGTAAAGAAGACGACTACTGGTGGGAAGCACGCTACGGGGACTTCTGGTGGGCACCAAAGTTCACTGAGGAAGAAGGCAGAAAGTTGGGCGTCATGCCTAACGGTAGACCAATGCCAAAGGGTATGGAAGATGATTTTTGGAATGCCCCCGGGGGGGTGCAAAATGAATTTATGCTAGCGTATAGCGCCATGCAGATGTATAGCAATGAATGGGATGATCGAGCGATAGCCACTTCGTGGATATTTACAAACTCTGAAGCATTGATAGCCGCAGGAGCAACGAAGGATAATTTGCTCTGGGCTGCCGACTCAAAGAGCTCGTTGACGCTACCTCCAGGCGGTAACCCTTCAGGTGGCACCCCTCCGAAAAAATATAAATATTCTAGCCTGTACGCTTCCCTCACGCATCACAGTCGAACGATTGCTTCCGCCGCAAAAGAACATGGAGTGAGCAAGGAAGCTCTAGTGGCCGTTCTTATCTATGAAGGAATGTTCTGGGAAACGAAATTAGGTTGGGCTGCGGCGAAAGCTTCATACTACAAAGAGGGCAAGGATGCCTCTCTGGGGATAGCACAGCTTGAGGTATATAAGGCTCAAGCCATGCTCAAGAAGTACTATGCCGGAAAAAAATATTTGGGAACACCCATAGAAAAGCTGACGAACGATACGGTCGCAGATATGTTGATTAATAGTGATAGTTGGTCAATCAGGTTGGCCGCTGCACGCATGCGCCATCTAAAAGAGACCGTCAAAATAGCTAATCATAATTTAACGGACTGGCAAGCCACCCTCCTTTATTGCGGATGCGCTGGCTCGCCAAAGCAGTTCGAAGCATGGATTAAGAGCGGTTACAACGATAGTGCACTGAATAGCTATTCTGTCGAAAACAGAAAGGCTATAAAGGACCGCTATAAATTCATGTACGGCATAGGACATGAGGTTGCCGAGGAATACTGGATGTGGGCAGGAAAATTTAATCCTGAACGGAAATAATTAACCAAAATGAGCCCGAGTAGCGCCTTCCCCATTCAGGGAGGGCGTGACCTCGCTTCAACATGAAAACTTCCGAGGGTTCTTTAATATCTTTCTGTCGACTCTGGCTTCGATCTGGATCGAGAGTCCCAACAAAAGACTGCACCACTACAGGTAGCCGGGTAAGTTAATCGCTAATTATATATTGTGCCCGCTGCTTGAGCATAAGCACTGATTCATTAGGTCGTTGATAGTTCTCCCGAACGATTGCCGAGGATGATTGACGGGAGAAGAGTTGCTGTTCATCGGAGACGACCAGCCAAAGATCGTCAAAGTGTCGGGCTGATGGACATCTCGGCAAGCCTGGCCGTCGGAGGGCGTGGCGGTGTGGACATGGCTCGCATGCACGCAAGGATCGCCGAGTACCTCGGTGTTAGCGTAGGCGTTCCCATGCAGAGCTGGATAACAACCGGTGTGCAGAGCGCTGCGAGTATCAGACTGTCGGGGTTATAGTGGTACCGACGGCAGCCATATTTTTATAAGCGATAAAATGCTTCATGTTAAATGGACTGAAAAGGAGATTCCCGAAAAATGTCGCCCGTCGAAGTTGGCGCACCAAAATGGTGGCTCCGCGTCAGAGAATTATTTGCGATACTGCTCTTTGTTTCCTTGGTGTCCGGATGCGGGTCGTGGGTATTTCCTGGAAAGAAATTGCAGGTCAACCCTGATGTTATACGTGATATTCGTGACGCCGGGAAGGTTGTGTCAGAGGCCGACATGGAGATCCCTTGGGATGGTAGTAGCACCGTAATAAAAATTTTGATAATCGACACCGAGAGTCCGAGCGTTAAAGAAGCAATCAATAGATCAAGCAATTTTCTACATAGCCTCGAATGGAAGGCGATCGACCAAGAAGATCCCCTACGGATGAAATCGCAAAAATGGAAAAATGTAAGCCTGAGCATGGAGCCTATAGATTCATACCAGTTCCTTGAACTAGATAGTCCACAGGTCACGAAAGCAATCGAAATGGCCAGAAGGCAAACCATGCCGGAAGCGCTGATGGTTTTAGAGCTTTACCCTACGGGTTAGCCTCGATCTTTCATGATCTTCGTGTGGTCGGCTGAGGTATTCGGCTGAAGGTTGATTTCGCGTCCTGGTCAGCGTGGTGGCTTGGTTGTCGCGCCGGGTGGGCGGGGTTCCACGAGCCCGTGGGCGTCCTTTCTTCGTCGGTGGAGCGGTTTGGCGCTGGTCAGGTTGTGCGGGTAAGGCTTGGCAGGCGGGTGACGGCAGCGATGATCTGTGGTGTCCAGGGCCAGTGGGCGGCGATGCGTAGCCGGAGTTGTCGGCCGCCGCGGACCAGGCGCCCGGCGATGGCGAACAGGCGTAGTCGCAGGCGTTTGGGTTCCCAGCGGCGGGCGGGGCCGTTCAGGGCGAGCAGTTGCGTCCAGGAGATGAGGTCGCAGGCCAGGGCGACGATCTCGCACCAGATCCGGTTCTGGGTGAAGTCGTGCAGTGGCAGGTTGCGCAGGCCGGTGTCCTTGGCGGTGCGGATGCGGTCCTCGGCTCGGGCGCGGCGGCGATGTCGTAGTTCCAGTTCGGGAAGTTGCCCGCCAGGGGTGTTGGTGACGAAGCAGGTGAAGCGGTGTCCGCCCGCGTCGGTGAAACGAGGCCGTGCACCGGGGTGTGGGCGTTCTTTACGGACGATGACGCGCATCTTGGCGGGCCAGGTGGTGAGGTTGAGCATGGCGGTGATCTCGGCGACCCAGGCGCCTGCTCTCGCCTGTCCGTCGGCGTCGTAGGCGGGGGTCCAGGCTGTGGCGGGCAGGCGCAGGATCGCCTTTTCGATGTCGTCGGTGATGGTGAATCCGATGGAGTACTTCAGCCATTGGCCTGGGCGGGTCAGCCAGGTGAGGAACTCGTGGGTGCCGCCGCCTGAGTCGGTGCGGATCAGGACGTGTCGGCGGAGGGCTTTGGGGAGTTGGGTCAGGGCCAGGCGGGTGGCGGTGATGTGGTCGGCGGCGGTGTTGGAGCTGGCGTTGCCCGGTCGCGGGATCAGGGTCAGTGGCTCGCCGGTTGTGTGGGGGCCGTGGTCGGCGAAGGCGGTCATGGGGTGGAAGCCGAAGGTTTTCTTCCCGGTCGGGGTGGCGTTTTCCTTGTCGGAGTGGGCGATGACGATGGTGGCGTCCAGGTCGATGGGGATCAGGTGGCCGTCGGCTCCGGGCGAGGTCGGCCCGGCGAGGGTCCAGGCGTGTTCGCGGGCGATGGCTCGGGCGCATCGGATCGCGGTGAGGGCTTTGGCGGTGTCGGTGGCGAGCCGGTCGATCAGCCGGGAGGCGGTGGGATCGGAGGCGATGGGGCCGAACAGTTGTGGCTGGGAGCGCAAGGTGACGATGTCGGCCAGGCAGTCGCCTCCCAGAGCGAGACTGACGGCGAGATCGGCGATGATCTTTCCGGGGTCGTGGATCGCGCGGGCCGGTCGCCATCGTCGTAGTTGCTCTGAGAGGGCCTGGTCCAGGCTGGTGACGCGCAGTGTTTCCAGTAGCAGCAGTGCGCCTGAGTGGGAGATGAGCCCGGAGCCGTCGGAAGACATGACGATCTTGGGTCGCGAATCGGTAGTCTTCACGGGAAAAGTGTCTCTTGAGCTGGTGTGGGCGGGACCTTAGACAAGTCCGATCGTCCCAGTTCAAAGGCACTCTTCTCATGTATGTTGACGACGCGCGAACGGTGACCCCGTGGCGACGATCACTCGAATTCACCGGCGCTGGAGTTCAGGGGGCGGGGACGCGTTGGACCAGGCACGCCAGTAACGCTGGAGCCGTATCCAGGGGGTGAGCCAGCCGCGGACGTGGCGCAGCGCTGACGGCCAAGACGGCCTGAGCTGGGCGTCGGAGCTGATTTTCTCCCCCATCCTCGACGGTCTGGCCACCGTTGGAATGATTCTCACTCGACAGAGGCGGTGGTTCGCCGCCCGGGCCCACGCTGCCATCGGGCGGGCCGCTTCCGGTCAACCAGGTGCGCCGGCAAAAGCAGAACGCGGCCATCACCAGCGTCTGGTGGCGGCGGATCGCCACCGAGGAGCGGACCTGGAAGTCGGCCCAGCCGAGTGCGTCCTTGAGCTGCTTGTAGCCCTGCTCAATCCAGGAGCGCAACGCGTAGATCCGTACGAGTGCCGCCAGGTCGGCCGGTGGGTGCGAGGAGTCGGCGGCGGCCGGGCCGCCGGAGCGCGGCAGGTTGGTGGTCAGATACCAGGTGCTGGCATCTGGCAACCTCGCCGAGTCGGTGGTGGCGATCACCTGCCGGTAGGGCTCATAACGGGAGCAACTAGAGGCCGATGGACGCCAGCAGAGTACACAATCGAACGTTTCAGAGGATGTTCATGCGTACGCCGAGGCGGCGGATGCGTTCGCGGTAGCTGTAGCGTTCCAGGTCCAGGAGGGTTCGTACGGCCTGTCGGGCCATGGGGTGGTTGCGGATGAGGAGGGGGGCTGCCTTCTCGGCGTGTTCCAGTTGCGCTGTGGCGGCTTCGCGGTGGCCGCATCAGAGCAGGGCGCGAGCGTAGTCGAGGTGGTGGTATCCGACGCGGTTGGCCTGTAGGCCCTTCGGGAGTTGGATCATCTTTGCCCTGCTCACGGCCTGGGGGCCGTCACCGAGTTCGACCGCGACGGCGACGCCGTGGATGTCGACGTTGGTCTGGCTGGTGCACATCTCGTAGTAGTTGGTGCGCTGGCGAGTCCCGAGCCGGGTGACCGCTTCTGACGCGAGCCGGTGTCGCGACCACGCCTCGTCTGCGTCGTTCTTGCGGGCTGCGGTGATCGCGGCGCACAGTTGCAGCCCGCCCCAGACGGCCAGTGCCTCCGGTTGACCCGCGGTGTATTCGTCCTCGATGTTCGCGCAGGCCGTGTCGAGCACGGCGAGTGCGTCGTTCCATGAGGTGCTGGCCCACAGGTTCCGTGCGCGCCGCCACATGGCTACCGGCAGGTGATGGGGGTCTCCCGAACGTTCGGCGGCCCAGTGGGTTCGGCTGGTCGCGATCAGGGAGAGGTCTGCGTACCCCAGGTCGTAGGCGACCGAGTCCGCTGCCCGGTAAGTGGACCAGAGCAGTCCGAAGGCGGCGCTGCGGTCAGGCTCGGCGTACAGGTGGGTCGCCGCCTGAAGTTCGGAGAGCAGCGCCGGCAGTGCGTCGGCCAACTCCGCGTAGCGGGTCTCTATCCGCAGTCGGCAGGCATGTTCGGTCGCGGCACGCAACTCGGGCAGCGATCGCACCTCGCCGGCCCATTCGGGGTCGAGGTCGTAGCGTTCTAGCTGACGGCGGATCTCGGGGATCGCTGTGTGTCCTCGATCCTCTGTTGGGTTGTCGCCCCGGTAGGGGCTGCGGTGAGCTCGTTGGGATGTACACGCAGGGCGCGGGCGAGGGTGTTGACGAGCGCGATGGAGTCCAGGGGAAGGCTGTCGTTCTCGATCGCTGATACCCAGGACTGGGCGCGGCCGACGCGCCGCGCCAGTTCGGTCAGGGGGATGCCCGCGCGCTTACGAGCACGCCGTACGCGGGTTCCCACGCTCTCCGCCGCCGGGTCCAAGTAGGCCATGGGCTCACGGTAACCCGCCGTGACCTGCTTGACCTCCCCGCGCGCCAAAGTATCAGCAGCACCGATGTCGGTATCTCTGCGCGTTCATAGCGTCACCTTTCGTGAGCAGTGACAGGAGATACCCCTGTTCGCTGAGCGCACCGTCCGCGATCGCAGCGGTCCTCGTCCAGGCGGCCCCCACCCACACCAGGGAAGCCGCCTTGACCTAGAGGACCACGGACATCCAGGAACCCGAGCCCTGGAACCCCACAAAACGGCTCTGCCAGGCGAGTGACGTCGCCTGGCAGAGCCTCGTCCGCACACTGGAGGTGCGAACTGTGCTCAACCCTAGTAGAACCGTCAAGATCATCCGGGTTCGATGGCACGCCGAACGACCACCCTCACCCCTGGGCTGCCGCTGGTGCGGCCATCCCCCCTACGCCCACGACGCGGCCAGCCTGCCGCACCGCCCCGGCCACCTGTGGGAACAACCCACCGCCGTCCAGGTCCGCACCCGCATGACGGCCCGACGCCACCTCGGCCTCTGCAAGAAACCGCCCACGCCCACCCTCGCCACCTGCCCGCCGAACCGCCCCCTCACGGGCACTCTCCCCAGCCACGGACGCCACACGCGACCGGCCTCCACGACACCCATCCCGCCGTACGAACGACAATCACCGCCAGGTACGCGACCCGGAGCAATCAGACACCAGCCACGCCGCACGGCGGTGACAGCATGATCTCCGACCACACCACCTCCCGGCAGGCACCCACCGAGGAGACCGGCACCGACCACCAGGCGCCGCACACCCCGGCGCCGCGGTTCACCGGCTGGCACCTCTGGTACGGCAAGGCCACCGGCCGCTACTGGGCGCTCTCCCCCGCCTGGTGCCGAGAGCGCATCGGCCTGATCGAGGCCACCACCCCCGCCGAACTCGCCGCACAAATACAGAACATCGAGAGCTACCACCCCAGGACAGAAAACCCGCCCCCGAGCAACGAGGGCGACACGACGCAGAACCCGGGAGATGACCGAGATGACCGCACGCCTGTTGTCCCTGCTCGTCGGCGTACTCGCTGACCGCCTCCGCACCACGACGCCCCCCGATGCCGTACGGTCACCGCACCCGGGGCGGATCCCCGGCTGGTCGGAGTCCTTCGGCTATACGCCCGTCATCTCTCAGCGGTTCGCGGCCACCCCCGAGCAGGTCAGAGCCGCCCGCGCCTTCGTCGCCGAACTCCTCGGCGACGACCACCCGCTCCGCGACGACGCCATGCTCCTCACCAGCGAACTCGCCACCAACGCCGTCGAACACTCCAGCGGATCGCTCGATGCGCAACCGGCAGACACCGAAGCCATCAATGTGGGGCCGTACGACGCCGGACCGCACGACACAAGACCGTACGAGTACGACGCGGGGACGGCCAAGCGGTCACGGGAGTTCGTCGTCACGGTGGCCTTCCTCCCCCCACGGCGTGCTCATCACCGTCCAGGACCCCGGCACCTCAGAGATCCCCTGCACGAGAAAGCCCGGCCCGGAGGCCACCGGTGGCCGAGGACCCATGCTCGTCAACGACCTCGCCACCCGCTGGGGATTTCACCGCGACTCCACCGGAACCGTCATCTGGTTCGAACTCCGCTCGACCGACGGGTAATCCCGGAGCACGGACATGTCTACGTAGTCGACCCCGAGGACCTTGGCGACACACAGCATCTGATCCCTGGCCGGGATGACCTTGACCGTCTCGGCCTCCAACGCGATGAGACCGGTTCCACGACGAGGGTCTTGCAGCGCGCCCCGGTAGTGCGGCCTGTGGTGCCTCAGCCCTGGACTGGGTCGTGCACGGGACGCTTCAGCTACGGCGACCCGCCCTGGAGGACCGGTAAAGGACGCTTCAGCGACGGCGGGTCGCCAGGGCGGCCGGAAAGAAAGCAACTACGGCCCGCACCCCGCACAGCCGGAACACGTGCAGCGGAGGTGGGCGGGTGCTCCGGCCGGCTTAAAAAGAGCCCGCAACCACCACGCCCGAGCAGGCCGGAGGCCTGAAACACCAGACAGTAACTGAGACGGCCGGCCGGAGCACCCGCCCACCGCAGCGAGCACAAAGAGCACCCACCCGCTCGTATGCGAACACGAACACCAACCACACCGGCGCAATGAGCACCCGCACAGCGCACCCGGAAAAATCCGGGTGCACCGAAAGGGAACAGCCCCAGCTATAAGAAAAAACGCCTGCTCAACTATTCGCCCGGGAAACGAACACCCACCTGCGAGCGGACCTCGTCCATGATGCCCATCACGTCCAACGTCGCCTGCCAGGACATCAGCGGGCTCTCCAGCAGCCCCTCCCGCAGGCAGCGCATCGCCTCGACCGCCTCGTGCAGCATGCCCTTGCCCTCGAAGGGGACGTGGAAGGTCTCCGGCTCGCCCTCCGTGGGATGCAAAACGAAGGTGTCGGGGCGGAAGAACGGGCCGGGCACCTCGATCCGGCCGAGCGGGCCGGAGATGGACGCGGCGACCGGGCTGTGCGTGGTGAGGCCGCAGGACAGCAGGGCGACCGCGCCGTTGTCGTAGCCGAGCAGCACGCCGGTGTTCTCGTCCACCCCCTCGGGGGTGAGCCGCGCCCAGGAGCGCACACCGGCCGGGACACCGAGCACCATGTGAGCGAAGGAGATCGGGTAGACGCCCACGTCGAGCAGGGCGCCACCGCCGAGTTTCGGGTTGCGGAGCCGGTGCTCGGGCGGGACGGAGACGGAGAAGCCGAAGTCGGCGTGGACGGTGTTGACCGGGCCGATGGCGCCTGCCTCGACCAGTTCCATGACCTTGCGGACGGCCGGGAGGCAGCGCGTCCACATCGCCTCCATCAGGAACAGGCCGCGCTCCCGCGCGAGGTCGACCAGCGCGGCGGCCTCGCCTCGGTTGAGGGTGAACGCCTTCTCGCACAGGACGGCCTTGCCTCCCTCGAGGCAGGCCCGTACGGCGTCGTGGTGGGCGTTCTGGGTGTTGGCCACGTAGACGATGTCCACGTCGGGGTCGGCGGCGAGCTCAGCCCAGCTTCCGTGGGCCCGCGGGATGCCGTGCCGGTCGGCGAAGGCCCGTGCGGACTCCTCCGACCGCGATCCGACCGCGACCACCTCGGCGTCCGGCAGGAGCTTCAGGTCTTCGGTGAAGGTGGCGGCGATGCCGCCGGTCGCCAGAATTCCCCACTTAATCACGCTCATAACGACATATCTCACCATGAATGTGCAACGAGAAGGTCCTGGCCCCCGGACCTCCTCGTCTCACCTTCACGCGACCCGTCTCACCTCGACATCACCCGCGCGTGTCCGCGAGCAGCGCGTTCAGCACCAGGTCGGGATGCTCGCGCAGCACGCCGCGCATGCGCCACTCATCGGTGAACAGCGCGAGCAGCACCCCGTCCAGCGAGCGGGTGAAGACCTCCACCCCGCGCTGGCGGGCCAGGATCGCCGCCGACTCGGCGTCGGTGAGCCTGGCGATGCTGAAGTCGAGCCGGTCCATCAGGATCTCGGTGTTGAACTCGGCGGCCATGCGGTGCTTGACCACGTCGAACTGCATCGGCCCCACCGCCGCGAGCACCGGCGACTGGTCACCGCGGACGTCGGAGCGCAGCACCTGGACCACGCCCTCGGCGTCGAGCTGCTCGATGCCCTTGCGGAACTGCTTGGATCGGCTGGAGTCGCGGACCCTGGCGGTGGAGAAGTGCTCGGGGGCGAAGCTCGGGATCCTCGGGAACTCGACGGGCGGGCCGTCATACAGCGTGTCGCCGGGCCGCAGGGCGCTGGCGTTCACCAGTCCGACCACGTCGCCGGGATACGCCTCGTCGATCGTGGCGCGCTCCTGGCCGAAGACCGACTGGGCGTACTTGGTGGCGAACGGGCGGGCGGTGGCCGCGTGGACGAGCACCATGCCGCGCTCGAACCTGCCCGAGCAGACCCGGACGAAGGCGATGCGGTCGCGGTGCGAGGGGTCCATGTTGGCCTGCACCTTGAAGACCAGGCCGGAGAAGGGCTCCTCCAGCGGGCGCGGGTCGTCGGCGACGTCGGGGCGGGGTGTGGGGGCGGGGGCGATGTCGACCATGGCGTCCAGCAGGCGGCCGACGCCGAAGTTGGACAGCGCGGCCCCGAACAGCACCGGGGTCGACTCGTGCGCCTCGAAGGTCTTCTGGTCGTGGTCGGCGCCGATCGCCGAGAGCAGGTCGATCTCGTCCTTGGCCCGCTCCCAGTCGCCGCCCAGCTCCGCGAGGGCCTGCTCGGCGCTCAGGTCGGTCTCGATGGCCTTGGTGGCGCCGCCGGGGGTGCGGGTGTAGCGGACGATCCGGTCGTCGGTGCGGTCGGCCACGCCGTGGAAGAAGCCGCCGGTGCCGATCGGCCAGGTGATCGGCGTCGGCTTCAGGCCGGTGCGCTCCTCGATCTCGTCCAGCAGCTCCAGGGCCTCGCGGCCCGGCCGGTCCCACTTGTTGACGAACGTGATCACGGGGATGCGGCGGTGCCGGCAGACCTCGAACAGCTTCAGGGTCTGCGGCTCCATGCCCTTGGCCGCGTCCAGCAGCATGACCGCGCAGTCGACGGCGGCGAGCACCCGGTAGGTGTCCTCGGAGAAGTCGGCGTGGCCGGGGGTGTCGACCAGGTTGAACATGTGTCCGCGGTATTCGAACCGGAGCGCGGCGGAGGTGATCGAGATGCCCCTGGCCTTCTCCATCTCCATCCAGTCGGAGGTGACCCCGCGCCGCCCGGACTTGCCGTGCACCGCACCCGCCTGGCTGATCGCGGAGGCGTGCAGCGCCAGTGCCTCGGTCATGGTCGACTTACCCGCGTCGGGGTGGCTGATCACCGCGAACGTGCGACGACGAGCCGCCTCCTGAATGATCGCGGCCATTACTGATCTCCTAGCGATGCGTGAGGTGGGGCAATCCGGGCACAGTGCGGGGGTGCTGGAGGGACCCCGCGTGGCGCTGAAACCAGCTTACGCGCCACCGTGGGTGTCAACAGATGTGGCAACACTTCCCCAGGCCGCTTGCGTCACCATGGTGTTAAGTGGATTGTGGAACATCTCGGTTCGCCCTATGCCCATCCCAACTGTCCGAAAGCGGCTCAGCTCGTGCAACTCGACGATCTAGTGATGTGCAGATGATCACGCTGCGCTATACGGCAGGTTCCGACGTCGGCCGGATCCGGCAAGGCAACGAGGACGCCGCCTACGCGGGCGCCCGGCTTCTCGCCGTGGCCGACGGGATGGGCGGCCACGTGGGCGGGGAGGTCGCCAGCTCCGCGGCGATCGCCAGCGTCGCCTCCCTGGACCACGAGTGCCCCGGCGACCTCGCCGCCGCCGCCGAGGCGGGGGTCCGCAAGGCCAACCAGCGCCTGCGCGAGCTGGTCGAGGAGGACCCGTCGCTCACCGGCATGGGGACCACCTTGACCCTGATGCTCTGGAACGGCTCTCGCGTCGCCCTCGCCCACATCGGCGACTCCCGCGCCTACCTCCTGCGCAACGGTGACCTGTACCAGATCACCTACGACCACACCCTGGTCCAGACGCTGATGGACGACGGCCGGATCACCGCCGAGGAGGCGGCCCGCCACCCGCACCGGTCGATCCTGCTGCAGGTCCTCGACGGCGGCGACAACCTTGAGCTCGACCTCTCCCTGCGGGACGCCGAGCTCGGTGACCGCTACCTGCTCTGTTCCGACGGGTTGTCGGGGGTGGTCGACGCCGAGCGGCTCCGTCAGGTGCTGGCCGAGGTCGACGATCTCGACGAGGTGACGCGGCAGCTGATCGCGCTCGCCTGCGAGGCGGGCGGGCCCGACAACATCACCTGCGTGGTCGCCGACGTGGTCGAGGGGGAGATGTCGGACACCTCGGTGGTGGTCGGCTCGGCCAACCCCTCGTAGGGACCGGCTCGGCGAGAACCTGCCTCCCGCGAAGACCGGATCCTCGCGGGAATCAACCCCTCGAGGAGACCTGACTCTCGCGGAAGAACCGGCTCATGGGCGCCCTCTCGTGTAGGGAGCCGTTCCGGTAGGTGAAGGGTTCTGGTCGCCGCCGGAGACAACGGCTATCGTCGGAGATCCTCGCCGATCACCGCCCCGGAGGGATGTCCTCATGTACAAGGAGTTCGCCATCGAGGCCGTCGTGTGGCTCATTCCGATCGTGATCCTCGTCGGTCTCGCCTACATGATCACTCGCCCCGCCTGACCTCCGCGACGGTTTTCCGGAGCATCTTCTCGCGACAGAGCCGAGGACGCGGAGCCCACTCCCGCTCCTCCGCTTCCGCATGCCCCCTGCCACCGGCCCTCGTACGCGCCGGTAGCCGCCGCGGTTAAGGATCATGCGGATTTCTTCCGCTTCGGGAACTATCTCCTTTAACTGTTCTTTATCTGTATATAGTCACCTACACGTGTTCAGGGGACCACGTTCCGACAGATCAGCGGGGGGATTTCGCACGCCAATGGGCCAGTTCGTCGATGCCGCACTGTCTTTTCCGACCGTCCTGTTCACGTTCATGCTTGTGGTGATCATCGCGTACTGGATGCTCGTCGCGGCCGGCGTGTTCGGGTTCGACGGTGATGGCGGCGACGGCGGTGACGGTGCCGAGGCGACGGGGGCCACCGGTTTCCTCAGCGGTCTGGGACTCGGCGGAGTCCCGGCCGCGGTGGTCGTCTCGCTGCTGGTCGTCGTCGCGTGGTTCGCGAGCCTCGTGGGCGGCACGCTGTTCACGAGCACCCCCGCCCTGGTCGCCGTACTGGTCGCGGCACTGGTCTGCGCCTGGGCATGCACGCGCCTCGTCGTCCTCTCACTGCGACGGCTCGTCCCGAAGGAGCGCGTCCCCTCCCGCGCCGACTTCGTGGGCCGCGTGTGCGTCATCCGCACGCGCCGCGTCGGCCGTGACTTCGGCCAGGCCGAGGTCACCTCCGCCGACGGCTCTTCCGCTCTCGTTCAAGTACGACAGACCGGTGACGAGGTTTTCGCCGCCGGCAGCGTCGCCCTGATCTTCGCCTATGACTCCCCCGGCGAGTTCTTCTGGGTGATGCCGTACGACGCGGAACTCGACCCTGATCGTTCCATTTAACCGAGGGGCCACATTGGACGTCATCTCCACCGGGCTCGGCATCCTTCTCGCCGTCGTCCTCCTCGTCGTCATCGGCATGCTCTTTATGATCAGCCGGTTGTTCTACAAGGTGGAACAGGGCAAGGCCCTGATCATCTCGAAGATCAACAAGGTTGACGTCACCTTCACCGGCGCCGTCGTGCTGCCCGTCTTCCACAAGTCCGAGCTGATGGACATCTCGGTGAAGACCATCGAGATCGCGCGCACCGGCCGTGAGGGCCTGATCTGCCGCGACAACATCCGCGCCGACATCCGCATCACCTTCTTCGTCCGCGTCAACAAGACCGTCGAGGACGTGGTGAAGGTCGCCCAGGCCATCGGCACCGCACGCGCGAGCGACCAGGAAACGCTGCAGGAGCTGTTCAACGCCAAGTTCTCCGAGGCGCTCAAGACGGTCGGCAAGCAGCTCGACTTCGTGGACCTCTACACCCAGCGTGACCAGTTCCGCGACCAGATCATCCAGGTCATCGGCACCGACCTCAACGGCTACAGCCTTGAGGACGCGGCCATCGACTACCTGGAGCAGACCTCCCTGGCCGCCCTGGACAGGAACAACATCCTCGACGCGCAGGGCATCAGGAAGATCACTGAGCTCACCGCCATCGAGCACGTCCGGACCAACGAGTTCCAGCGGCGCGAGGAGAAGGAGATCACCCGCCAGAACGTGGACGCGCGGGAGGCGATCCTGGAGCTGGAGCGCCGTCAGGCCGACGCGGAGACCAAGCAGAAGCGCGAGGTCGAGACCATGCGGGCCCGCGAGGAGGCGGAGACCGCCAAGGTCCAGGCCGAGGAGCGGCTCAAGGCGCAGGCCGCGCACCTGCGTACCGACGAGCAGCTCGGCGTCCAGCACGAGAACCAGGCCCGTGAGATCGCGGTGGCGGCGAAGAACCGCGAGCGGGTCATCGCCATCGAGACCGAGCGCATCGAGAAGGACCGCCTGCTCGAGGTGATCGCCCGCGAGCGCGAGACCGAGCTGTCGCGCATCTCCAAGGACAAGGAGCTGGAGGGCGAGAAGCGCTCCATCGCCGAGGTGATCCGCGAGCGGATCGTGGTGGAGAAGACGGTCGCCGAGCAGGAGGAGAGCATCAAGCGCCTGCGCGTGGTCGAGGAGGCCGAGCGGACCCGCCAGGCTGTGATCATCCAGGCCGAGGCCGAGGCGCAGGAGAGCCTGGTCAAGGACATCAAGGCGGCCGAGGCCTCCGAGGCGTCGTCCAAGCACCGGGCGCGCGAGGCGCTGGTGCTGGCCGAGTCGCGGCAGCAGGCGGCCGAGCTCGACGCCCGCGCCAAGATCCGTCTCGCCGAGGGTGTGCAGGCCGAGGCCGCCGCCGTCGGCCTGGCCGAGGTGCAGGTACGCGAGCGGGACGCCGCGGCGATCGAGAAGGTCGGCCGCGCCGAGGCCGCCGTCGAGCGGGAGAAGGCGCTCGCGATCGCCGAGGGCGAGCAGGCCAGGGCCCACGCCGTGGCCACCGCGGTCCGCGAGAAGCTCAAGGCCGAGGCCGAGGGCGAGCAGGCCATGGCGCTCGCCGCGGCCGCGACGGTCGGCGAGAAGCTCAAGGCCGAGGCCGAGGGTCTCACCGAGAAGGCCGCGGCGATGGCCGCGCTCACCGACGCGACCCGCTCCCACGAGGAGTACCGCCTGCGGCTGGACGCCGAAAAGGAGATCCGCCTCGCCGGGGTGAACGCCCAGTTCAAGATCGCCGAGGCGCAGGCCTCCGTGGTGTCGGCCGGATTGTCCAAGGCCAACATCGACATCGTCGGCGGCGACACCGTGTTCTTCGACCGGCTGATGAACTCGATCGGCATGGGCAAGGCCGTGGACGGCTTCGTGGAGAACTCCGACGTCACCCGCACCCTGGCCGGGCCCTACCTGGACGGCTCGGCGAGCCTCCCCGCCGACCTGGGCAGGGTGATCGGCTCGATCGACACCGCCGACGTGCGCAACCTCTCGCTGTCCGCGCTGCTGATGAAAATGATGAATGAGGGCGGTCCCGACGCGGACAAACTGCGCGGCCTGCTGAGTGAGACCCAGGCGCCGGCCACGACCGAGGTCCCCGTCGCCGCGCTCGACACCGTCGGCAACTCCACCGGCAACTCCACCGGATCCGTCAAGCGGTGACGTCCTCCACGGCGGAGGCCGTCACCGGCGCCCCCGACGAGGGGGCGGGGCTGGACGCGGGCACCTACGAGGTGCTCCGCGCCCGGCTGGCCGAGCAGGCCGCCGAGCTGGCCCGGCAGTCCGACGCGCTCAACGCCGAACGCCTCGCGGTGTTCGGCGGGGCCGAACTGCGTCTCATCGGCACCGAGCGGATACGCACCGAGAACAACTGCGTGCCGCGCGACATCGTCTCGGTCGGCGGGCTCATGCTCTTCGGCTACAACGTGTTCATCGGGATGAAGCCGGAGACGACCGTCGAGGACGTCTTCTCCGCGCACACGTTCGTCCGGGAGGACGGGGGCGGCGGGGGCGGCGGGAGCGGTGAAAGCACGGAGAACGGCGGGAGCGCGTTCCGGTTCGACCCCGTGCCGATGTTCCGCGACCCGCGCTTCGAACGGGACTTCGCCGACCTCTACCGGTACTACCGGGAGACCCGGCTGCTCCAGCTCCGCCGGGTCGAGGGCAAGTTGCTCGCCGTCTTCCAGACCGGCCCGCAGGACACCCGCGTGCTGCGCTGGCAGGTCGATGCCGACGGCACGCTCTCGTACATCGACGACCGTGGCGAGCGCGACCACACCTTCCCGCCCTCGCACGACTTCGAGTGGATCCCCACCACCCGCGACGACCACGTGCTGGGCCGCCACCCGCACATCTCGATCGAGGGCGAGGTGTTCGTCGAGACCGTCGGCGGCGACCTCACCATCAAGATCGAGAACAACACCGAGAGCGGGGAGGGCATCTACCGCGAGCCCGTCACGGAGCCGCTGCAGAGCCTCGCCGACGCGGAGGTCCACCACGCCAGGATCGGCCCGCTGATCCTGCTGCGTGTGCGGCCGTACAAGGAACCCGAGTGGCGCCACCTGGTGTTCAACACCCGGACCAAGGAGGTGGTCCGCCTCGACGGCATCGGGCAGGCCTGCCAGCGCCTGCCCGAGGACCAGGGGATCATCTTCCCCGGCGGCTACTACCTGTCCACCGGGGTGAACAAGACGTTCGACACCGACGTGTCCGAGCTGGAGTTCGAGCGGGTGATCCGCTCCCCCAACGGCGAGGACGTGCTGTACGTCTTCCACGCCCGCGCCGAGGGCCGGTCGCTGCTGCTGCCGTACAACGTGATCCGCAAGCGGGTGGAGACCCCGCTGTCCTGCCACGGGTACTCGCTGTTCGACGACGGCACTCTGGTCGTCTTCAGGGCCACCTCCGACGAGCCCACCCGCGTCCACCCCATGCAGGTCTGGCAGACGGCCTACCAGTCGGACGTCTACGCGGCCGGGCGACCGGTCGGCACCGGGCCGCTGGAGCGGATCGGCAACGCGGAGCTGGTGCGCGGCATCTCCGACTGCCTCTCGGTGGCGCGGATGGTCGAGGAGATGGCGCCGTCGATCCCGGTCTTCGAGGCGCTGATCGCCTCCTGCGCCCGGGTCTTCGACCACTACCACTGGCTGGGCGAGCACCGGCTGCGCGGCCCGCTCGCCGACCTGCGGGCCACCGCCGAGCAGGTGCTCGACGAGTTCGAGAAGGTCCAGTCGCTCACCCGGCAGGCCGCCGAGGCGCTGGAGACCGCCGAGGCCGAGGTCACCGCGCTCGTACGGCACACGCGGGCCGACGCGCCCAGGTCCGCGCGGGGCTGGATCGACCGGCTGTCGGAGCTGCGGCGCTCGCAGGGGCACCTGGTGACCCTGCGCGAGCTGCGCCACGTCGACATCGCGAGGATCGACGCGCTCGACGCGGAGCTCACGACCGAACTGGGCGGCACCGCGCGGCGCGCGGCGGAGTTCCTGCGGGGGGACGACGCCTTCGCCGGGTACCACGCGGAGGTCGAGCGGCTGGTCGCCGACGCGGGCGCCATCACGACCGTGGCCGAGGCGGGGCCGGTCGGCGAGCGACTGGAGGGGCAGGCACGCGGCCTGGAGATCGTGGTCGAGGTGGTCGGCACGCTCGACATCGCCGACGCCACGGTGAGGACCGCCATCCTGGAGCGGGTCGGCGAGGTGCTCGGCGGGGTGAACCGCGCCCGCGCCACCCTGGAGGCCCGGCGCGCGGAACTGCTCGCCGGTGAGGGGCGGGCGGCCTTCGCGGCCGAGTACGCCCTGCTGGGGCAGGCGATCACCGGGGCGCTCGCGATGTCCGACACCCCCGAGCGCTGCGACGAGCAGCTGGGCCGCCTGATGCTCCAGCTGGAGAACCTGGAGTCGCGCTTCACCGAGTTCGACGACTTCCTGGGGCAGCTCGCCTCCAAGCGGGAGGACGTCTACGAGGCGTTCTCCTCGCGCCGCCAGGCGCTGCTGGACGAGCGGGCCCGCCGCGCCGACCGGCTGGCCGACTCGGCGACGCGCATCCTGTCGAGCGTGCGGCGCCGGGTGGCCGGGCTGGCGTCGCTGGACGAGGTCAACACCTACTTCGGGTCCGACCCGATGGTGCTCAAGCTGAAGGGCGTGGCCGGGGAGCTGCGCGCGCTGGGCGACCAGGTGCGCGCGGAAGAGCTCGAAGGCCGGATCAAGTCGGCTCGCCAGGAGGCGGGCCGCGCCCTGCGCGACCGGCTCGACCTCTACAGCGACGGCGGGGAGACCATCCGGCTCGGCCGCCACCTGTTCGCGGTCAACACCCAGGCGCCCGACCTCACCCTCGTCCCGCACCAGGACCAGATGGCCTTCGCCGTCACCGGGACCGACTACCGCTCCCCGGTGCGCGACGCGGCCTTCGAGGAGACCCGGCCGTTCTGGAACCAGCTGACGGTCTCGGAGTCGCCCGAGGTCTACCGGGGCGAGCACCTCGCCGCCTCGATCCTCGCCGCCGCCGAGGCCGGAGCCCCGTTCTCGTCCGGTACGGGCGGGAACGTGATCTCTCTGGACGCGCTGCACGAGGCCGCGGTGGACGGCGGGGAGCTGCTGGAGATCGTCCGCAAGGTCGCGGAGACCCGGTACGACGAGGGCTACGAGCGCGGCGTCCACGACCACGACGCCACCGCGATCCTGCGGGCCGCGCTCCGCCTGCACGCGGGCGCCGGACTGCTGCGCTACCCGCCCGCCGCGAGGGCCGCCGCCCAGCTCTTCTGGGCCTTCGGCACCGACGAGGCGGCCCGCGCGGCGTGGACCACCCGGGCGACGTCGCTCGTACGGGCACGGACCCTGTTCGGCAGGGTGGAGGCGGTCCAGGAGACCCGCGCCGCCCTCGGCTCCGCGATCGCGTCCTTCTGCCGGGATCTCCTCGGCGACGCGGGAGAGGCGGGCGTCTTCGAACTGGCCGGGGAGTATCTCTTCGAGGAGCTGCCCGGCAAGCCGTTCGGTTTCGTGACCGGGGCGGGGGCGCGATCGCTGCTCGACCGGTTCGACCGGGCGCTGGGGCCGGCGCGCGGGGAGTTCGAGGACGACCTGCGGGCGCTCGGCGACGACCTCGCCGCACGTCACCGCCTGGCCGAGGCGTGGCTCTCGGCCTTCGACGTCTCGGCTCCGGGCTCCGGCATGGACGCGGCACCGGCCGGAGGCGCGGGACGGGCTTCGGGGGCAGCGGCGGAGCTGGTGGAGGCGGTGGCCGTACTGCTGTGCGAGGTGCCCCGGCACGACTCCTCAGCCGCGCTGACCGCCACGGTCGAGGGGCTGCTCGGCACACACCCCCGGATCTCCGGGCACGCGATGGAGCTTCGCCTGGACGAGTTCCTGACCAGGACCCGGCACTTCCGCGACCACCGCGTCCCCGCGTACCGCGCCTACCAGAAGCGGCGCAACGAGCTGGTCGCGGCCGAACGCGAGCGACTGAGGCTGGAGGAGTTCCAGCCGAAGGTGATGACCGCCTTCGTCCGCAACCAGCTGCTCGACGAGGTCTACCTGCCGCTGATCGGCGACAACCTGGCCAAGCAGCTCGGCGCGGCCGGGGACGCCAAGCGGACCGACCAGATGGGCATGCTGCTGCTCATCTCCCCGCCGGGCTACGGCAAGACCACCCTCATGGAGTACGTGGCCAACCGGCTCGGGCTCATCTTCGTCAAGGTCAACGGCCCGGCCCTGGGGCACCTGGTGACCTCGGTGGACCCGGCGCAGGCGCCCGACGCGACGGCGCGGCAGGAGATCGAGAAGATCTCCTTCGCGCTGGAGATGGGCAACAACGTCCTGCTGTACCTGGACGACATCCAGCACACCTCCCCCGAGCTGCTGCAGAAGTTCATCTCCCTGTGCGACGGCCAGCGCCGGATGGAGGGTGTCTGGGAGGGGAAGACCCGCACCTACGACCTGCGCGGCAAGCGCTTCGCGGTCTGCATGGCGGGCAACCCGTACACCGAGGCGGGCAAGCGCTTCCGCATCCCCGACATGCTCGCCAACCGCGCCGACGTGTGGAACCTCGGCGACGTGCTGTCGGGGCGGGACGAGCTGTTCGCGCTGAGCTACATCGACAACGCGCTCACCTCCAACCCGGTCCTGGCGCCGCTCTCCACCCGCGACCGGGGCGACATCCGCCTTCTGGTACGGCTGGCGCGGGGCGACTCGGGGGTCCGGGCCGACCAGCTCTCCCACCCGTACTCCTCGGTGGAGCTGGAGCAGGTCCTCGCGGTGCTGCGCAAGCTGCTGCGGATCCAGCGGGTGGTGCTCGCCAACAACCAGGCGTACATCGCCTCCGCCGCCCAGGCGGACGCGTCACGGACCGAGCCTCCGTTCCAGCTCCAGGGCTCGTACCGGAACATGAACAAGCTCGCGGCCAGGGTCGTCCCGGTGATGAACGACGCCGAGCTGGAGGCCGTGATCGACGACCACTATCTCGGCGAGGCCCAGACCCTCACCTCGGGCGCGGAGGCCAACCTGCTCAAACTGGCCGAGCTGCGCGGCACCATCACCCCCGTGCAGGCCGCGCGGTGGGCCGAGGTGAAGACCGCCTACCTGCGTTCCCAGGCTCTCGGCGGCGCGGAGGACGACCCGATGACCCGCGCGGTCGGCGCGGTCGGCCTGCTGGCCGACCGGGTGAGCACCGCCATCGAACACGCCGCCGACCGCCTCTCACCCGACTGATCGACTCCACCGGGTGGCTGCCATTACCGTCACCCGGGAACGACCACGTCATGGCTGACGAACCAGAAGTACGGGTGCGCCGGATCTACGAGGAGCCGGAGGCCGAGGACGGTGCCAGGGTGCTGGTCGATCGGGTCTGGCCGCGCGGGCTCTCCAAGGAGAAGGCGCATCTTCAGGAGTGGTGCAAGGCGGTAGCGCCCTCGACCGAGTTGCGCAAGTGGTACGGCCACGATCCGGCTCGGTTCGAGGAGTTCCGCCACCGCTACCGGGCCGAACTGAAGGACCCCGAGCGGGCCACCGTACTTGAGCACCTGCGGGAGCTGGCGAAGCGGGGAACGGTGACGCTCCTGACCGCGACCAGGCAGGCCGACATCAGCGAGGCCGTGGTCCTGGCCGACCTGCTGCGGAGTCGACCGCGGCGTCCTACGTGAGCCTGGCACCGAAGGAAGCGCGGCCGGGCGAGTAGCGAGGGCCACCGGCCAAGGGGGTCGCGAAACTCTCCCCGAGCAGGTGAGGGGGTGCCCGGTTGCCGGGTCGCCGCCGGATCTCGAATACGGTGGGCAGGTGTCGGTCAGCGACCGGTGGCCCGCGAGGTGGCCGCCGGGTCGAGCGAGAGCAAGGAACGCAGTGAAGCTTCTTCATTCAGGGAAGGTCCGCGACGTCTACGAGGACCGCGGGGACATCATCCTGGTGGCGTCCGACCGGGTGTCGGTGTACGACGTGATCCTGCCCACCCCGATCCCCGACAAGGGGAAGATCCTCACACGGCTGTCACTGTGGTGGTTCGACCAGCTCGCCGACATCGTGCCCAACCACGTGATCTCGGCGACCGACGTGCCCGCCGAGTTCGAGGGGCGCGCGGTGCGGTGCAGGAAGCTGACGATGGCGAAGGTCGAGTGCGTCGCGCGCGGCTACCTGACCGGAGGCGGTCTGAAGGAGTACCGGGAGCACGGATCGGTCTCCGGCGTGCCGCTCCCGCCCGGTCTGCTCGACGGCTCCAAACTGCCTGAGCCGATCTTCACCCCGTCCACCAAGGCGCCGCTCGGGCAGCACGACGAGCCCATCTCCTTCGAGGACGTCGTCGCCCTGGAGGGCGCGGAGGTCGCCGAGGAGTTCCGGCGGATCACGCTGGAGATCTACCGGCGAGGCTCCGAGCTCGCCGCGGAGCGGGGCGTCATCATCGCGGACACCAAGATCGAGCTGGGCTGGGACTCCGAGGGCACCCTCGTACTCGGCGACGAGGTGCTCACCTCCGACTCCTCCCGCTTCTGGCCCGCCGACCGGTGGGAGCCCGGCCACGCGCAGTTCTCCTTCGACAAGCAGTACGTGCGCGACTGGGCGACCGGCACGGGCTGGGACAAGAAGGAACCCGCCCCCGAGGTACCCGCCGAGGTCGTGGAGATCACCCGGCAGCGCTACATCGAAGCGTACGAACGCATCACCGGCAAAACCTGGTAAGTCCAGGAGCCCGGCGCCACAAAGGTACCCACCGAGGTCGTGGAGATCACCCGGCAGCGCTACATCGAAGCGTACGAACGCATCACCGGCAAAACCTGGTGATTCCGGGAGTCTGACGCCACCAAGCCGCGTGACCTGCCGAACGCCGGGAGCCGGTGCTCTCGGTGAGCGTCGAAGGCCAGGGCCCGCGAGTCGGGGGCCGGGGGTCCTCCTGCGGGAGGTCGCCCTCGGCCGTCCGCGGGATCGCGGGTCAGAGGGGAAGTTTCCGCTCGACCGCGGCGCCCACGATGGCCGGGCCCGGCTGGGCCGCGCCGGTGGGCGCCCCGAAGTCGGCCACGATGCAGGTGATGTTGTCGGGGCCGCCGCCCCGGTTGGCCAGGTCGATGAGCCGGCGGACGGCCTCGTCGGGGTCGGAGATCTCGGTCAGCGTGTTGAACAGGGTCTCGGGGCCGACCACGGCGGTCAGGCCGTCGGAGCAGAGCAGGTAGCGGTCCTGCGGGTAGGCCTCGCGCAGCGAAAGGTCCAGCTCCCCGTCGCCGGTGCCTTCGAGGACCCGCAGCACCATCGACCGGCGCGGGTGCTCGGCGGCCTGCTCCGGGGTGATCCGCCCCTCGTCCACCAGCGACTGGACCAGGGTGTGGTCGTGGGTGATCTGGTACAGGGCGCCGTCGCGCAGCATGTAGGCCCGGGAGTCTCCCACGTGGGCCAGGGCGAAGGTGGCACCGTTCCAGAGCATCGCGGTCAACGTGGTGCCCATGCCGCGGAGCGTGGGGTCCTGCTCGCTCATGTCGTGCAGCGTGTGGTTCACGTCCCTCGCCGCGCCCTTGAGCGCGGCGAGCAGGTCGACACCGTCGGCGGGCAGGGTGTCGTCCAGCTTCGCCATGGCTGTGACGGCAAGTGAACTGGCGACCTCTCCACCCGCGTGACCACCCATGCCGTCGGCTATGGCGAGCAGGCGTGCACTCGCGTAGCCCGAGTCCTCGTTCGCCTCACGACGGACACCCACGTCGGAGCGGGCCGCGTAGCGCAGTGCAAGTGGTTGGTTCAGTGCCATGAGGGCAGTAAATCATTGGTTGAAGCACTTCACAAGCAAAGTCGTTGTAGACCGTTGCGGCACGGTCAACTACTGTGACCCACCATGGAGGAGAGTCAGGAGATCACCGTGAACGCGGGCGACATCGCCCGGCTCGCCGGGGTCGGCAGGGCTGCGGTGAGCAACTGGCGCCGCCGCCACGAGGACTTTCCCCAGCCGGTGGGCGGCACCACCTCCAGCCCGCTGTTCTCCCTGCCCGAGATCGCCGTGTGGTTGCGCGCGAACGGCAAGTCGTTCGAGGTCTCGCTCGGTGACCTGGTCTGGCAGCGGATGCGTACCTCGGTCGACGACCTCAGGCTGGGCGAACTCGTGGGCGGGGTCGGCGCGTTCCTGCTCTTCCTGCGCCGCGAACCCACCCTCTGGCGTGATCATGGTACGAAGTCTCTCACCCGCGTGGCCGAGGTGACGACGGATCTTCCCGGCTCCGCCGATCTTCTTCTGGACGACCTCGCCCTCGTCCGGCTGGTGGCCGAGCTCGCCGCCGAGCGCGACCCGCTGGAGGTCTTCGAGTTCCTGTTCCAGCGCTACGCCGAGGCCCACTCCCGCCAGCTCCCGGTCACCAGGGACGACGTGGCCGCGCTCATGGTCGGGCTCGCGGCCGGGGAGGGCGGCGTCGTCCTCGACCCCGCGTGCGGCGTCGGGACACTGCTGCTGGGCGCGGACTCCCTCGCCGGGCCGCGCACGGGCTCACGGACGGACTCGCGCACGGGCTCACGGACGGGCCGCAAGGGGCGTACCCGGTCGGAACGGAAGACCGTCCTGATGGGGCAGGAGATCAACGAGTCGAACGCGCTGCTCACCGCCGTACGGGTGCTGCTGCGCGGCGCGGAGGCGCGGATCGTCGCCGGCGACTCCCTGCGCGAGGATCGCCTCGCCGGTGAGCTCGCCGACGCCGTGGTCTGCGACCCGCCGTTCAACGAGCGGGTCTGGGGACACGAGGACCTCGCCGGTGACCCGCGCTGGGAGTACGGGCTGCCGCCGCGCGGGGAGTCGGAGCTGGCGTGGGTGCAGCACTGCCTGGCCCGGGTGAGACCGGGCGGCCTGGTGGCGATCCTGATGCCCACCGCCGCCGCCAGCCGCCGTCCCGGCAAGCGGATCCGCGGCAACCTGCTCCGGGCGGGCGCGCTGCGTGCCGTGGTGACGCTCGCGCCCGGCGGTCCCGACCTGTGGATCCTCCGCAGGCCCGACGGCGGGCGTCCGCCGTCCCGGCTGCTGCTGGTGGACGCCGGTGACGACCTGTCGATCGTGGAGCCCGCCTGGCGCGCGTACCAGAAGGACCCCGAGGCCGAGCTGTCCGGCGAGAGCAGGACGGTACGGATCATCGACCTGCTCGACGACGAGGTCGACCTCGCCCCGTCCAGGCACCGCCCGCAGCACGGCGGCCCCGACCTCCTGCGCGACTTCACCGACGCCCTGGCCGGCTTCAAGGAGACCTCGGCCCTGCTCTCGGACGCCACCCCCGCCCTCCAGCCGCTCGCCGAACGGCAGGACCTGCCGACCACCACGGTCGGCGAGCTGGCCAAGGCGGGACTGATCACGATCCTGCAGGCACCGGCGAGGATGTCCGCCGACGAGGGTCCCCTGCCGGTGCTGACCGCCGAGGACACCGCGGCGGGCACGCCGCCCTCCGGCCGGACCACCCTCGACCCGGCCCTGGTCATGATCCGGCCGGGTGACGTGGTGACCACCGTGCTGGGCGCGGTCAGGGTGATCACCCACGGCGGCGCGGCGCTCGGCCCGCAGCTCACGCTCTACCGGGTCGATCCGCAGCGGCTCGACCCCGGGTTCCTCGCCGGGTTCCTGCGCTCCGCCGACGCGGCCAGGATCCATCCCAGCTCCAGCCGCCTCGACGTGCGGCGGGCGCGGGTGCCGGTGCTGCCGCTGTCCGACCAGCGGATGTACGGCACCGCCTTTCGCGAGCTGTTCGAACTGGAGGACAAACTGCGTGAAACACGGACGCTGGGGGAAACGCTGATCCGGCTAGGCTTTGACGGACTGGTCGACGGCCATCTCCGGCCGTGCGACCAAGGGGCTTGATGCCCGCAGGTCCAGGGGAGGGTCGATGGTCATCGGCGACCGGTACGTGCTCGACGACCTCCCTCTCGGCCAGGGAGGCATGGGGGCCGTCTACGGCGGTCACGACAAGCATCTCGACCGCAGGGTGGCCGTCAAGTTCCTGAAGTTCCTCACCGGCCCCGACGAGGAGCTGAAGCGGCGTTTCCTGCGCGAGGCCCGCATCCTGGCCAGGCTGGAGCACCCCGGCGCTCCGGTCCTGTACGACTTCGGCACCTTCGACCAGCGGCTCTTCCAGGTGATGCAGTTCATCGAGGGCGTCACCGTGGCCGACGTGGTCAGCGAGCACGGCCCGCTCCCCGTGCCCTGGGCGGCGGCGATCGCCGCCCAGGCGTGCGCGGTGCTGACGGCCGCCCACGCGCTGTCCGTCTGCCACCGCGACCTGAAGCCGACCAACCTGATGCTCTGTCCCGACGGGAGCGTGAAGGTCCTCGACTTCGGCCTGGCCGTGCTGCGCGAGTCCGACTCCACCCAGTTCACCCGGGTGGGACAGATCCTCGGCACCCCGTCGTACATGGCCCCCGAGCAGATCCAGCGCGGCCTGTCCGGCCCCCGCAGCGATCTCTACGCCCTCGGGTGCGTGATCCACGAGATGCTGACGGGCCGCCAGCTGTTCACCGGCCCCACCGAGTACGCGGTGTTCGAGCGCCAGGTGAAGGAGCGCCCGCCGCGGGTGCCCGGCATCCCTGACGAGCTGAACCGCCTCCTCGCCGACCTGCTGGAGAAGGACCCGGACAACCGCCCCTCGGGAGCCGACGTCCTCTACGAGCGGCTGCAGCCCTTCGCGGTGGACCTGCCGATGCTTCCCGGCTTCCTGCACCCGTCGTCGGTGCCGAGCCCGGGGCGGATGTACGCGCGGATGGTCGGCCGGGTCCTGGGTTGAGGCCCTGAACCGAGGTGCTGCGCTGAAGTCCCGGACCGGGGGCCTGTGCTGAGGTCCTGGGTTGAGGTCCCGGGCTGGGGGCCTGTGCCGAGGTCCCGGGTTGGGGGGGAGAATGCGACTCGTGGAAGGTCGATGGGTCGAGGTGGCGGACCGGGTGCTCGTGCGGCGGTACGCCGAGCTGGACCTGTCCGTGGGGCTGGTCATGGGCGACGGCGGCTGCCTGGTGGTCGACACGCGGGGAGACGAGCGGCAGGGGGCGGAGCTGCTCGCGGAGGTGAGACGGATCACCCGCGACCCGTGGACGGTGGCGATCACCCATTCACACTTCGACCACAGCTTCGGCACCCGGTCCTTCCTCGGCTGCCCGGTCTGGGCGCACGAGGACTGCCGCGCCGACCTGGTCGAGAACGGCGAACGGGCGAGGGACGGGTGGGAACGGTACTACCGGGATCTGGGGCGGCCGGACATCGCCGACGACATCGCGAGGACCGAGATCGTGCCGCCGGACCACCTGGTGACCGACCGGACGCGGCTCGTCGTCGGGGACCGCCCGGTCGTCCTCGCCCACCTCGGCCGCGGCCACTCCGGCAACGACCTCGTCGTTCACGTGCCGGACGCCGGAGTGATCTTCGCCGGGGACCTGGTGGAGAACGGCGCGCCGCCCGCCTACGAGGACGCCTATCCCCTCGAATGGCCCGCCACACTCACCGGGCTCCTCGGCCTGCTCGACCGGCCCGACGACGGTCCCGGTCCCGATGGAACGACCGAGTCTTTCCCCGCCTCCGGTGACACGACCACCCCCACCCCCGCCCCCACCTCCGGCTCCGGCTCCGGCTCCGGCTCCGGTGGCACGGTCGTTCCCGGGCACGGCGACCCGGTCGACCGCGCGTTCGTCCTCGCCCAGCACGCGGAGATCGCCGCCCTCGCCGAGTTGTGCGGGCGGGTGGCGGCAGGTCTGCTCTCCCCCGCCGACGCCGTACGCCTGTCGCCGTACCCCGAGGAGACCACCGAGATCGCCCTCGGCCGCGTCACGGGTGGCCCCTGAGAGGGGCACGGGGAAGGGAGCGGACCGCCTCGCCGGGCCCGGACGCCCTGGCGGCCCGTCGCGTCACCACCGTGCCGCCGGTCAGATCTCCTCTTTGAGCCCCACCGTCGGGTCGAGCTGGCGCGGCTGCATCGCCACCCTCGGATGGTGCAGGTCGAAGGCGGGCCGCTCGGAGCGGATGGCCGGGATCGAGGTGAAGTTGTGCCGGGGCGGGGGGCAGGAGGTGGCCCACTCCAGCGAGTTGCCGAAGCCCCACGGGTCGTCCACCGTCACGCGCGGAGCGTGGCGGGCGGTGTACCAGAGGTTGTACAGGAACGGCAGCGTGGAGAGGCCGAGCAGGAGGGCGCCGATGGAGGAGATCAAATTGAGGGTGGTGAACCCGTCGAGCGCGCTGTAGTCGGCGTAGCGGCGCGGCATGCCCTCCGCGCCCAGCAGATGCTGGACGAAGAAGGTGACATGGAAGCCGATGAACAGCGTCCAGAAGTGCAGCTTGCCCAGCTTCTCGTTCAGCATCTTGCCGGTCATCTTCGGCCACCAGAAGTAGAAGCCGGAGAACATCGCGAACACCACGGTGCCGAAGACCACGTAGTGGAAGTGCGCGACCACGAAGTACGAGTCGTGCACGTGGAAGTCCAGCGGCGGGGAGGCCATGATGACCCCGGTCAGCCCGCCGAACAGGAACGTCACCAAGAACCCCACGACGAACAGCATGGGCGTGTCGAATGAGATGTGCCCCCGCCACATGGTCCCGATCCAGTTGAAGAACTTCACCCCGGTCGGGACCGCGATCAGGAACGACATGAACGAGAAGAACGGCAGCAGCACCCGGCCCGTGGCGAACATGTGGTGCGCCCACACCGTCATCGACAGCCCCGCGATGGCGATCGTCGCGCCGATCAGGCCGATGTAGCCGAACAGCGGCTTGCGGCTGAAGACGGGAATCACCTCGGTGATGATGCCGAAGAACGGCAGCGCGATGATGTAGACCTCCGGATGGCCGAAGAACCAGAACAGGTGCTGCCACAGGATCGGCCCCCCGGTCTGCGGGTCGTAGATGTGGGCGCCGAACTTGCGGTCGGCCAGCAGGGCGAGCAGCGCGGCAGCCAGCACCGGGAAGGCCATCAGCACCAGGACACCGGTGAGCAGCGTGTTCCAGGTGAAGATCGGCATGCGGAACATCGTCATCCCCGGGGCCCGCATACAGATGATCGTGGTGATGAAGTTCACCGAGCCGAGGATCGTGCCGAGCCCGGACATCGTCAGGCCCACGATCCACAGGTCTCCGCCGAGCTGCGGGGAGTAGGTCGCGTGGGAGAGCGGCGTGTATCCCGTCCAGCCGAAGTCGGGGGCACCCCCGCCGGTGAGGAAGCCGAAGCTCGCGATGAGCCCGCCGAACAGGAAGAGCCAGAAGCTCACCATGTTGAGCCGGGGGAAGGCCACGTCGGGCGCCCCGATCTGCAGCGGCATGACCACGTTCGCGAACCCGGCGAACAGCGGTGTGGCGAACAGCAGCAGCATGAGGGTGCCGTGCATGGTGAACAGCTGGTTGTACTGCGCCGTGGTCAGCACCTGCAGTCCCGGCTGGGCGAGCTCCCCCCTGATGACCATGGCCATCAGCCCGGCGAACAGGAAGAAGACGAACGACGTCATCAGGTACATGTAGCCGATGACCTTGTGGTCGGTGCTGGTGAGCCAGCGCACGACGATCGAGCCCGGCTCCTTCGCGCGTGGCGCCAACGGTGAGGTCAGCGGCTCCTCGCGTGACTGTTCGGAGGTCGTCACGACCCACCCCCTTCGAACCGGCTCGCCCTCGAACCCGCCGTCCCCGAAGAGGGGCCCATCCTCGGACCGGCCCATCCCCGAAGCAGACCCGCCCCCGAACCGGCCGTTCCAAACCGGCCGATCCTCCAACAAACCGGATCATCCTCGAATCGGCGCGGCATCTGGATTCCACCGCCTTCTCCCGGCCATCCCCAGGGAAAGCGGCTCCCACTCGCCCGCCCCGCCATCTTGCCCGCCCGATGACCTGGCGATTAATCCTCCTTATCCGCTCCCCGGGCATTCCGCGGCCCCGCGTCCCACCCGCTCGCCGCGGCGTCCGTACGAGCCGCGTGGGCAATATGGGACGGCCCATCACGCTTGACCCGGGGGTAGAGGGGGCACGCCGCTGGAAACGGAGTGCCGAAAGGAGCGACGTCATGGGTGAACGACAACGAGTCGTCGTGATCGGAGGAGGGTTCGCGGGTTTCACCGCGGTCCGTACCCTCTCCCGGATCGCGAAGGGCGCGGTCGAGATCGTCCTGATCAATCCGACCGACTACTTCCTCTACCTGCCCCTGCTGCCGGAGGTCGCGGCGGGCATCCTCGACGCCCGCAAGGTGGCGGTCCCGCTGGCGGGCGACTATCCCGGCGTGCGGTATCTGCTCGCCACGGCGGACAGCGTCGACATCGAGGCGCGCCGCGTGAAGTGCACCGACGCCGAGGGCAACCACCGCGAACTGGGCTACGACCGCCTGGTGGTCGCGGTCGGCAGCGTCAACAAACTCCTGCCCGTACCCGGGGTCGCCGAGTACGCCCACGGCTTCCGCAGCATCGTCGAGGCCCTCTACCTGCGCGACCACCTGATCCGCCAGGTCGAGCTCGCCGACGCGTCCGACGACCCCGAGGAGCGTACGGCCAGGTGCACCTTCGTGGTCGTGGGCGCCGGATACACCGGGACCGAGGTCGCGGCGCAGGGCCAGCTGCTCACGAACGCCCTCCGCAGACACCGGCCGAGGCTGCGCGACCAGCCGATGCGCTGGATCCTCGCCGACATCGCCCCGCGCATCCTCCCCGAGCTGGACGAACGCCTGTCGCGGAGCGCGTACCGGACGCTGTCCGAGCGGGGCATGGAGATTCGCACCGAGACGAGCGTGGCCGAGGCGACGGCCGAGGGGGTGAAGCTCTCCGACGGGGAGTTCGTACCGACCAAATCCCTGATCTGGTGTGTCGGCGTGCGCCCCGACCCGATGGTGGAGTCCCTGGGCCTGCCGACCGTGAAGGGGCGTCTGCGCGTCGACGAGTACCTGAGGGTGCCCGGCCACCCGGAGATCTTCGCCTGCGGCGACGCGGCCGCGGTCCCCGACCTCACCCGGCCCGGCGAGTACACGGCGATGACCGCCCAGCACGCGGGCCGCCAGGGCAGGCGGGCCGCCCGCAACATCGCCGCCTCCTACGGCCACGGGCAGCTCCGGCCGTACAAGCACAGCGACCTGGGGTTCGTCGTCGACCTGGGAGGGACCGGTGCCGCCGCGAACCCGCTGGGCGTGCCGCTGTCGGGCATGGCGGCCAAGGTGGTCACCCGGGGTTACCACCTGCTGTCCATCCCGAGCAACCGGGCACGCATCGCGGGAAGCTGGCTGCTGGACCTGCTGACGCCCCGCCAGACCGTCCAGCTGGACGTGGTCCGCGGCACGGCGGTCCCGCTCAAGCACACCACCCCCCAGGCTCCGCACGCCCCGGACGGGGAGGCGTCGAAGGCGGACACCCCACGAAAGGCGGGCGCCTCCGCGAAGGCGGGCGACTCGTAGCCGGATCACTCGTGGCCGGGTCACTCGTGGCCGGGCGATCCACCGACAGACGACTCGAAGGCGGGCGATGTGGAGGCAGGCCACTGGTAGATGGGCGATTCGTAAAGGACGGCGATATTTTCGGCTCTTCCGGCGATGCTCGCGGAAAGCCGGGTAGGGGCGGGGTATGGCAAAGATCGGTTACACGATGATGTGTGAGCAGACGCCCGCCAGGCAGCTGGTCCAGGACGTCGCGACGGCCGAGCGGGTCGGTTTCGACTACGCGGTCATCTCCGACCACTACTTCCCGTGGCTGGAGGAGATGGGCCACTCCCCGTACGCCTGGTCGGTGCTCGGCGCGGCGGCGCAGGCCACCCGGCACCTGCCCCTGATGACGTACGTGACCTGCCCGATCATGCGTTATCACCCCGCGGTGGTGGCGCAGAAGGCGGCGACGATGGGCGTGCTGAGCGAGGGCCGCTTCACGCTCGGGCTGGGCGCGGGCGAGAACCTCAACGAGCACGTGACAGGTCAGGGCTGGCCGTCCGCCGACACCCGGCACGGGATGTTCCGCGAGGCCGTGCAGATCATCAGGGAGCTGTTCGAGGGCGGGTACGTCACCTACCGCGGCGAGTTCTTCGACGTCGACTCAGCCAAGCTGTACGACCTGCCGGACCGGCCCATCCCGCTCGCGATCGCCGCCTCCGGCGGCCAGTCGGGGAAGATCGCCGCCGAGCACGGCGACGCGCTGGTCGCGACCGATCCCGACTCGGACCTGGTGCGCCTGTTCGCCGGGGAGGGCGGCACGGGCAAGCCCGTCTACGGCCAGCTCGCCGTCTGCTACGACCCCGACGTGGAGGCCGCCAGGGAGCGGGCGCACCGGATGTGGCGCTGGTCGGTGGCCGGGTGGAAGGTGATGGCCGAGCTTCCGGGGCCCGTCAACTTCGCCGCCGCCACCGAGACCGTGCGCCCAGAGGACGTCGCGGCCAAGGTGCCGTGCGGCCCCGACGTGGACGCCGTGGTGGAGGCGGTACGCGCCTACACCGACGCCGGTTTCACCCACGTCGCCCTCGTCCAGATCGGTCACGAGCACCAGGACGCGTTCTTCGACTGGTCGGAGAAGGAGCTCCTCCCCGCCCTGAGCGACCTCTAGCCGCCGCCTGCACCGCCTCTCCCCCCGGTCCCTGGCCCTGAGGCCACCTCCGGCCACCGGCTTTCCCCGGCCCTGAGCGGCCCGGCCTCCGCGCTCCCGCCCACCCCGGCCCCATACCCGGGTGGGTCACGGTGGCGTGCGCCACCCGGAAGATCCACCGCGTGGAGGTTCCCCCCGGGCGTACGGGGAAGGCTCCCCGGGGTGGATGACGTCTGGGATCTGGTGGTCGTCGGCGGCGGGCCCGCGGGGGCGGCCGCGGCCCTGCGCGCGAGACAGCTCAGGCCCGAGGCGCGGGTCCTGCTGCTCGACAGGGCCGACTTCCCCCGCGACAAGGCCTGCGGTGACGGCATCGCCGCCCACGGACGCGACGAGCTCGCCCTGCTGGGCGTTCCCGACCTCATCGCCGACTACCGGCCCACACGGCGCCTGGCGGTGGTCTCCCCCGGCGGCGCCCGCGTCTCGGCCACCTCCGCCAGGTCCAACCACGTCGTGCCTCGCAAGGTCTTCGACGCCCGCCTCGTCGACGCCGCCCGCGCCCGCGGTGTCGAGGTCCGCCGCCACCAGGTCCGCGCGCTCGCCGATCTCGGCGATCACGTGGTTCTCGACGGCACCGTCACCGCCCGCGCCGTGGTCGCCGCGGACGGGGCCAACTCGGCCGTACGGCGCCTCATCGGCGTTCCCCCCTCCCCCGAGAAGCACACCGCGATCGCCGTGCGCGGCTACGCCGACGTGCCCGCCGACGACGACGTCCAGTCGATCTTCATGCAGCAGGACGGGTGGCCCGCGTACGCGTGGTCATTCCCGATCGGCGACGGGACCGCCAACGTCGGCTACGGCATGCTCCTGCCCCGGTTGCACGCCACCGGCCTGCCGGGCAAGGAGGTGCTGCACGGACGGCTCGCCGAGCTGCTGCCCCACGTGAACGCCCGCGACCTGCGCGCCCACCATCTTCCCCTCTCCCCCGGCCGTCCCGGGCCGGGTTCGGGGCGGGTGCTGCTCGCCGGTGACGCCGCGGGTCTCATCAACCCGCTCACCGGCGAGGGCATCTTCTACGCGCTGCTTTCCGGCCGGCTCGCCGGGGAGGCCGCCGTCCAGGCGGCGGACGACCCGCTGCCCGCCTACCGGCGCGGCCTGAGAAAGGCTCTCGGCCGGCACCTGCGTACCACCGACGTGCTCGCCCTCGCCTCCCAGTCACCCGGCTTCATCGACGCCGCGATCGACACCGCCGCCCGCCGCAAGGAGGTGTTCGACCTGCTGGTCGACGTGGGCCTGGGCGCGGGCACCGTGCCGCTGCCGCTGGCGCTGGCCGTGATCCGCCGCTGGCTGCTGAACGCCGCCCGGCGCCGCTGAGGGCGACTACCCGAGGATCACCGAACGGGTCAGGTTGCGCGGGTTGTCCGGGTCGAGGCCGCGCGACCGGGCCAGTTCCACCGCGAGCCGCTGGGCCCGGATCAGGTCGGCCAGCGGGTCGAGGGTGGTGGCCGTGGTCAGGGCTCCGGTGCGGGCCACGTCGTCGAGCAGTCTCTCCTGACCGCCGAAGAACCACACCAGGCTGTTCTCGTCGGCGACGCTGATCGGCCCGTGCCGGTACTCCATCGCGGGGTAGGCCTCCGACCAGGCGAGAGCGGCCTCCCTGAGCTTCAGCGCCGCCTCCTGGGCGAGGCCGTTGGTCCAGCCGCTGCCGAGGAAGGTGAACTGCCGCCGCGAGATCGCCCCCTCGGGGAGCGGTGTGGTGAGCGCGGTCTCGGCCTGGGCCCCGAGGTCGGCGGGGGCCTCCCCGAGGTGCGCGCGGAGCAGGGCGAGAGCGCTGGTGGCGAACCGGGTCTGCACCACGGAACGCTCGTCGGCGAACTCCAGCGCGATCACCGTCTTGGCCAGGCCGGTGACCGGGGTCGCCGGGTCGGCGGTGACGGCGACCGTCGGGACGTCGCCCGCCGCGTCGAGGGCGCGCAGCACCTCGGTCGTGGTCCCGGACCTGGTGATCGCGACCAGCCGGTCGTAGCGGCGCGCCGGCAGCTCGGAGGCGGGGAACGCGTCGGTCTCCCCCTGCCCGGAACGCTCGCGCAGCACCGCGTACGCCTGCGCCATGTACAGCGAGGTGCCGCAGCCGATCACGGCGACGCGCTCACCCGTCTCCGGCAGCCCCGCCGGACTCGCCGCGCCGAGATCCAGCGCCTGCCGCCAGCACGCGGGCTGGTCGGCGATCTCCTTCAGGACGTACTCCACGGGTGCCTCCTCGTCGATGCCCGTTCCCTCTCGTACCCCGCTCATGAGGGTGCAGTGCCTCACCGGCACCGGAATCACGCGGCTGGAAGGCGGCGGGTCACGGCCGGACGGCGAGCACCCGGAAGTCGACGCCGCGTGTCATCCGGGACACCGACTCGATCCGGAACCCCGCCTGCTCCAGGAACGGCCGGGGGTCGCGGGTGAGGTGGTCGGCCGCGAACCGCACGAACAGCGGTTCCACCACCCGCATCCCGGCGCGGACGATCGGGTTGCTCGACGGCCCGTGCTCGGCCAGCACGAACCTGCCGCCCGGCTTGAGCACGCGGTATGCCTCGCGCGCCGCGGCCGCCGGGTCCGGGATGGTGCACATCGTGAACGTGGACAGCACGGTGTCCGCGTGGCCGTCGGGCAGCTCCAGGCGCTGCACGTCGCCCTGCCGCAACTCCACCCGCTCGCCGAGCCCTTCCCGCGCCACCCGCCGCCGCGCCAGCTCCAGCATCCGCTCGGACAGCTCGATGCCGACCACCGTGACGTCGGCTCCGTACAGCGGCAGGTTGAGCCCGGTGCCGACCGCGATCTCCACCGTACGGCCGCGCGCCTGCCCGACGGCCCACTGTCTGCTCCCCGGAAACAGGCGCCGCTCCCAGACCCGCATCTGGTCGTCGTACCGATCCGCCATCCGGTCGAACACCCGCCGCACGTCGGCATCCGTGGTGGTACGCATCAAGCACCCCTTCTGGAACGGAACCCCCGCGAGATCACTTCGCCGCCGTGAAGCGGCGAAGGACCGCCCCTGTCCGGACGACGACCGTCATCCGGCCGAGACTCCGCCCGCCTGTCGTCACACCCCGTCATCTCGGCCGGTCGCCTGGTTTCCCTGCCAACGAACCGGTCCCCGGTCCCGTTCCCGTGACATTCGCCGCGAACCGGCCCCGTTCCTATGGCATCCGCCGCGAACCGCCTGCCGGACCCGGATCGGCGGCCCACGGCGATGCCCGAAATCGATGCCCGAAATGCGGTCTACTGCACCCTGAATTTCTCCCAGGGGCCGACCTTCGAGCCGCGGGCGCGCAGCATCCCGTACTTGTCGCCCTTGTTGCCGAGTTCCGCCGACACGTAGTTCCGGGAGGGGACGGCGAGGTTCCTGATCGACACACAGCCCGTCCCGCAGGAGGCGATGTGGAACCTCTCCCAGGTGCCGGCCGAGGACGCGCGGGCGCGCAGCATCCCGCGGTCGCCTCTTGACCAGCCGAACTCCGCGGACACGTACTTGCCGTTCGCCAGGGACTTGATCGTGTAGTTGCGGCCGTTGTAGCAGATCGAGAACCTCTCCCAGGGGCCGACCTTCGTGGCGCGGGCGCGCAGCATCCCGTACTTGTCGCCCGACCAGCCGAACTCCGCGGACACGTACCTGCCGTTCGCCAGCGACTTGAGGCTGCGGGTCTGACACTTCACGACGGCCGCCTCGCCTCCCGCCGTGACGAGCGACGACGCGGCCCCCGAGGTCGTCGACCGGGCCAGCACGGGCGCGGGCGCGGCCACCGTGCCCACACCGGCCAGGACGAGAGCCGTGGCGACCATGACCTTCTTCACAAAACCCCCTATTGATCGGCAAATGCCGTCGATCATTATGGGGGTCGCCGGACAGGAGCCGCATGCGGTACTCCGCCCACGCCCGGCACGACTGTCATGGCACCGCTGACAGGCGGGAGCGGAGCGACGAAGCTGCCCCCGGTCCCGATTCAGCGCCTCGCCGCCGGAAGAGGCGCGGGCGCCAAGACAGCGGTCAAGACACTCTGGACTTGGCGGCGAAGGTATTGCAGGCGTCGGGCCCCTTGGCCAGGAAGCCGCGGTTCAACCAGTAAGAGTAGTTCGCGGCCTTGCCATGAGTCGGAGAACTCTTCTCAAAGCGCCGCAGGTAGGAAAAGTCCGAGTCCGGCCGCTCCAGGGAGGACCAGACGCTGCCGATGAAGGCGCCGCTCAGACAGTCGGCTTGCAATTCGAGGCGACGTGAGGCTGCGTTGTAGTCCTTCTTGGAGCGGTACCTGCGAGAGTCGAAGGTGGTCATGATTCCGGAGAGCTCTTGGACGTGGTGGCCGTACTCATGGCCAAGGACTGAGAATAGCCACAGGTCGCTTACGTCGGCCAAGGCTTTCTTGTCGAGATGAAAGACGATCGTCTTGTTCGCCGAGCAGTAGATCGCCTGGGCGCTCTCGGGAAATTCGGAGCAGCCGGTTTTCACACCGGCGTGGCGTATGACCCGCAGCTTCGGTGTGCTGAAGGGAAGTCTCGCTGTTGCGAACTGGCGCTTCCAACTGGTGTTGAGGCAACGGAGGAGACCGTTGAGGTAGTTGGTGGCGCCTTTGAAGTCGTCGTTGTCAACTGGCCGCTCCGGGCAGGTGTCCGGTTTCAGTTCGCCGGTCTCGTAGATCGGGTTGGCTGTGAGGGCGGCTGTGCCGGTGGGGATCGGCCGGAGTCGGTCGGCGTCGGCTGTGGCTGTACCGACCAGGAAAAGGCTCACCAGTGCGCCGGAGAGCATTGCGAGGAGGGGGCGCATAAGATCAACTTAGCAAAAGGGAAAGATGCAGCAAAAGGGAGTATTAGCCCAGCTCCCCTCGCGGGGGTCGAGATCGATGATCAGGGACTACCTCGGGAACCTCACGGCACGGAACAGCGGAAACCCTTCACCTGAAACAAGGTGAGGGCTCCTTCAGACACAGCCGAACTACGCTTCGGGCAAGTCTCCCAGCCTGCGCCGAAGGGAACTCGCGTCGACTTTCGTGGCGACTATGCGCTCGTAGCGCTGGTCGGCATCGCAGTCGTTGACCCGGCCGATCACGTGGAGGGCGTCGCAGAAGCGATCGGAGTGGTCAGCGAAGTCCGGGTCGAGGGGCAGCATGATCCGGGCGATGAGATTCCCGCCCTCGACGAGCCGCCAGACCTCCTTGACCTGCCCCCTGTACTCAAGGTTCCAAGCGTTGGAGGCGAGGAACCGCGAGACGGTGGCGGGAGTCAGGGCGGTGGTGAGCTCAAGCAGTGAGGGCTCTTGGGTGGACCGGTTCACCGGTTGCCTCCCTCGCCAATGGTCTTCACGATGCCAAGAAGCTGCTTGACATCAAACCGCGTCAAGATGCTCAAGCGACAGATGTATGGCCTGGCCAACTCTGTTTTCCTGCGCAAGCGCATCCTCTTTGCCCGCTTAAACAGGTCGATATCATGAAATTAGCGTCAAATCCAGGATTTAGACGTCGTTGACATGATGTGTCCCCTCGGCGATGGTGGGGAATGCGTAGAGCTTCACAGCAGTGCCCAGACGTCGACGGCCCCTTTCGCCTGCCGGGCGTTTTTGCCTGTCCGGAGGCGGAGTTCCGCCGTTCGCCCGTCGCCGTCTCGACTCGTTTCCGAAGGCAGGAGGGTGTCGCGGTCGTAGCTGCTGTGGTGCACCCGGAGCCGGATTCTGAGTCGGCCTGGTCGTCTTCTTTCCATGAATCGGAGATTTGATGCGCGTTGCCCTCCTCACCACGACTCAGCATGGTCACCTGAACCCGTATATTCCGGTGGTCAATGCGCTCCGAACCGCCGGCAGTGAGGTCGCGCTGCTGTTGTTGTCCGCCGACGGTGGCACGCTCGACGAGCAGCGTCGCCAGGCCCTGGGTGAGACGCCGGTCCACGCGATCGGGAAGGTCGAGATGGCGCCGTGGAGCGGCGACCCGGCGAAGATCGGCCCGATGCTCCGGTCGTCGCCGGTGGCGGAGCAGACGGCCAAGGCGCTCCGTGAGACGGCGCCGGACTTCGTACTCGTCGATTCGCTGCCGGTCACGGCGTCGGCCATGGTCGGCGCGGAGGCGTCCGGCGTGCCGTACGGGATGATCTGGGCCAACCTGGGCGGAGTATGCCCGCGCGAGCATCGACGAGGTCGCTGGCCGTACGACGAGCAGGTCGGCGCCTATCTGACCGGGCACGGGGTGTTGTGGTCGACCCGGACCCATTCGGCGCGTTCGCCGATTCTCAACCTGATGCCGACGATTCCCGCCCTCGTCGGGGACGACGCGGTCACCGACGACGGTGTGCAGCTGGTCGGGTTGCCGGGTGCGGTGGGGACCCGCGGCGACGAGGTCGCCTTCTCCGGCCTGGATCGGATCGACCCCGACCGCCCGCTGGTGTACGTCTCCTTCGGCACGATCTTCTACCGGCGGCCGGACCTGCTGCGTACGGTGATCACCGGGGCGGCGGCGACCGGTGCGCAGGTGATCGCCGCGGTGGGAGATCTCGCCGAGGAGCTCGCGCTGCCCGACGAAGTGCTCACCGCCCCCTATCTACCGCAACGTGAGGTGCTCGAACGCGCCGACGTGTTCATCACCCACGGCGGCTACAACTCCGTGGCGGAGTCGATCCGGGCGGCGACACCGATGCTGGTGATCCCGCTGGCCGTGGACCAGCCCATCCAGGCGTACTTCGTGGACAGGGCGGGCTTCGGGACGGCGCTGGAGCCGGCCGGCGTCACCGAGCAGGCGGTCGCCGACGCCGTCACCGACCTGCTCGATCCCGCCCGGGACCACCGGGCCCGGCTGCGCGCCGCGCAGCCGGAGTGCGGCGATTCCGCCGTGCGCACGGCCGAGCTGGTCATCGGCGCGGTCGAGACGCTACAGCGAAAGAGGGAGCAGTGACGATCGAACCGCGGCGGCCGGTGGGCGACCCGATCGTGCTCGACGATCTTGAGCGCCTCTCGTTCCGGGTGGATCGCCGCGCCTACACCGACGACGACCTGGCCGCACAGGAGATGACCAGGATCTTCGATCGCTGCTGGTTGTACGTCGGGCACGAATCGGAGGTGCCGGGACCGGGCTCCTACGTGTCGCGCGACGTCGGCGGGCGCCCGGTGGTCATGGCGCGCGGGTCCGACGGGGTGATCCGGGTCTTCGCGAACAGCTGCACCCACCGCGGTGCCCTGATCTGCTCGCAGCCGGCCGGGCAGGCCAGATCGTTCCGGTGCCCGTACCACGACTGGACGTTCTCCAACCAGGGCGACCTGGTCGGGGTCCCGATCCCCGACGGGTACGGGCCGGGCTTTCGCAAGGCGGACTTCGGCCTGGCACAGCACCGCAGTGACGGCTACCGAGGTTTCGTGTTCGTCACCTTCGATGCGGAGCAGCCGCGCACCCTGACCGAGTACCTGGCGGGCGCGACGGAGTACCTCGACCTGATCGACGACCAGTCCGAGGTCGGGATGGAGGTGATCCAGGGGGCGCAACTCCACGGAGCTCGGGCCAACTGGAAGCTCATGATGGAGAACAGCGTCGACATCTACCACTTTCGTGCCCTGCACAAGCGCTACGTCGGCTACATGGAGTCGCTGGGGTCGGTGCCACCACGGCGACGAGGCGGCTTCGGCCGCGCCCTCGGACTGGGGCACGGAGCCAACGAGCTGCCACCAGCGGCGGCCCGCCCGCTCGCCTACTGGACGCCGATGTTCGGCCCTGAGGTCCGGCCGCGGATCGAGGCGACGGCCGCGCGGTTCGCCGACCGGTTCGGCGCCGAACGCGCCGAACGCATCACCGGCACCAATCGTGCGGTGCTGATCTTCCCCAACCTGATGATCATCGACGCGATCGCGATCACGATCCGCAAGATCGACCCGGTCGGCGCCGGCCAGATGGCCATCACCTCGGTCGCCCTCGCCCCCAAGGACGAGGATCCGGACATCCGGGAACTCCGCAAGAGTCACTACCTGACGTTCCTCGGCCCCGCAGGCTTTGCCACCCCCGACGACATCGAGATCGTCGAGTCGTGCCAGCGGGGTTATCTCAACCGCACGGTCCGCTACTCGGATCTGTCCCGCGGTATGAACAAGGAGGTCCCGGAGACGACCGACGAGCTTCCGGCCCGCGAGTTCTGGCGGCAGTGGGACCGGTTGATGCACGGCGACGACGGTCACCTCGAAATCGCCCACCGGGCCGAGATGCAAGGGGCGCAACCACAATGACCATCGAGCTGACGGTCGACGAAACGGCCCAGGTGCGGTTGTGGCACCGGGTGAGCCGGTTCCTGTTCCGTGAGGCGCGGCTGCTCGACGAGTGGCGCCTGCGCGAGTGGTACGACGAGATGCTGACCGACGACATCCGCTACTCGGTGCCGGCCACCGACGTCCGCGGCGAGACCGCCGACGCGCTCGGGCTCATCGACGACGACGCCGCCCGGCTGCGCCAGCGAATCGAACAGCTCCTCAACGGCGAGGTGTGGTGCGAGAACCCCCGGTCGCGGACGAATCGGATGATCGGCAACGTGGAGATCCTGACCGATCGGGGCACGCACCTCGACGTGGCGGCGAACGTCGTCGTGTACCGGTTCGGGCACGGACGCTCTGACGTCTACGTCGGAAAATACCGGTTCGAGCTCGTGGTCGAGAGCGAGTCGTTCCGGATCAGGAAACGGGTCGTGGTGCTCGACCACGAGACGTTGTACGAGCACGGAAAGCTCAGCATCATCCTGTGATCGGACAGTGACGGCGGCCGGCCCCGGCAGCGTCCCACCCGTTGCCACCGCCCAGCCGAGTCTCCCCCGCGAGGTCTACGTCCTCAGTGTCGTCGGTGGCTGCGTCATGCTGGGCCTGGGACTGGTGCTCCCGTTGCTCCCGGTGTACGCGGCGACGTTCGGGGCCGGGCCCACCCAGATCGGGGCGCTCGTCGCCCTGTTCGCGTTGACGCGGCTGGCCACCAGTCCGTTCTGCGGTCGGCTCGGAGTTCGTTTCGGGGAGCGGCGGGTCCTCGTCGCCGGCCTGCTGCTGTGCGCGGTCTCCTCGGCCCTGACCGCGTTCGCCGGGTCCTACGGGCAGCTGCTCGCCTTCCGCGGCCTTGGCGGCGTCGGCTCGGTGCTGTTCTCGGTGTCCGCACTGGCGACACTCCTGGCGATCGCGCCCGCCGACCAGCGGGGCCGGGCCGGCGCCGTGTTCGAAGCGGGCTTCCTGCTCGGCGGGATCTGCGGACCGGCGCTGGGCGGGCTGCTCGCTCTCATCAGCCTGTCCGCACCGTTCGTGGCGTACGCCGTGCTGTTGCTCGCCGCCGCGATGCTGGCATCGACGGTCCTCCACACCGGCCGAGGCACCGGCGCGGAGCCCGGCCGCGACGTGGTCCGGCTACCGGTCCTGCTGCGGGACCGACGCTACGTGGTGGCCTGCCTCGCGGCGTTGGCGCAGGGATGGGTCCTGTTCGGGCTGCGCGGCGCACTGGTCCCCACGGTGATCGTGGCGTGGCGACATGACGTGACATGGGTCGGGTGGGCGTTCACGACATCCGCCGTCGTCCAGGCGCTGCTGATCATGCCGGCCGGCCGGGTCGTCGACCGGGCCGGCCGCCGGTTCGCCATGATCGCCGGCACCGGTGTGGCCGCGGCGGCGATCACGGCCCTGATGTTCGTGGACGGGTACGCCTGGCTCGTCGTCCTGCTCAGCGTGTACGCGGCGGGATCGGCGCTGCTCAACGCCGCACCGGCCGCGCTGATCGGTGACGTCGTCGTCGGCCGGGCCGGCAGTGGCGTCGCCGTCTTCTCGATGTGCACCGACGTCGGCGCCGTCGTCGGACCGGTCGTCGTGGGACTCATCGCCGAGCGGGTGAGTGTTCCGGCCGCCTTCGGCAGCGGCGCCGCGCTGCTGCTCGTCGCCTTCGTGGCGTCGTGGACGTTGACAACTGTTCGACCGGTGTTCGACCAACACGAGGGAGTTGATCGATGAATCAGCCGTCTTCCCGGCATGAGCGGGGCGAGGCCATGTTCCAGCAGGTCTTCGGCCGCGAACCACGCCCGGGCTCCTACCCGGAGTTCCTGCGGATCACCGTCGACCACCTGTTCGGCGAGATCTGGACCCGCCCGCACCTGAGCGTCGAGGAGCGCGAACTGGTCGCGCTGACCGCGGTCGCGCTGGCACGGACCGACTGGGAGTTGCGCGGCCACATCGGCGCGGCCCTGCACCTCGGGATGTCGCGAGAGAAGATCATCGAGGTCATCATTCAGCTCGCCTACTACGGTGGCTGGCCGGTCGCCAACAACGGGCTGCGCGTCGCCCAGGAGGTCTTCGCCGAACTGGACGACGCCGCCGGGGACGCCGCCGGGAAGGACGCGGACCATGACCGATGAACCGGCTCCTCTCGACCTGACTGAAACGTCTCCCCTCGACCCGGCCGAGAAGGTCGACCTGTGGCGCCAGCGGTTCTTCGAGGCCCAGGCGGCCGCGGAGGAGTTCATCCTGGGAGAGCACGGCGAAGAAGGGCTGACCGCGTGGATCCAGGCGAACTCCCGCATCACCGCGGAGCTGCTGCGGGCGCAACGGCCCGCCGGGGTGTCCGCCACCGATCACTTCATGACCCGGCTGCGGCGTCAGCTGCTGCTGTACGACTCGGCGGTGACCAGTGAGCCCCAGCCGTCGGGCACCGTCCTGCGCAACGCCGACTGCGGGATCCTCCGGTACCGCAAACGGGCCGCCCGTGACGGCGTCGTACTGACGTTCCCGTCACCGTGCCCGTACTGCCAGGAACTCAACACCGCCATCGCCGCCCGCTACGTGGAACCGGGCGTCACGGTCTCGTGCGAACAGGTGGGCGACGGGTGCACCTGGCGCGCGGAATCCCCTCACTCTCCGGAAGAGGACGCGGTCGGGTCGCCGCACCGCGGACGAGCCGGTGACTGAACCAACGGCAGTGCCGTGCGCTCGTCGGCCGGCGACCGGCCGCCGCCGAGCGTCATGCCGAGCTGCCGGCCCACGGCCACGCACAGGTCGGGCGCCGCGGTGCGGGTCAGGTCCTGGTGATCGTTCTGGGTGAAGCACGCCGACGCCACGTTCCTGTTCCGTAGGCGCAGGTACCACGGGAACAACGATCCCAGTGCGGGCTCGGTCAGCATCGTGCGCGAATGCACGATCGTCCCCACCAGCAGGTTGCCGAACGGGCGTTGCCCGGCGTTCATGAAGCTCTTCAGCCGTTCCTGGAAGATCTTCAGTATCGCGGGCACGTTCCCCGCGTACACCGGCATGGCGAGCAGCATCGCCTGCGCGCCCTCGGCCAGACCGACGACGTGCTCGAAGTCGTCGTCGAGCGTGCACCGGCCCACCTCGGGATCAAGGCAGGTGTCCTCGCCCTCGCACATCGCGATGCGATGGTCGATCAACCGAATCCGCTGGATCTCCGCGTCACCGACCTCCCGGAGGACGCCGGTGATCGCCGCCTCCAGCAGCGCGTCGGTCAGCGACGGGAGACGCTTCTGCGTGCAGGACAACGCAACGACCTTCATCCGAAGGGCCTCCCCTGTCCGCTCAGCGCCATCCAGGACCGGCCACCTGACGAAGCACCCACGGCCGCACGCTGAGGCAGCCTCAAACTACCCACAATCGACCACCCCCCAAACGGGTTGAGCGCCGCTGGGCGAGGGCGAGACGGACGCCGCTGGAAGGACTCAGGAAAGCAAAAAAACGACCCGCGTCTCCGCGGGTCGTCTCCGGGTTTCCCCTTGATGGATCGCTGGTGCCCCCTGCAAGATTCGAACTTGCGCTCCCGGCTCCGGAGGCCGGTGCTCTATCCCCTGAGCTAAGGGGGCCAACGCGTGATTACATTACCAGCATCCTGGGGGGAACCGACACTCGGTTGGGCGGGCGAGTGATCTCCGAGACGGAGGCGAATCGAGTGCGGCCTGGGCCGGACGGGGCGAGTCGGCTCGGAGTGGAGCGGACGAGGTCGGGCGAGCGGAGCAAGTCAGCGCGAGATGGGACGGATGGGGCAGGCCTGACGAGGTGAGTCGGCGCGGAATGGGGCAGATCAGGTAGGCCGGGCGGGGCGAGTCAGCGCGGGATGGGGCGGACGGCGCCTCGATAGCGGGAGAGATAGTAGGGCGAGGCGGTGAAGTCGATCGTCCTGACGACATCGCCGGTCTTGGGGGCATGGACCATGACGCCGCCCTTGACGTAGACGCCCACGTGGGTGGGGTCTCCGCCGCCTCCGCCGAAGAAGACCAGGTCTCCCGGGCGGAGCCGGGAGAAGGCCACCCGGCGGCCCTGTCTGAACTGGGTGCCGGTGTAGTGGGTGAGCCTTGCTCCCGCCCTGGCCCAGGCGTGCAGGGCGAGCCCGGAGCAGTCGAAGCCCCCGCCGGTCGGACCCGCGATCGAACCGCCACCCCAGACGTACGGCCTGCCGACCTGGCGGAGCGCGGCGGTGGCGGCGATCCGGCCCCGCAGGCCCTGGACACCTTCGCGCGAGGACATCGCTCTCCTTCGCGAAGGTGCCATCCGCCCGCTGGAGGGGGCCTTCCCTCGGGAAACGGCCTTCTTTCGGGAGGACGCCGCCCCACGCGGGGGCATTACCCCACGCGAGGACACCGCCCCGCGTGAAGGCACCGCCCCGCGATCGGCGGGCGTTTTTTGTCCCTCGGAAGGGCGCTGCGGCCGTTTGGCTCGCGCCCGCGAGGACTCCAGCCAGGAGGACTCGGGCCGGGAGGAGGCTCGGGGATCTCTCAGCCCTGCCCAAGATGCCGGATTCATCCAAGAGACCGAGGCGTCTCCCCTGCCACTTGAGTCTTCCGCCGACTCCACTGCCCCTCCCGCCTCCGGACCGGAAGGGTCAGCGAAGCCGGCATCCGCTCCCGGGAACCCGGGCGGCCATTCGCCGACCGCACCCAGAACCGAGGCCAGGACCGGATTCGCAGCCGAGGCCGGGAAGGAGCCCTGCGGGGAGGCCGAGGCAGGGGAACCCTGTGAGAAGGAGCCCTGCGGGGATGTCGATCCGCCGCCACCCGCATCCGGCGAGAGCAGCGCCCAGGGCGCGCAGATGGCGGAGAGAGCGATGCGAATCTTCTCCGGCAGGAAATCCTCTTCCACCAGCAGGTGCTGGGTGCCGCCCGGCGGGGCGATCGGAGGAAAGGAGAGAAGGTGGCCCCAGGTCTCGCAGGCTTCCGGGGAAAGGCGGGGCGCGGGGAAGGGCGAGTTTCCCGCGAGGGCCGCCGAGAGGATGGTGACGGTGACGAGTGCCGTGATCACGCACGCCCTCCTTGGGCTCGATGAAGGATCGAGGCCCCAGGATCAGCGGGATGGAGCGATCGCCAACGAGCCGAACCCGATTCTGGGGATAACTCGTGAAGCACCACCTCCCCGAGCACGGCGAAACAGTCCGTCCGAGCGGCGACACAGGCCGAGGAGCTGTGAGCACTTACACCCGGCAAGCACCTATTTCAAAGCGACACAATTATCAATTATTTCCATTTTAGGAAATATCTTGGCGGGATAGGCGGATTGAAATTAATATGTCCGCTGGAGCTGTCACCTTCACGGACCAAGCCGGAGTCCAGCGCCCTCATGACCCATCCGTATCCCACACCCTCCCCCTCTCCCCAGTCCGCCCCTGACCAGCGGTCTCCCTCTCCACCGACCGGCACCGCCCAGCCGACCGGCACCGCTCAACCCGCTCCCGCTGTCCCCTCCCCCGCACCGCACAGAGCCCCGGCGACTCCGACTCCGAGCGTGAACGGCGAGTACTCGGGGATCGACCCCGAGCGGATGAACGACTTCGAGCGAGGGCTCGGCCGGGCGCAGGACGCACTCGGACGCAACGAACCGCAGATCCGCCGTACCCTGCAACGGTTCGACCTGGACGCCTCGGGACTGGGCGCGCTGCGCGAGATGCAGAGCTGGATCGAAACCAGTCGCCCCGACCTGCGACGTCGCAACGAGACGATCAGCACCAAGCTCACCGAGTGGGGTGCCGCCACCGAGGCGCCCAGCGGGCTGGCCGCCTTCGACGAGGCGCTGTACGGCAAGGCCGGCCACAACTCGGACATCTATGCCGCAACCCTCGGTCTCGGCAAGACCGTCAAAGACGGCGAGATCGACGAAAAACTCCTGAAAGGGCTGGAGAAGCGGACGGGGGACGCGACGTTCGCCGCCGCGCTGATGAACACGCTGGGCACGACGAGATTCCGCCAGTTGATGGTCGAGACCGCGAAGCGCAAGGACGACAAGAAAGCGGAGCGCCTGCAGGCCACCCTCGGAAAAACCTTGGGTACGGCGACCCCGCGCCTGGGCGACGCCTGGTGGAAAGAGCTGCTGTCCGACCTCGACGCCGCCCCGAAGGGAGGTTACGTCGGCTGGGAGAAGGGCTACGCCGCCACACTGGCCCTCAAACACGGCACCTTCAGCACCGCCTTCCTCCTCGCCACCGCCAGGAAGATCGAGTCCATCGATCGCGAAAGGCCACTGGATCCGCAGGTCATGGCCACCCTGCTGGAAGGGCTCAGCCGTGATCCAGCGGCGGCCCAGGACTTCTTCGCGGGCGACCCGACCACGCTGAAACGCTTCATGACCGAACGGGGCCTGAGCGACGACGGCGTGGCCCTTGGCGCGGCTCTGAAGGCCGCGACGCTCGTCTTCCGCGACCACGACGGCTCACCGCAGAACCCGTCACGCGGCTTCCTGTCGGCCAAGCTCGCTTCGGAGCTCGTCCATCTGGATGCCGTACGGATCAAGGACGGTAAATCCCCCGACTCTCCGGTGAGCCCCGCCGCGATGGGAAGCATCCTGGCTGGCTACATCAGCGACATCAACCGCGCCACTCAGGCGGGTGACCTCATCGTTGCCACTGGAGTCAGGGGGACCGACAATCCCAGCGTGCCCGGTCGAGACCCCTGGGGAGTGCAGTTCAACACGAGAGAACTGCATCAAGTGATGAAGGGAGCGTTCACCGACTCCAAGGCATTTTCCGCTGTTTTGGACGCTCAGACAGCATACGCCAGCAAACTTATTGATCACGGTGCTGCGGAGGTGGCCGCAGGGCGAGGTAACGATGCCCTCCTGGCCAACGCGAGACAACTTGGGACGGGTTTCGGCCTGATCACCGATGCGGCAGGGCTGGCCAAGATCAAGGAAGGCAAGGATCTGGATGAGGCACAGCAACGCAACATGAAGTTGCTCATGGCAGTGGTCAATACTGGCCTCATCGCCCCCAAGGGGGGAGCCTGGCCAGTCATCGCCGATGTCACCGGGGCGTGGACCGGGATGATTGAGGATGCCGCGAAGGGCAACGCGGAGGACAACGCCCGTAACGATGCAAATATCATGGTCAACCAGACCCGCGGCCTTGTAAATGACCTCGCCGTTCGAGCCATGCTCAAAAACGACCTCTTTGGTTCCGCCGAGCCCCCCGACCGGAACCACCCCTGGGCCACCTTGGAGGGCTTGCAGAAGGGGGATGACCCTCGCGACAACCCCAACAACTTCCTCAAGGCTGATGGCCAGACCCTTATGACTAAGGACGAGATGATCGACAAAACGGCCACCAACACCGCCGACAAGTATCGACGGTTGGAGGCCTATTACCGATGGCTCCATGAGGGACCTTCAGGAAAACATTGGCGAGAGACAGAGAGTCGTCTGCACGAGGGATTCGCCAACGGCTTCGCTCAGTACGGCTCATGATGCGCAGAGCGTTTGCCGTCACCTCTGCGCTGACCTGCGCCCTAGCCACGTTGATAGCTTGTCAGAGTGGGGAGGTGGCGGTCGATCGCACTCCGTTGCCAGCGGTGGCCGCCCCTCCATACCTCTGCGATCACATCCCGCTGAAAGCGGTTGAACTGATGACCGGAGTGCGCAATCCGCTGGTTCGCGGCTCTTTCGACCTAACAAGCGCTGGCGGCCTTGGAGACGGAAGCTGCGCGATCTACCAGCGAGAGGGCGAGCAGCTGAAGGTCCTGCTGATCAACCTTTCACCGGGAGGATATCCGGGGCCGGTCGAGGAGCAGATCGAAGGCGGCGCCACACCGCTTCCGGAGATCCTTCCCGGGGTCACCGGCTACTACTTCAAGCGAGTCAGCGGCGAGAACAACGCAGCGTTCTCCACCCTGGTGCGCGGCAAGGCAGAGATCAACATCCTCCTCGAAATCGGTGTCGAGGGGCGGGACAACGCCGCCGATGTGCTGGCACTCATGAAGCTGATCGCCCCCAAACTGCTCACCGACGCCAGCGCGCCGTCCGCGACACCAAAGTCCCCTTCCTCCACCCCGAAGAAGGACTGATCTCATGGCCAAGCTGGTGCCCAATCCGCTCCACGCGGCGTTGGGAGAGGCCCTCCGAACGGTCGAGCCGCTGGTCCAGGAGATCGAGAGCGGCATCGACCCCCCGTACCGGGACTTTCACGAAGGCAGAGTGTGGACGGGACCGGCCGCCAAGAAGTTCGACGCCCAGCTCGTTCAGCACCGCACTCGGGTCCGGGGCGCGGGCGAGAAGATCATCTCCGACCTGCGAAGGACCTTGGCCGTCACCCCCCTCCAGGTGAGCGAGGAGGAGGCCAAAATGATCAAGCAGCGGTACGGCCTCCCCTGACGAGGCCCAGAGAGCTTCAGGTCCGGTTCCACGACCCGCCGACTCCCCACCGCCGAACCAGACCGAGCAGGCTCGACATGGACTCCGGCCGTATCCGGTGAGAAGACGAGTTCCTAGTCGGGTCGACGCCACCGAAGGCAACGTGTGACGGGCGCCGCGGGCTGCGCCTCAGACCGGGGTCGGCGTCGCGGCCAGGTTCTGCTTGACCTGCCGGGTGATCTCGTCGGCGAGGATTTCGGGAAGGCCCTTCTCGATGGCATCCAGGGCCTGGGCCGCGACCTCGGCCGGGTCGGTCTTCCGCTCGGCGGGAACGTCGGCGGCCATGTCGGTGTCCATGTACCCGACGTGCAGTGCCGAGACGGAGATGCCGCGAGGTGCCAGTTCCTCGCGAATCGCGTTGCTCTGGGCCCACGCGGCGGACTTGGCCGCCGAATAGGCCCCGGAGCCGGCCGGGTGCAGCCAGGACAGCACGGACAGGACGTTGAGCACGGCGCCGCCGCCATTGCTCTCGATGATCGGAGCGAAGGCCCGCGTCACGGCGAGCGGCCCGAAGAAGTTCGTCTCCATCTCCAACCGCACCGAGTCCAGATCACCGGCGACCAGGGGGGTGCCGGTGAAGATCCCGGCATTGTTCACCAGCAGCGTCGCGTCGGAGGCGACGCCGGCCGCGGCTCGGATCGACTCCTCGTCGGTCACGTCCAGGCGGAGCGGGATGGCGCCGACCACGTCCACGCTCTCGGGGCGGCGGGCCGCCGCGTAGACCTTCGCTCCGCGTTCCAGGAGCTGGATGGCCAGTTGGCGACCCAACCCCCGGTTGGCGCCGGTGACCACTGCGACCGCGTCCTTCAGTTCCATGCTTGCTCCCAGCGTCGTGGACGGTTCCGATGACCGAGTCCCGAATTTAGATTACATCCATAATCTAAACCGAAGGGTAAGATAGATGTCAACCGACATCCAACTTGGGAGGTGGCCGATGGGCCGCGTGTCGCAGGCGCAAGCGCAGGAGAACCGCAAGCGGGTCGTGGAAGCCGCCTCCCGGCTGTTCCGCGAACGAGGCACGCAGGTCAGCGTCGCCGACCTCATGAAGGAGTGTGGTCTGACCCATGGCGGTTTCTACAAGCAGTTCGCCTCCAAGGAGGCACTCGTCGACGAGGCCACCGCCCACGCCTTCGACGAGTTCGCCCGGCACCGCACGACAGGACCGGAGTCGCACGCCGCCCAGCAGGCGTTGATCGACACCTACCTCTCCGTCGAGCACCGCGACAACCCTGCGGACGGTTGCCCCGTCGCCGGGCTCGCCACCGACATGGCACGGGAACTTGGTGATCGCGAGGCCCACCGCGTCTACGCCGAAGGCGTGAGCGATTTCGCCGAGCGGCTCGCCACCGAAGACCAGGACGGCCTCGCCCGGCTGTGCACGATGCTCGGCGCACTCGTCCTGGCTCGGGCCACCAAGGGCTCCCCTCTCTCCGAGGAGATCCTCACCGCCACACGCGCGGCCTTGACGGCGAACGACTGATCCCGGTTACAGGGCCGGTCGGTACGCCGTGGCCATACGACCGGCTGCGAACTCACACCCAGGTCAGGCCGTATAACCCTGGCCGTCGACCGACCCGTGCCTTCTTTGCCGCCAATCGCTTCGGCCGAAACGAACCGCAAGCGCCAGCAATATCGACAGTCCACCGAGCACGTAACTACCTGTCAGCGACATCAGCCACGTTCCGACGTGGGACGGATATATGAAAAGCGTCGCCAGGACGATATATCCGGGCAGTAGAAAGACGAACCACAAGAGCCCCACACCCACCTTCTCAGGCGTGGAGTCCACGCGCTGAGCGCGCTGCGCCCAGAGCACCAGGAGCGGTACGCACCAGACCCAGTGGTGTGGCCAGGAGACGGGTGAGACAAGTAGTCCCACGATGGCGCAGGCGGTGATTCCGGCGAGCTCTCCCGCCTCCTTCGCGGTCCGTGCGGCGACCCAAAGTCCACCCGCGCCGACCACCGCGCACAGGGCGAGCCAGAGGGGCACGGTGGGCCAGGAGCCGGACACGAGCATGAGCATGCCGCGAAGCGACTGATTGAAGAAATTCACACCCTGCCCGGCGATCACCCGTTGCGTGTCGAGAAATTCACCACCCCAGTAATCACGTGAATCGGCCGGCAGCACCAGGAATCCGAGGGCCACCGTGCCGAGAAAACCGAGGCCCGCCATCAGGGCGGCCCGGAAGCGACGCGTGACGAGAAGGTAGGGGATGAATATCAGCGAGGTGAGTTTGACGCCGGCGGCGACTCCCGTTCCTATGCCGTGCCACTTCTCTTTGCCGTGCGTCAGGTCTACAACTATCACCAGTAGCAGGATGATACCTATCTGCCCATTCCACAACGTCAGCGTCACCGGATACAAGGGAAGCATCGCGACAACGACCAACAACGTACGAGCAGTCCGGCGGCTATGGCGCCCCACCGCAGCGTGACCAACAAGAATCCATATCAAAACCTCAAGAGCGAGTATGGAGATCAGCACCCATAGGGCGACGGCGGCCTCCATTCCCACCAACGCGAGAGGTGTGAACAGCATCGCCGCGAACGGCGAATAGCTGAACTTCAACCAATTGTCACCCACGATCAAGCTGTAGACAGAGGTACGCTGCAGTACCGCTTCTCCGCCTTCTCGATAAACCTCCAGATCGATCCAGCCCCTCGCATAGATCGCGTTGAAGGCGAAGGCTGCCACCGCGCCAATCAACGCGATCAATACTCCGCATGCCATGTGGAAAGAGCTGCCATCTCTGCTGCCCAGACGAATTCGCGGACCGACTGGCGCTGAAGAAGGCATGGCGGCTCCCGACTTAGCTACGGTGCACGCTAGCCACGCCGGCTTGTCCAAAACTTGTCGTGCTGCGTCGACCGTCTACCGGTCAGGGCTCTGATGCGCTCGGCCGATGTCTACGCACCCCTCACACCGGCCTTCGAGCATCAGCTCTGAACGGATTTCCAGGACTCCACCGTCGCTTCGGCGATGGCTTTGATGTGATCCCCGTACGCCGGATGTCCGTCGAACACAAAGCTGCCGTCCCTGAACGGCATCCCGCTGAACGAGGCGCGGAAGCCGGATGGTTCACCCTTCGGGAGCGGTGCGTATGCCGCCAACAGTGTCATGTCATAGCCCAGGCGTGCCCGGTGGTTGTTCCGTGCCACCTGATGAGCCGACAGGCGGAGCCACGCGTCAAGGCCTTGATCCACGTAGAGCTGCAACTGGCGAAACTGGCCGTCGAGGTATTTCTCATGGGCTCTGGAAGGATGCTGCAGAAGATATGTCATGACCACGGGCCCGTGCCATTTGTACATCTGCGGATCCGACTGCTCCTCGGCCAGGATCCCGTGGTAATAATCCACGCACATGCCCAGTGGGCCGGCCGCCGCACCGCAGTCGCACCGATCCGTCATGGAGATATTTGCCATGGGCTGCAACATAGATGGCCGGTCCCGACCTTGGCGACATGTTATCGGCGTCGGCTCATGCTCTACCTACCGCCATGCTGGGATTCCCCATGAACGTGAACATCGATTTCAGGCGGCAGGCTTCGGGCTACCTGACCGAACAGAAGATCCGCTGCGGGGCCCACAAGAGCGTCCGGACCCGGGAGAAGGACATCCGGGCCTGGATGACCGACTGGAACGCCGGCCCCAAGCCGTTCGTATGGAAGGAGGCCGCTGACGAGATCCTCGACCCACTCGCCCGATGTCCACAGCGAATTTCTGGCGCGAGACACTAACCGCCTGCCGTGGGCAATGCGTACACGTTGCCGTTCGCGCTGCCGACGTACACGAAGTCACCTGTCACCACCGGTCTGGTTTCGATGGTGCCGCCGGTTTGGAAGCTCCATCGCACCGCGCCGGTGGCGGCGTCGAGCGCGTGAAGCGTTCCCCCGCTGTGTCCGACATAAATGCTCCCGCCTTCCGCCACGGGGCCGGAGGTGAAGCCCTTGCCCACCGGGAAGCTCCATCGCGCCGCGCCGGTGGCGGCGTCGAGTGCGTACAGCCTGCTGTCGTCGCTGACGTATACGAGTCCCCGGGCCGCCGCGACATCCCACTTGAAGCTCGACCTATCGCCCTCGGTCTGGAAGCTCCATAACCGCGTGCCGGAGTCGGCGTCCAGTGCGTATGTCGCGCCGTCCTTGTTGTCGAGGTACACGGCCCCGTCGGCCACCACCATGCGGAAATCGACAAGACCGTCGATTCTTGAGCTCCATCGGACTTTCCCCGAGGAGCCTTCCAACGCGTGTACCTCGCCATCGGAACTCGCGGTATAGACGACCCCTCCGGCCCGCACCAGATAAGTGTGATCTCGTTCTCCGCCGACCCGGAAGCGCCACTTCCGGGCCCCCGAACCGGCGTCCAGCGCGTACACCATGCCATGGTCGCTGCCGACATGGACGACTTCGCCGACCAGCACGGGATCGGGGTTGAGGACATAGCCCTCGGGCTGGAAGCTCCACAGCCTCTTGCCGGAGGCACCGTTCAGCGCGACGACCTCGGCGTTCGTCGAAAGGAAGGACTTCTTGGCCCAGACGTAGAGGCGACCGGCCGCGGCCACGAGGTCGCTGATCACATCGATCCTGCGGCTCCATCTCACGCGGCCGGTGGCGGCGTCCAACGCGACCAGCCTGCCGAAAGTGTTCGCCACGAACACGGTGCCATCCACCACCACGTGATCGACCACCAGGGAACCGCCTGTCTGGAAGCGCCACCGCATCACGCCGGTGGCGGCGTCCAGCGCGGACACCGTGCCATCGCCACTTGTGGCGTAGACGACACCGCCGACCACCACCGGTTCGGCATAGACGATCGCGTCGGTCGGATGGTTCCAGCCGCTCGCGCGCGCGGGGCCGGAAGCGCGGACGCCTGGCTGATACCGTGCGAGCAGATTGCCCTGCAGCGACGGGGAGACGAGTCGCACCGCCTGTCGGGAGAGCGATCTCAGCCGGACGATGACGGGGCCCACGTTGATGATCGTCGCACCGTAGAACCCGTTCGTCTCGGCCACGGTATAGGAGAGGAAGCCTGGGCTCTCCGTGGTGGGATCGAAGGCGTCCGCCTCTTTGATGGCGCCGACCTCGGCGGTGAAGAGCTTCCGAGCGCCCGCGTTCGACGAGGACACCCATTCGACGGAGAGCGAGACGACGGCGCCGTCGTCCGTGGGCGGTATCCAGTCGCATTTCGCCGGCTTCGGCAGCGGTGTTCCCGCCGGATCGTCCGCTCTGGGGACTGCGCGGTAGTCGTCCGCGAGGACCGACAGATCATGGCTGGTAAGCAGGGCACAGGCATCCGGCCAGGTGCTCGCCGGGATACCGCCGAAGCGGGCAGGCCCGCGCGCAAGTCCGTAGATCAGCTTGTACGCGGTGATCCGGCCATCACCGGGGACATCGCTGTGCACGAAGGCCATACCCCGGATCGCCCCGACAAGGGACGCACGATGGTAGGGCAGGTCGAGCGGCAATCCGCCGAGTTGTCCGGTCTCGGGGTCAACGGAGAACAGGTAGGCGGGCAACGGCCATTCGTTTCTCAGGGGGCCCTCGCCATAGTCGGCTGCCGCGGAGTACGAGCCGGCGAACAAGGGCGGGCTCCAGCGGCTCGGGTTCACGACCCTCATGGCTTCCGGACCGGTGGACAGCAAGCGCCCGTCTGCCCCGTAGAAGAAATCATCGTTTCCCACCGAGGCGTGAACGTATCCCTCCGCATTGGCCGTAACGCGCATCACAGCGTCTCCGCCCGGCGGCGAGGAGGACGACAGTGGACGCGTCCAACCGTGCCGCAGTGTTCGCGGGTCCATCGAGGTGAGCCGATACCCGTCTCCCGTGCAGGAGCTGAGCAGCGCCACCGATCGGACGGTTGCCGCGCCTCGCAGGTGGCAGCCCCGCGGATATGTCATCCGTGCCGTGGTCGCCCCGGTCCGGAGATCAAGGGCACGGATGTCGAAAGGCTCGGCCCGCCGCTCCAACACCACGATGCCGCGCTCGGTCACCATGATCCGCGGGCCCCGGTACAGACCGATGTCTTCCGTCCGGGAATGATCATCGGAGACGGTGATCGTGCGCCGCCACAGCGCGGCGCCCGTGGTCAGGTCGTGGCCGTTCAGGGCGTGGTCGACGATGTCCCGCGTGCCTCTCGACACGACCAGCGTGTTCGCCACGATCCACACGCCGGTGATGGGCGCGGTGAGAGCCGGGTCGGCGGGGATGGTGCGCCGGAGCTCGCCTGTGCGCGGATCGTGGATCCGCACGGTGTCCTGGCGCGTCGCCACGGCGATCGCGTGGTCGGACACGGCGTAGCGCGGAGTCTCGGAGAACAGCTCACCGGTGTCGGCGTCCGCAGGGACCGACCACGCCGCACGCCACTCGACGGGCACGAGCGGGAGCCGCGGAGTGTCCGCTACCGCGGTCGAGCAGGCCGCCAGCACCACCGCGAACAGAACCGCGACCGAGCGACGCCCGTGCACGGTCAGCACCCTTTGCTCTCTTGGATCTTCCGCTCGATCACGCATGCCTGGTTACGAGAGGTCGGCTGCCAGCCACGGAGCGGGGAGAGGGTGTAGTAGGTACGGTAGGCGTCGGCAATGCCGGTTACCCGAAACGGGTTGTTGTCTGGCCCTTTGATCGTAATTTGCTCGGTCTGGTCCTCCGCGAGCACGGTGACCAGGAGATCGAACTCGTAGTACGCCGCCGTGCCCTTGACCGACATGGAGAGCGTGACCCGCTCACCCCGTTTCAGGTCTATCTGCTTCTTCCTGAAATACGAGGTGTCCGGGTCCTTGCCCGTAGCGAAGCGGGGAGCCGACTCATCGAGATCGGCGGAGAGTTCGATGGTGTCGACCTCTCCGCCGGCGGGGGTGTAGACCAGCAGCGCGCCGTCCGAGACCGGCTTGCGGTCGAGGACGCGCGGCTTGATGTCGACGATGCGTAGGCTGCTGCGGTTCCCGACGAGGACGACGGTGACATCCGTCTTTTCGAGAGGTGCCCGGTGATGGCGCGCCATGACGGCGTCATGGCGCGCCCCGGACGCGCTGCTCAGCAGAACCGCTCGTTCTCCGGCGTCGGTCACCGGCTCTCTCAGGGCAGTGTCCTGCGTGGAGTGGTCGACGGCCACGTGGCCGACCTTGATCGGAGGCTCCCCGCTGATCCGGTCGACCGCGTCGGGTCCGCGTGCGTTGAACCAAGCGGTGAACACGACACCGATTACTGCGATGATCACAGCGCTGAGAATTCCCGCCAGCCACGCCCACGCGGCTTTCCATCGCCCCGACCTGGCCGGCTCGGCCTCCTCGGCCCGAGGGGCGGGAGTCGCATCGGCTCGACCCGGTTTGGCACGCCTGTTCTGGCGCGCTTTGGCCATGAGACGCCCCCTACGAACGGCGACCGGCAGCTGACTCCCCTTCGCTAGATAGCTATATAGCGCTGGACGGCCGCAGCGTTGAGTTATCGAGCAATTTCCTCTGCGGCGGGCAGGTTCCCAAGTGCCTCGCGGCGGCTCAGGCCCGAAATCCCCTTCGCCTTTACATGCCGAACGACCTCGCAGAAATCAGCCCTGGCGTGTTCGCGTGACGCCCACCTTGTCGCTTTGCGCTCGAAGAGGTCGTTATCCGACAGGATCGGCTCGATGCGCGCGTACAGCGGAGGGCGAGTTCGCTCTCAGCGCTCTTAAGTTCCCGCCGGGCCTGTTCCATATGGCTTCCCTCGGCGATGTACGGCGATGTTTCGCCTTCGCGCGGTATGTCGTGGGCGGCACGGCGGCCCCTGGATCGGGGAAGGGGGGCCGCCGTGCCCGTTCGTCAGAAGTGGCCGATGGTGACCGAGCTGGAGGTGAGGGCCCAGCGGTGCAGGACGGCCGTTTCGGCCTCGTACATCTGGGTCTTCAACCCCTCCAGGGTTCGGTCGCAGATGATCAGCGGCTCCGGGGTGGGCCAGGTGGCGATGGCGTGGAAGAGGCGGCTTCCGGTGCCGTAGAGCACCGACCAGCCTGGGCGGGTGGCCTGCAGCATCGCGGCCTCGGCGCGGGCCTCGTGATCCCAGGTGTAGCGCGGCACCGCGATGACGGCCTGGCCGTCGCGGTGACGGCCCCTGGCGGCGGACAGGCAGCGGCGGATCATGAGATCACCTGCCTGGCCTGCTCCCGCTCCGCCGCCTGTCGCTCTCGCATCCGCTGTTCCCTCTCGTCCGGGGCAGGAGCCTGCCGCGTCCGCTGTTCGCGTGCCGCCTGCTCCTCCTTCGCTGCCTGCTCGTCCGCCTCGCGGGCGAAGGTCTCCTGCCGGTCGGTCTCGGCCCGCAACGCCTCCAGGTCGTCGGCGTCGACGGTCCTCTCCGCCCCGGCGTCGGTGGCCGCCGGGGAGAAGGGCTTCTCGCGGCTGGCCCACAGCCGTCCGGCGTCGCTGAGGATCAGCCGCCAGCCGGGAATCGTCGTCGTGGGGCTGGTGGGCTCTGGGTGGGTGGAACTACCATCTGTCACTGATTGGACCTCGATCCGATCAAGGGCCCGCCCGGTCGTTTCCAGCGTGGGGCGGGCCTGCCTCATGAAACAGGGACGGTTCTGGAGGGGTTCGCCGTACCGATCAGGTGACCGGCACGAAGACGGAGTGACCGCTGAGCGGTTCGGTGCGCAGGTGGTTCTTCGCCCGAAGCGAGACACCAAATGGCGTCCACCTCCGAGCCGGGGCGGCCCAGTGAGAGCGGCCCCTGACGGCGACGCCGGACGCGAGCGACAGGGCATCCGCCGAGGCGACGACACCGGTACGGGCGGTTCGACGGCCGGGGTCCGCTCGGGACGACACTGTTCGGTTGCCGCCGCAGCCCCCTCGACCGGGTCCGACCCGGCACACCGCCGAACGGATACCGGCGCGACCACCTCGACGGACCGCTGAACGGGGATCACGGCAGCCGAGGTCGCAGGGACGGGCTCGAAGCACCGCAGGGAACGGTCTCCGGTACGACGGGCCCGCAACCGGACCTCCAGCAGGTCACCTGAGGGTTGGGCGTACTCGTGATCGGCGGGCCGATCAGGGCAGCCGTGCGCGTAGGGGGCATGCCCGCAGGTCGCACACCCCATCGGCAGCGGCGGCACCTCGGCGAAACAGCCGCAGCCGCCGACCACCTGTTTGTCGAGAACTGGCGTACTAGGGTTGTTCACGGATCAGGACTCCCTTCCTGGTCAAGGACCCGTCCAGACGCTTGCCTCGTCGGACGGGTCCGTTTGTTTGAGAGCAGTCAAAGCGGACATCTCGTAGGCATGCCCATGCGTGTCCATGCGTGCCTAGGCACGTCTAGGCACGTCTGATATCGCCCAGGCATGCTGGCAACCAATACGGTCGCTAACATGATCGATTTCGAGCCGGGCCGACCCAAGTGGGAGCAGATCGCCGAGACGTTTGAGCAGCGCATCCGCAGTGGCGAGTGGCCACCTGGCCACAAGATCCCGAGCATCGTGGCGATCATGGGTGACTACGACGTCGGAAACAACACCGCCCGTCACGTTCTTCGCTACTTGCGCGACCTGGGGCTCGTCAAGCTCGTCTCCAGCCTCGGAACCTTTGTGTTGCCCCCAGAGCACAGCACGCAAGAGCCTTCCGGAGGCACGCGAACCGCGAAGTCCTAACAGAGGCTCAACAACCATGGTCAGCTCCGCTCGCGGAGTGGCGGTCTAGCACGACGGCACCCCATTCAAAGTAGCGATGTTGTCGAGCCATCATGCAGTTACACTGTGCGAGCGCGCAAGCGCTGTGCGTATAGATTTTTTACCGGATCCCTAGCACACTGAGCAGCATGACGAAGAGCCCCACAGTCCGGCAGCGTCGTCTGGGCCGTGAACTACGACGACTCCGGGAGCAAGCCGAGCTCACGCCCGAGGCGGCAGCTCGCCCGCTTGGGTGGAGCCGATCCAAGCTCAACAGGGTTGAGAACGCGCGGATCACAGTGACCCCCTCGGACGTCGCCAACGCCTGTGACCTGTACCGCGCGGACTTCGCGACGAAGAGCGAACTGATCCAGCTCTGCAAGGACGCCGCCGTACGTGGCTGGTGGACCGCCTACTCGGATGTCTTCACCGGCTACTACATCGCACTCGAAACCGAGGCGACGACTATCCGCAAGTGGGAGCCGATCCTGATCCCGGGTCTGCTCCAGAGCGAGGAGTACGCCTATGAGGTCATCCGTGCAGCGCGACCCGAGCTAACCAAGACACAGCTCGACCGGCACGTCAGCGCCCGCATGACCCGAAAGATCAACCTGCTCGGCCCAGGTGCGCCAACCCTGCACGCCCTCATAGACGAGGCCGCGCTACGCCGCCCAGTCGGATCGCCCGGCCTCATGGTCCGCCAGCTCAACAACATCCTCCAGGTCTCCGATTGGCCCAGCATCACAATCCAGGTCCTCCCCACTGCGGTCGGCGCACACAGCGGCCTGGAAGGCGCCTTCTCCGTACTGAGTTTCAGCGACGATGACCCGGAAGTGGGCTACACCGAATGCTCCAGCGGAGACGTTTACGTCGAAGCATCCGACCAGGTGCTCCGACTTACCCTAAAGTTTGAGCGCCTTCGCGACGTCTGCCTGTCCCCCGAGAAGTCTGCGGCATTCATAGCCGCAGTGAGGAGCAGCCATGATCTCCCCTGACCTGTCCGACGCCGAGTTCCGCAAGTCCAGTCTCAGCGGTGGCGGCAACGACTGTGTGGAAGTGGCAACGAACCTGCCCGGTCTCGTCGCCGTCCGCGACAGCAAGGACCCTGCCGGCCCTGCACTGACCCTCTCCCCCACGGCCTGGAACAACTTCCTGACAGGCATTCGCAGCGGAGAAATCTAACCGATCGCGAACACCTTGTGGCCGGAATCGCCCAGAGCTATCCGGCCACAAAGCTCCTACCCGAAGTTCGAAGAACGGATGGTACGGAGTCGTCGTTTCAGACGAGCCGCCACTGCTGGTTGGACTGCGGCTGACATGTCCACTGAATGACGTTGGCGCCGTCGGCCCTGCCGGCACCGTCCGCGTCCAGGCACTTGCCGCTGTGCTGGGCAAGCAGGTCCTGGAGCCGCTTCGTCGGACGCGTTTGACGACTCGGGGTGGCCGCGATGCCGCCGGGGACGCAGAGGGGAGGGCTCGGCCCTGGGAAGCCCGTCACGCGGTGACGGTTACGCGTACACATCTTCGGAAAGCCGCGCGTGGACGGGAGAGAGGAGTTAGCCTCACGCCGTGGGAGAGGTTCTCGGCAAGGTCTTGGTAGTGGATGATGACGACGTCATCCGGCAGCTCATCGCGGTCAACCTGACCCTGGAGGGGTTCCAGGTGGACACGGCCTCCGACGGGCAGGATTGCCTGGATCGGGTGCTGGACGTGATGCCAGACGTCATCACTCTGGACGTCATGATGCCCAGGCTGGACGGCTGGATGACGGCCACCAGGCTGCGGGGTGACGAGGGGACCAGCCATATCAAGGTGGTCCTGATCACCGCGCGGGCACAGGAGGACGACAAGCGGCGGGGCCTCGGGATCGGGGTCGACGCCTACCTCACGAAACCCTTCGATCCGGCCGAGCTGATCCAGGTCGTACGGGACCTCGCCCTGACCGCGCGCAGCGGCCAGGGCAGAGCCTGAACTCACGGGACGACGTCGCAGAACACGTCGGCCGCAGGCCACCCGTCGCGGGCCGCACCGACCACGGGTCACGCCGGTCAAGGGCCGTACCAGCGCGGGTTACGCCATCGGCCGGCCCTGCCGAGGTCACCTGAGCCATGCGGCTCACGCGGATCCACCCGGGTCAGACGAGACCGTCCCGGTGGGCCACGGCGGCGGCCTGGGTGCGGGAGGAGACGCCCAGTTTGCCCAGGATGTTGGAGACGTGCACGCTCACCGTCTTCTGCGCGATGAACAGCCTCTCGCCGATCTCGCGGTTGGGCAGGCCCTCGGCCACCAGGGCGAGCACCTCCTGCTCTCGGGCGGTGAGCAGGGTCGGCGGTGTGGAGGTGAAGCGCGCCCTGCGTCCCAGCTCCGCCAGGGCCGCGCCGAGCGGCCGGGCGCCCAGTGACTCGGCGGCCTCGACGGCGAGCTTCCATTCTTTCAACGCGTCGGCGCGGTCGCCCTCGACGAGCAGCGCCTCGGCCAGCCGCCACCGCGAGCGCGCGACCTCGTAGACGAATCCGAAGTCGAAGGCCTCGACCACCGCTCGCCACGCCGCGACGTCGAAGCGGCCGTGCGCGCGGTGCCATTCGGCCTCGGCTTTGGCGAGCCAGGCCAGCCCTTCCGGACCGAGAGGGCCCCGCCGGACGGAGCCGGGGCCGACGGCGGCGGGCACCCTGGCCCGCTCCAGGAAGGCGTCGGCCTCCTCCGCGCGGCCCAGGTCCGTCAGCGCCCACAGGGCGGTGCCACTGAGCCGGATCACGGCGGGGTCGTTGGGGAGGATGACGTCGAGCCCCGCGCGGGCGTGTTCGAGCGCCGTCTCCGGGTCGCCGCGCCACAGGGCGTGCTCGGCGGCCAGGCCGCGGCTCATGGCGGCGATCGTCACGTCGTCCGGCCAGAAGGGCTCCAGCCACGACAGGCGGTCCTCGACGACGGGCAGGCCCCTGGCCACCTCGACGAAGAGCGCGAAGGAGGACAGGAGTGCCTCGGAGGGGGTGCCGACGCGGACGGCGAACCCGGAGGCGACCTTCTCCGCCAGGTCCCACTCCCCCGCGACGTAGTGGATGAGGAGACGCAGGAAGCGCAGGTCGGTGCCGTAGGTGCTCCAGTTGAGACCGCTCTCGCGCGCCAGCCGCAGCCCCCGGTCGGTGGTGGCCGCCGCCTCGGCGAGGTCGCCGTTCTCGTACTGGACCCGGGCGTAGGTGAACATGGCCCGCAGGTCGATGGCGAGGTTGCCCGAGCTCTCCGCGGTCGCGCAGGCGAGCAGGTCCTTGGCGTGGGAGATGTCGTCGGCGAGCGCGGCGAGGGCGGCGAGGGTGATCAGCGCGCTGGTCTCGGCGTCGGCGGCGTCGCTCGCGCGGGCCGCCTCCAGGGCACGCCTCGCGAGGGCCTCGACCTCGTGGTGGCGTTCGGTCCAGTAGAGCGAGCGGGCGTAGGTGGCGAGGGCGCGGGCGAGCACGGGCCCCTCCGGCGCGGCCTCGACGGCGGCGTACGCGGCGGCGATCGAGCCCTCGGCGTCCTCGGCGTCGATGAGGTAGTACGAGAGCCGCTCGTTGATCTCGGCGGAGGGCGGGAGGCTTCGGAGCTGGGAGATCGCCCGGTGGTTGTCGCCGCTGTCGGCCGCCGCGGCGGCGCTGCGCGCCGCGAGGGCGATGTGGTCGATCCCGGCCAGCCGTTCGGCGTCGGGAACGCGGTCCCAGAGCCCGAGTGCCTGGTCGAAGTGGCGGTGTGCCTCGGCGGGCGCCCCCAGCCGCTCGGCCCTGCGCCCCGCCTCCACGGACGCGGCGAGCGCCCCCGGCAGGTCGTGGCCCGCCAGGTAGTGGTGGGCGAGCTCGGCAGCCGAACCTCCTCGGCCGGTCAGCAGGCGGGCGAACTCGGCGTGCATCCTGGTCCGCTCGCCGGGCAGCAGGTCGTTGTAGACGACCTCCTGGAGAAGCGCGTGCCGGAAGGCGTAGCCGTACTCCCCGTCGGGGCGGAGCAGGCCGCGCGAGACGATCTCCCGCATGCTCTCCTCGAAGGCGAGGTCGTCGAGGCCCGAGGCCTGCTGGAGCAGGTCGTGGTCGGCCCGGCGGCCCGCGACGGCCGCGCCGCCGAGCACCCGCTGCGCGGGGTCGGAGAGCGGCTCCGTCCGGGAGAGCAGCAGGCCGGCCAGGCCGTCGGGGATCGAGGAGCCCTCGGAGGCGGCGTCCAGCAGCTCCTGGGCGTAGAACGGGTTGCCCTCGGCCCGGTCGACGACCTTCCTCATCACGCCGGCGTCGGTGCCGCCGAGCGCGGCGAGGTAGTCGGTCATCTCGTGGCGGTCGAGAGGCTCCAGCTCCACCGGCGTCACCGAGGGGAGGCGCTTGAGCTCCGCGAGGACCCGGCGCAAGGGATGGCGGCGGTGGAGGTCGTCGGTGCGGTAGGTGCCGACGAGGCAGACGCGCTCGGTCTGCAGCATCCGGCTGAGGAAGACCAGCAGGTCGCGGGTGGACTGGTCGGCCCAGTGCAGGTCCTCCAGGACAAGCAGCACGGGCCGCGTGGCCAGGAAGCCGAGCATCGAGCCGAAGAGCTGCTGCTGCGTCAGGCCCGACGTGCTCTCCCTGCCCTGGTCGGTGCCGCCGGGCAGCAGCCTGCCGAGTACGGGCCGCTCGTCGAGCGCCGCGCGCAGCTCCCCTCGTGCCGAACGCAGGGCGTCGGCGAGCGGGAGGTAGGGAAGGGCGTCGCCGAGTTCGGCGCACTGGCCGACGAGCACGGCGAACCCCGCCGCCTCGGCCTGTCCGGCCAGCTCGGTGATCAGGCGGGTCTTGCCGATACCCGCGTCGCCTCCTACGAGGGCGACCCCGGCCTGCCCAGCGGCCGCGGTGTCGAGCACCGCGGTCAGGCGATCGAGCTCCGCCGATCGCCCGATCAGAACACTCCGCGTGCTGTTCCACCCCACGTCGGCGAGTATCGCACGGGGCACTGACGGAATCGACATTCCACCCGCAGGGGATGAACGGGGAACGATTGGTACATCAGTAAGGGGCGAACCTGAACCGATTGGTACACCAAAGGGTCCAGGCATTGGCCCTGACGGCGAGGGCCGGGCCGCCCCTATCGTCGGGGCATGGTCTCCCCGTCCACATTGCTGATCTTCTCGGTCGCGTCGCTGGCACTGGTCCTGGTGCCTGGCCCGAACCACATCTACATCATCGCCCGCGCCGTCTCCCAGGGCCGCGCCGCCGGAGTGGCGAGCGCGCTCGGCGTCGAGGTGGGCACGCTGGTGCACATCGCCGCCGCGGCGGCCGGTCTCTCGTACGTGATCGCACAATCGGCGACCCTGTTCAACGTGATCAAGTGGGCCGGGGTGGCCTACCTGGTCTACCTGGGCATCCGGGCGCTGACGAGCAGGCAGGAGTTCGCGAGCCGGGAGACCCCGCCGCAGCCGCTTCGGGCGATCTTCCTGGAGGGCGTGGTCGTCAACGTGCTCAACCCCAAGGTGATCCTCTTCTTCCTCGCCTTCCTGCCCCAGTTCGTGGAGCCGGAGGCGGGCGCGGTGCCGCTGCAGATCGCCGTCCTGGGCGGAACCCTGCTCTTCCTGGGCCTGCTCTCCGACCTGATCTACGCGGTGGCGGCGGGTGCCGTGGGCGGGCGGCTGAGGAACAGGGCGCCGCTGATCGGCCACTTCAGCGGGATCGTCTACCTGGGTCTCGGCGTCGCGACCGCCCTCTCCGGTCGCTCCGTCTGAACACACGAGACCACCTCGACATACGAGGCATACGTGGGGGTACGCGATCATCTGGACGCGCGGGTCCGTCTAGACGCGCCGTTCCGCTCCGGTGTGCGGACAGTGGTCCACCTGGTCGCACAGGTCGCCCACCAGCCTGGCCAGCGCTCCCGGCGCCGCCAGCACGCCCAGGTGCCCCCTGCGGGGGACGAGAATGAGTCGTCCGTTCCCGCAGGCGCGCAGGAAGGCGCGTTCGTGCACCCGGAACGGGTCCCGGGTGCCGTTGACCAGCCACACGCGTCCCGGGTAGGAGGCCAGTTCCGTGAGCTGGTCCTGGTCGGCGACGGCGTCGACGGCCTGGGGCATCACCTCGCAGAAGACTCCCCCGGCCACCGTCGCCTCCCCCACGGGACCCGGCAGGAGACGACGAAGGGCGTAGGAGCTGATCCGGTTCGCGAGCGACGGATTCCGGGCGGCGAGCGAGGCGGCGAACCGGTGGGGGCCCGCCGCCGAGCCGAGCCCGGTGCATCCGATCGCCATCAGCCCGGCCACCCGCTCGGGGAAGCGTTCCGCGGTGGCGATGCCGACGTATCCGCCGAGGGAGAGCCCGGCCACGAGCGCCCGGCCGCCGAGGGCGTCGACGGCGTCCGCGACCGCCGACGCCGCCGCGTCCATCGTGAACGGCTCGCCCCGGCGGGTGCCGTGGCCCGGCAGGTCCACGGCCGTCGCGGGACGCCCCAGGCGGGAGAGGTGGGAGATGACGGGGCCCCACATGGTCGCGCTGAGCCGGATGCCGTGGACGAGAACGACGGGGAGCACGCACGCCTCCAGGGGGTCGGCCCGATCGGGGAGATGGCCCGGCCGGGAATTGCGTCGATTAAAACACAACGCACCGTTGCGTTGCTATGAGTCGCTATAGTCGGCCCATGGCACCGCGCAAGGAACAGCAGATCTTCCAGGCGACGCTCGAACTCCTCGCCACCAAGGGATACGAGGGCCTGACGGTGGAAGGGGTCGCCGAGCGGTCGGGGGTGAACAAGACCACGATCTACCGGTGGTGGACGTCGAAGGCGGCACTGCTCGCCGCCGCCCTGGTCGAGGCCGACCTGCTCGCGATGGAGCCGCCCGACACCGGCGACCTCAGGGGGGATCTGGAGGCCCTGGTCGGCGGGGTCGCCGCCCTGCTCACCCGTCCGCCCGCCGCCGACGTCGCGGTCGCGGCCCTCGGTGCCGCCGTTCACCACCCCGAGCTCGCCGAGGCGACCCGGCGCTTCTTCGCCGACCGGTTCGCGCGGGAGCAGGCCGTCTTCGACCGTGCGCGGCGGCGCGGCGAGCTGCCGGCCGGGGCCGACCCCATGCTCATCGTCGACCTGCTCGCCGGAGCGGTCTGGCTGCGCGCGGTCTTCCGCGGCCTGCCCCTCGACGACGACTTCGCCGCCCGCGCCGTGAGCACCGTCCTGGACGGCGCCCGCGCCTCCTGAACCCGCCCACCGACCCGCTCGTGAAACCGCTCATGAACCTGCTCGCGACCCCACCCACGAACCCGCTCATGAACCCGCCCACGAACCCGCCCGTGGACCCGCCGCAGAACCCGAGCCCCGCCTCGCGAAGCCCCCCGGCCGACCAGACATCGGCCTCCTCCGGCCGGTCTCGCCGGACCAGGTCTCTCGCCGGACCAGGCCGGTCTCAGGCGGAGAGCGCCCCCGGGATGCGGTCCAGGATCGGGTAGGGCATGAGCCCGTACGCGTAGAAGTCGACCGCGTCGGCACCCGAGGCCCGTACGGCGCGGACCTTGGCGGCGAGCCGGTCGGCCGAGTCGGTGTCGGGCAGGCCGGGGCGCAGCACGACCCGCAACTCCCTGTCCTTGCCCGTGGAGCGGCGGTAGGCGGCGACGTCGTCGGCCACCCTGGCCACGTCCCTGGCGTAGGCGAGCACGCCGAGTGAGGGCACCAGGTCACCTAGGGCGACCAGGTCGACGCCGAGCTGCCAGGAGTCGTGCGCGGCGAGCCCCGGCGAGGGCAGCCCGTCGGTATAGCCCTTCACCGCACCGGTCCCGTCGAGGAAGACGAGACGCGAGCCCTCGCCGGTGACGGCGGTGGAGACCTCGGAGACCAGCGAGGTCACCGTCTCCGAGCGGGCCCGCGCGTAGGCGACCACCTCGGGCCCCGCGTACGCGGTCAGGGCGGCGCGGGTCACCTCGCCCTGGGCGGGAGGGTCGCCGTCGAACACGGCGCCCACGATCCTGGAGCACTCCTCGCGCGCCACCTCCGCGTTCACGCCCAGGTCGGTGGCGCGGCGCATGCAGAAACCGCAGAAGCACAGGCCGAGCAGGAAGGCGTCCATCGGCCCGAGCGGGACGAAGCTGCGCTCGTGGTGGTAGCCGTGGCCGAAGGTTCCGTAGTGCAGCGCCTCGGCCACCACGCTGTCGACCCCCTGCCTCGCCACCGCCCGGCCCAGCGCGACCGCGTACAGACGCACGTCGGGGTGGGAGGGGCACAGGTCGGCGGGCGAGCCGCGGTCGCCGAAGCAGTCGCGTACGGTGACGTCCGGGTTGGCCAGGCCGAGCGTGGTGTTCTGCAGGAAGACGGTCCAGCCGTGCAGGGCGAGCCCCCGTGCGGCGGTGGCCTCGCGCAGGGCGGCCAGCGGCTCGTCCTCGGCGCCGTCCTGGACGGGCGGCACCAGGCGCAGCCCGCCGAACAGGTCGGCGGGCGGCGTGAAGTGCGCGCCGTCGTTGCGGAGCGTCACCCGGGGGCGGCCGTGCGGGGTGACGTCGCGGGCACGGTGGTAGGCCGCGGCCACGGTCACGCCCGTCACGCCGTATCCGGTGATCCGGTCGAGGACCGCCTCAAGGCCCTCCCCGCGCACGTCCTCGACGTAGACGTATAGCGAGCTGTCCAAGCCGCCGCCCTCCCACGAAGTCGGTCAGACTCTAACGCGGCTTGTAGGCCACGAAGTCGATCTCGACGAGGATGTCCATCAGGTCCGAGCCGACGGTCGTGCGAACCGGGTACGGGCGGGTGAAATACGACTTGTACACCTCGTTGTAGGCGGCGAAGTCACGCTTGAGGTGCTCCAGGTGCACGGTCGACTTCACCACGTCGTCGAAGCCCAGCCCGTGGGCCGCGAGGATCGCGCCGAGGTTGCGCATCACCTGGTGGGTCTGCTCGGCCACGTCGGTCCCGACGACCTCGCCGGTCTCGGGACTGAGCGGCCCCATGCCCGAGGTGTAGACGAAGTCGCCGACCACGAGACCCTGCGAGTACGCCCCGACGGGCGCCGCGCCCTCGCTCGTCCTCAGCTCCTGCTTGTCGCTCATCTCACCAATCCTCAGCGATGGAAAATCAGAAAAAGGTGTTTATCAGATCGACGACGACATACTCCTCGTCGACCACCGGGATGGTCCGCCACTTGTCGAAGGCGGTGCACGGATGGGAGATGCCGAACGACACCAGATCGCCCGGCCGCACCGGCGAGCCCGGTGCCGGCCTCAGGAGCGTGTGCTGGTCCTGGACCTTGAGCACCGTCGCGCCCGCGGCGGCTCCGCGCGGGATCGGCAACCCCTCGTCGAAGGGGGCGTCGCGCTTGCCGAACCCGACCACGGCCAGGTCGGGTTCGGGGACGCTCAGCACGTGCGCCCAGATCTCCAGCGCCGCGCGCAGTTCTCCGTCGATCCGGGTGTACGGGGTGCGCTCGCGGTAGTAACCGTCGTCGTGGGAGACGTACGCGCCGCTGCGCAGCATCACCCTCGCCTGGCAGGCGGCGAGCTCGCGGCCGATCACGTCGAACCACTGGCTGCCGCCCACCGACAGGATCGGGTCGCGCACCCGCAGGTGCTCCAGCGCCTCCAGCAGCCGGTGCAGGTAGGCCCGTACCTCCTCCGCCGACCCCAGCGAGCCCTCGTATCCCGCGACGCCCGCCAACTCCACGCCCTCGGCCGCCTGCGCGGCCGAGGCGACCTCCAGCAGCTGGGCGAGCGTACGGCTGCCGCCGCGCCCGCCCTCGTGACCGAGTTCGGCCAGCACGCGGAACGGCCTGGCCCCCGCGTGCCGGGAGAGCGCCTCGACCCCGGCCGTCGAGTCGACGAAGCACAGGAACTCGAACGCGGGATCCTCGTCCAGCTGGGCGGCGAGAGCGGTCAGCCCCGCCGGGTCGAAGACCTGGTTGGCGAGGACGATGCGGGAGACGCCGAACCCGCGCAGGGTGAGCGCCTGGCTGGGGGTGGCGACCGTCATCCCCCACGCGCCCGCGTCGAGCTGCGCCTTCACCAGCTCGGGCGACATGGTGGTCTTGGCGTGCGGGGCGAAGGTGAGCCCGTACTCGCGGGTGAAGGCCGCGAGGGTCGCGATGTTGTGCTCCAGCGCGCTCCGGTGGGCCACCATCACGGGGAAGGTGAACGCCCCGCCGAACAGTGAGGCCCCCAGCACCGCCCCGGGGTCCGCGATATCCACGATGCCCTTCACGTCCCGTCCCCCTCCGCGTCGCCTGACGGATTCGGCGGCTTATCGGCCACCGCATCCGGGCGTGGGGGATCGCGTCCCCTTTCGCCGCCCTGAGGACCCTATCCTCACGGCACCCTCTCCAGGGCCGTGTCCGAAGGGCCGCCGGGGGCGGCGCCGTTCCTCGAAAGCCGGGCGACCTGCCGAGGGGTGACGCCGTTTCTCAGGGGCGTAGTGCCCTGCCGGGGGTGGCGCCGGTGAGCGCTCCCGCGGTGAGCACCGGAACCCCGGAGACGAGGACGTCGCCGATCCCGGTGGCCGGGGTGCGCGGGACGGCGTACGTGGCCAGGTCGGCGACCGCGGTGGCGTCCAGGACGACCAGGTCGGCGACCTGGCCGGGGCGGACGAGGCCCCTCCCTTCGAGGCCGAAGCGGCGGGCCGGGTGCGAGGCGAGGTGGACGACGGCCTGCTCCAGGGTCCAGTCACCGGTCTCGCGGACGTGGTGGCCGAGCATGCGGGCGAACGCCCCGTAGCCACGCGGGTGCGGGTGGCCGCCCACGTAGATGCCGTCGGAGCCGCCGGTGTGGGCCGCATGACGCAGGACCGCGCGGACCGATGCCTCACCCTCGGGGCCCTCGTCGGGGCGGGCCGCCACGCATCCGGCCTCCAGCCGGGTGTCGATCAGGATCCTGCGGCAGAACTCCCCCGGCTCCAGCCCGGCCTCGGCCGCGGCGTCGGGCAGCGTCATCCCCTCGGCCCACTCGACACCGGGTAGGTGGGAGAAGGTGATTCTCAGCCAGAGCGCCTCGTCCCACTGGATCGGCTCGGACTCCAGCACCTCCAGCGTGCGCTCGACGTCGGCGGCCGGGACCCACGGCGGCAGCGCGACCATCGCGAGGATCGTGCTGCCCCGCAGGTAGGGGTAGGTGTCGAAGGTCAGGTCGACCCCCATGAGCCGGGCCTCGTCGACGAGCGGCAGGAGCGTGGAGGCCGGACCGTGATAGTGCGAGACGTGCACGGCGGCGCCCGAGCGGCGGGCGATGTCGCTCACCTCGGCCATCCCGGCGGGAGCCGCCGCACCGTACCCGCGCATGTGCGTCACATACGGCAGGGTGCCCAGCGGTGCGCAGAGCGCGGCGATCTCGGCGGCGTCGGCGTAGCGGCCGGGGGCGTACTCCAGGCCGGTGGAGAGGCCGACGGCGCCCTCCGCCAGGCCGCGTTCGACGCGGGCCAGCATCGCGGCCAGTTCGTCGGCGGTGGCGGCCCGCTCGGCGGCGCCCATCACGTCGTGGCGGATCGTGCCGTGCGGGAGCAGGTACGCGGTGTTCAGCGCGGTCGCCCGGTCGTAGCCCGCGAGCAGCTCCGCCACACCGATCGGCCCGTCGGCCGAAGGGTGGACGCCGTTGACGGCGGCGAAGTAGCGGGTCGCGTAGGCGAAGGTCTCCGGGGTGGTGGAGGGGGCGAAGGAGAGCCCGTCCTGGCCGAGGACGAACGTGGTCACGCCCTGGCGGAGCGCGGCGAACTGCACGTCCTTGTCGAAGACGAGGGCGTCACCGTGAGCGTGGCAGTCGACGAGGCCGGGCATGACGTGGCGCCCGGCGGCCTCGACGACGGTCGCGGCGTCCGCGCCCTCCAGGCGGCCCACGGCGGTGATCCGGTCTCCGTTGACACCGACGTCGGCCCGGTGAGCCGGAGCCCCGGTGCCGTCGAGCACCCAGCCATCCCTGATCAACACATCGAACGACATGCGGGGATTCAATCACCCGAAAGGTCTGCGCCGCATCCAGCGCTCGTCTTCGTTCTCCCTGCCGCTGTCCCGGATTTCCCCGGTTCTGGGTATGGGAGGAATTTGGGCCCCCCATCCCCTTGACCGTAGCGTGTCAGGGATGGTGCCATCTTTCCCTAGTTAGGAACCTTTCCTAACTAGATGATCGCAGAGAGGGCACCCCTGTGCACGCGAGACCGCGCCTCGAACGCCTCCAACGCCCCTCGCCCGTCCTCGCCCTGGCACTGGCGTCGGCACTGATCGCATCGCTGTTCGTACTGGCGGCACCGGCCGGCTTCGCCGCCGACTCCCTGCTCTCCCGTGGCCGCCCGGCCACCGCCTCCTCCACCGAGGACTCCACCCTGCTTCCCGGTGCCGCCTTCGACGGCAACGCCGCCACCCGCTGGGCCTCCGCCGAGGGCCACGACCCGGAGTGGATCCGCGTCGACCTCGGCGCCTCCGCCACCGTCTCCCGGGTCAAGCTGACCTGGGAGGCCGCGTACGGGAAGTCGTACCGCATCGAGGTCTCGCCCAACGGCTCCACCTGGACGTCGGTCTACTCGACCACCACCGGCGACGGCGGCGTCGACGACCTGACCCTCTCGGGCACCGGCCGCTACGTGCGGATGTACGGGACCGCGCGAGGCACCGTGTACGGCTACTCGCTGTACGAGATGGAGGTCTACGGCAGCACCGGCGGCACGACCCCGAGCCCCACCCCCACGGTCACCCCGTCCCCCGGCGCCCCCGGCGTGCCGTTCGGCTCCCACAAGATCCCCTACGCGGCCGGGATGCTGCGCCCGACCGGAACCCAGGCGACACTCGACCAGAAGGTGGTCGACTACTACCGGCGCTGGAAGGCCGCCTTCGTCAAGCAGAACTGCGGCAACGGCTGGTACCAGATCATCTCCCCCGACGCCGACCACCCGTACGTGGCCGAGGCGCAGGGCTACGGCATGGTCATCACCGCCACGATGGCCGGGGCCGACCCGGACGCGAAGAAGATCTTCGACGGCCTGGTGAAGTACGTCCTGGCCCACCCGTCGTCGATCACCCCCGGCCTGCTCGCCGCCGAGCAGAACACCGCCTGCCAGAGCGTCAACGGCGGCGACTCCGCCACCGACGGCGACCTGGACGTGGCCTACGGCCTGCTCCTGGCCGACCGGCAGTGGGGAAGCACGGGCACCTACAACTACCGGCAGCTCGCGATCAACCACATCAACGCGATCAAGGCCGGTGAGGTCAACCCGACCACCAAGCTGATGAAGCTCGGCGACTGGAGCAGCTCCGGCGACCAGTACTACTGGATCAGCCGCTCCTCGGACTGGATGATCGATCACTTCAGGGCGTTCCGCAAGGCCACCGGCGACACGACCTGGGACACCGTCCGCACCAACCACCAGAACCTGATCGCCTCCCAGCAGTCGACCTACGCGCCGAACACCGGCCTGCTGGCCGACTTCGTCGTCAACACCAACACCACCCCCAAGCCCGCGCCGGGTGAGGTCCTGGAGTCCGCCAACGACGGCAAGTACTGGTGGAACGCCTGCCGTGACCCGTGGCGGATCGGCAACGACGCGGTGACCAGCGGCGACGCCAAGTCCCTCGCCGCCGCACGCAAGCTCAACACCTGGATCAAGAGCAAGACCGGCGGCAACCCGAACAACATCGCGATCGGCTACTCCCTCAACGGCACCCAGATCTCCAGCGGCAGCGCACCGGCCCACTTCGCCCCGTTCGCGGTGGCGGCGATGACCGACTCCGGCAGCCAGGCCTGGCTGGACGCCCTGTGGAACAAGATGCTCAACACCCCGTTCACCGCGAACGACTACTACTCGACCAGCATCCAGCTCCAAGTCATGATCACCGTAACCGGCAACCACTGGGTGCCCTGACCCTCACCCGAACCAACGCGGCCCTCGCCTTCCAGCGGGGGCCGCGTCGGCGTGCCCGTAATCGTCAACGGATTCTTATATCGCCCGGAAGGCTGTTACGGAAAGTGTGGGCACCGATGTGGCGTGAAGCCTCTTCCCACCCTTCGGCCACCGATCACCCGCGTCAACAACCCTGCGGGTCAATACAACTGGCCGTTCTCGCGGGCGGCCTGCCCGAAGGTCAGGCGACCGAGGCCGTACGCAAAGGTGCGAGGTAGTGCCATAGGTCCGGGTCCCGGTCCACCACCTCCCTGATGGCCGGGCAGCTCTTGAACATCTGAAGGCTGTAATCCCTCCAGAGATTCAGACCGTGCCCGGTGGCGGGGATCTGTTCCGCCGCACGCAGACCGATGCTCAGCACGTCACACAGCATCTCTGCCGTCACGAGCACGCGAACCCGTGTCTCTCCGTTCTGCGGCACCGGCTTGGACTCGTAGAAGTAGGGATACAGCTCGGGGTGGTCGATGATGACCCGCAGAGCATTGTGGAGATTGACGAAAACACTGTCCGTGGTGGACGCCCCGGCGATGGCGTTACCGATCTGCACCTGCTTCGTCGCGGCACGCGTCTGCTGGGCCGCGAAGCCGACAGCCACCACGGCTACGGCGACACTGCAGATGGCCACGATGCTCTCCAATGACACTTCCCCTCCGGAAGAACTGGCGACCTTGACATCAATAACGTCCACCGGCCGCAATTAGCTCCCCATTAAGGAATATTTCCCCACCCAAATTCACCGAATCAGACCTGCGGTCACCTTAGGTGTGAATTTACTGCCAATAGTGCACTAGGGGGCAAATATCCCATAGCAGGCACAGCACCTCTTCGAGCTGGAACAGCAGGGGTGCCACGCGGGCCGCCACTCGTGAGCCTCACGCGCAGGTCAGCACGCGGCGCAGGTCCTGGGCCGAGTCCGTCAGCGTTGACGTCGGCCCCGTTCCGGCGAGCTCGATGCGGTCGGCGACACGGAGCAGCAGGTTGACCGTGCGTGCCGAGGCGATCTCGCTCGCCTGTGCCATCACCTCCACGATGACCGGCTCGGCCTCCTGCCACGCTTGTGCGTGTACGAGGCCGTTGAGCAGTTGGGCCCCGCAGTTATAGCGAGAACGTCCCCGCGTCAGGTGATGCTCGTAAGCCTCCGTAAGCGGTGTGACAGCCTTGCCCCACTCGCCCAGCTCCGCGTAGGCCATCCCCTGATGCCCGGCCAACTCGGCCTCGTCCATCCACCACGACCAGTACGGATCGCGAGTGCCGATGCTCTCGGTGAGCGCGGACCGTGCCCGATGGAGCGCTCCGAACCCCCGCGTCCCGTCACCCAGTGCGGCGAGCGCCCGACCTCGCCGTACCTGGAATATCGCTTCGACACGAGGAGGGAGGTCACCACCGGCGAGCACGTCGTCGGCGATCCGCAACGTCTCGTGCGGGCGACGCTGAAACTGGGACAGCATCGAGAGGTGAGCCAGCTCCAGCAGCTCCATACTGCGATCTCCTGCGAGACGGGAGAGCATCATCGCCTCGTGGATGATCTGACGTGAGACGTCCTGCCGATCGGCGTCATGGGCCTGCCATGCGGCGATCTCCCCGGCCTCTCCGGCAGCGGCTTCGAGGTCTCGCTCGACGGTCGCGGTGAAGTTTCCTGCGGCGAGTTTGGCACTGGCAGTTCGGAAGACCCGCACTGCGAGGGGGAAGATCTCGTTTCCCCCGTACGCGGTGTCCAACGCGACAAGCGCCTGCCCGGTAGTCCGGAGCGTCATCACATACTCCGCATCGGCCGGTCGGCCGTCTACGACAAATGGATCAAGCGCCTCGATGCCCAGTGATGCCGATGCGTCTGGACGAATATGGACGTTCTCCTCGAACAATTCGGTTTCCCTGAAACCAAACACCCGGCAGTACAGCGTGAGATAAGGCTCCCTGGGCCGGTGTTTCCCCGCTTCCCATCCCTTGATCGATCGCACCAGCGACTCCCTGGCCGGGAGGCGCTCTCGGGTCCACTCGTCAGCCGCTTCGGCCAGGCGCCTGGCCATCTCCTTTTGCGACCAAAGCCGAGCACACCGCTCTTCGCGGAGTCGAACAGCCCATACTGGAAGCTTTTTCATCACGCACCTCGGGCCGAGGGGAAACGTCGATCCCTTTATTTTCCCCCAGCACCACCTACCGATGCACAGGTTTACCGCGTGTGATGGACAGAGAATTCAAACAGGCGGGACCCGAAAGCGCTCAGCGGTCACCCCGCCTTCGTACTGGCCATCCAGCCCGTACGGCATCCCCTCCGTGTCTTTGCCCACCTCATGAAACGGGCTCGTCCATCACTGCGAACGATCGGACGAGCCCGTTATCGGATGGAGGTCCAATCAGTGAACGATGCCAAATCCACCCACCCTGTATCCACCATCCCCGGCTGGCGGTTGATTCTCAGTGATGCCGGGCGGCTATGGGCCAGCCGGGAGGAGCCCTTCCCGTCGGCCGCATTCCACGCCGGCGCCGAGCGGACCGTCGACGCCGACAATCTGGAAGCCCTGCGGGCCGAGACCGAACGGCAGGAAACCATCGCACGGGAGGCACAGGCCGGGCAGGTGATCTCATGATCCGCCGCTGCCTGTCCGCCGCCCGAGGCCGCCACCGCGACGGCCAGGCCGTCATCGCGGTCCCGCACTACACCTGGGACCACGAAGCCCGCGCTCAAGCCGCGATGCTGGAGATCACCCAGCCGGGCTGGGCCGTGCTGTACGGCACCAGCAGTCGTCTCTTCCACGCCATCGCCACCTGGCCCGTCCCCGAGCCGCTGATCATCTGCGACCGGACCGCCGAAGGGCTGAGGGCCCAGATGCGCGAGGCCGAGAGGACCACGCTCCACCGCTGGGCCCTCACCTCCAGTTCAACCAGCATCGGCCACTTCTGATGAACGGGCACGACGGCCCTCTCACATGGCCCCCAAGAGGGCCGCCAACTAACGTCATGCTGCCTTGACGTCAAGCCTCCTTGACGTCAAGGCAGCATGACGAAATACTCGGCCCATGGCGACTCCAGAGGATCTTGAACGTCAGTTCACGCTGCTGACCGCGACCGCGCGCTACGACGCGCTACGCACCCGTGAGGCCCTGGCCGCACCGGCCGACGAGGACGACGCCGAGCTCACGCCGCTCGACCCCGGCGCCGAGCCCCTGACCAGGGGTGAGGCGCTGGAGCTCCTCGCGCTGGGTGAGGTGATCGCGCGGAAGGCGGGCTACGGACGTCAGCTCTCCGTACGCTCCGCCCGCCGGGCAGGCGCCTCGTGGTCGCAGATCGGTGCCGCGCTGGGGACCAGCAAGCAGGCCGCGTGGGAGGCCCACAACCGGTGGATCGACGAGCAGACCGGGGAACGCGACGGCCACTGGGGCTGGAGCGAGGACGACGCGGCGGCCGCGCGCACGCTCGCCGGCGACCCGGAAGGCGCGGAGACGAAGTGAGCGCGGCCGTCGTTCAGTCCTGGTCGGGGATCTCCAGGCGGGAGATCGTCTGCGGGCAGGAAACCGTGCTGAGCACCGGCCGCTGAGCCAGCAGATCCCTCGCCTCGCGGCGGGCCAGGTTCCAGCCGTTCCACGAATCGGGTCCGGCGAGGTCGTTGGCCGCGACCACGTCCCGCAGGACGCAGCTGCGGGACGGCTCGGGCAGCCGGTCCAGGGCGGGGACGGCCTCCGCGCCGAGGTCGCCCAGGTATTCGAGGTCGATCCGGTCCACGCCCCGTACGGCGATCTGGGTCTCCGCGACCCGCAGGTCGGGGTTCCACACCGCGAAGGCCAGCAGCGCGGCGCTCGTCATCAGCACCAGGGTCCTGGGCAGCCAGCGCGCGTGCCCGCGCCCGGTGAGCCGGGCCGCGCCCGCGGCGAGGACCAGCGCGAAGACCCCGCCCAGCCACAGCACCGTCGCCGACACCGAGGCCCGCAGCCGGGAGAGCCCGTAGGCGTCCGCGTACAGGTCCAGGCGGTGCAGCGCGGAGAACAGGATCACCAGGGTGAGCACGCACAGCACACCGAGCAGCCCGGCCATCAGCCAGCGGTCGGAGCCCTTGAGATCCAGCGTCCCCGAGGCGACCGCGACGATCGCGAGGACGAACACGCTGACGACGACGAGCTGGAAGAACCCCGAACGCGCGTACTCCGCGTAGGTCAACCCCGTGGCGGAGACCACCCACCGGGTGGAGCCGAACAGCACGGTGAGCTGCATCCCCACGAACGTGGCGAACAGCAGGTTCAGCGCCGTCAGCGGGGTCACCCAGAGACCGCGGCCCACCGTGACCTTCAAGTCGGGGGCCTTCGGCTCGGCCACGGGCCGCAGCCCGACCAGCACGGCGGAGGCGACCACGCACGCGAAGACGACGAAGAGGAAGATGCGCAGCGGCAGCGACTCCGCCCACTCCTGCGCGCTGAACACCCGCTCGACGGCCTCGGCGAAGACCGCGTCCGCCGAGACGAACAGCGCCCCGAACACCGCCAGCAGCACGACGGTCAGCCCGCCCCCCAGCAGCAGGGGCATCACCCGGCGACGGGACGCGAGGCCCTTCAGCCTCGCCCCGAGGAACCACGGCACCGGCAGCAGGCCCAGGATCACCGACGCGCCGCCCCTGATCACCCCGAGCCAGCCGCGCCCGGCCCCCGACAGAGCGAGCGCGGCCGTCAGGAATCCGGCCAGCAGAAGGATGCCGACCAGCCAGTCCGCGTCCCTGAACATCACCGTCGCGACCAGCCCGTAGGCGACCGCCCCCATCCCCGCCGACCACGGGGTGATCCTCCTGCGCACCGCGGGGATCGTCGCCGCCCCCATCGCCGCGGCCACCAGTACGAGCCCCAGCCCGGCCCTGCTGTACGGCACCGCGACCGCGGCGAGCAGCCCGACGGCGGCGGACACCGGCAGCACCCAGCGGGGTGTGTCCGGCAGCTCGGGGCGGGGGAAGACCGGCGGCGCCTTGTACCCTCCCGGAGCTCCGGGACCGTCGTAGCCTCCGGGAACCCCAGGACCGTTGTGCCCTCCCGGAGCTCCGGGACCGTTGTACTCTCCGGGAGTCCTGGGACCGCTCCCCCCGCCCGGCCGGGAGCCCGCCGATGAGCCCGTCGCCCCTTCCCTGACTCCCGCCGCCCGCACCTCACCTTCCCGCCGGGGAGCCCCTGTGCCCCCTGCGGTGACGCGTCGCGTGGCGGGTTCCCGTCCCGAAGGCCGGTGCGGGAGCGGTTCGACGGAGGCCAGGAAATCGCTGGTGGGTGTGGTGGCGCCGATGACCGTGCCGATGAACGCGCCGATGGCGAAGAGGACGGATCCCGCGAAAGCGGCGAGCAAGGCGTCGACGGTCGCGAGCGCGATGCCCACGATCACCCCGCACACCAGCCCCGCGATGCCGCCGAGGAAGACCCCGGAGAACGCTCCCGGCCAGTTCCGCATCACGACCGGCTGCTGACGTGCGCTCCCGTCCCTGGCGAGCACGGGTCGTGGAGGGTACGGCTGCGGGGAGGGTCGTACGGGAGGAGGCAGGGCGGCGGCTCCGGGGTCGAGGGCGGCAGGCGCCGGTCCCGACCCCGACCTCGGCCCCGGCCCCGGCCCCGGCCCCGGAGAAGCGGGCACCTGTCCGGCCGCAACCGTCTCAGAGACTTCGGGCGTGCGACCGCTCTCCGCCGGTTCGACCGGCTCCCTGGATTCGACGGCCACGGAACCCTGATCGGCCCCGGACGCGCGACCGGCTTCCACCGGTTCGTCGGACACGGGAGTCCCGGTGACCCCAGTGACTGCGGCGACCTCGACGACCTCGCGACGTCCGGACGACAGCCCCGCCACGAGCGGGACCGGCGGCGTACCGGCCGTGGACGGAAGCGACGGCGCGGAGGTCTCGGACGGGACCAGCGTCGTACCGGCCACGAGCGGGACCGGCGGCGCGGAGACCGCGAGAGCCGCGGGTTCCGCGGGTTCCGCGGGTTCCGCGGGAGCCTCGCTCGAAGGCTCCTTGCCCCGGGCGGCGGCGTCCTCCCCCGAGGGGAGGGGGTCCTTGCCGGGGAGGGACGGGGGGTTCATCTCGATCCTTTCCGGAAGGTCGGCCACGATGTGGCAGCCGACACCGTCGTCGACGTGGATGGAGCCGCCGTGGAGTTCGACGATCTCCTTGGTGATGGCGAGGCCCAGCCCGGCGCCGCCGTCGTCGGCGGCCCGGCCCGCGTCCAGGCGGGAGAAGCGCTCGAACGCCCGCGCCCGGTCCTCGACCGCGATCCCCGGCCCCTGGTCGCTCACTCTCAGCCGGACCCCCTCTCCCCTGGCCGTGGCCGCCAGCACCACCGCCCCGCCCGCGGGGCTGTGGCGCACCGCGTTGTCCAGCAGGTTGGCGAGTACCTGCGCGAGCAGGTCGGGATCGGCGCGCAGGCTCAGGCCCTCGGGGACCTCGCAGCGCGCCACCACCCCCTCCCTCGCGAGTACGGCCTCCCGCAGGGCCTGCTCGCACAGCGGACGCAGCTCGACGTCCTCGCGCTCGATGAGCCGTGCCCCGGACTCCAGACGGGACAGGTCGAGCAGTTGCGCGACCAGGCGGCCCAGCCGCTCGGTCTGGGCGAGCGCGGTGCCGAGGGTGACGGGATCGGGCTCCGAGACCCCGTCTACCACGTTCTCCAGCACCGCACGGAGCGCGGTGATCGGCGTACGGAGCTCGTGGCTGACGTTGGCCACCAGCTCACGTCGCTGCCGGTCCACCTCCCCCAGGTCGGCGGCCATCGCGTTGAAGGCACGGGCGAGCTCGCCGACCTCGTCGCGGGAGGACGCGGTGACCCGCAGGCCGTAGCGGCCCTTCGCGATGGTCTGCGCGGCGGCGGCCATCTCGCGCAGCGGCTTGGTCATGCCCCGCCCGAGCAGCTGCACCATGATCAACGCGAACACCACGGCCACCGCGACGCGCACGTCGCGCGAGTAGCCGGCGTTGATGCCGACCTCGTTGACGACGAACGCCGTCACCACGGCCAGCAGGATCACCATTCCGAGCTTTATCTTGATCCGGCCCAGGAAGTCGAGAGGTCTCAATGGTCGGCGCGTCCCGGTGTTGGAGTGGAAGGGCACATGAGTGTCTGAGTGACGGGGAGGGCGATCGGTTCTCCTCCGGGCGTGAGCGCCGTTTCCGAGGCGCGCGGAAACCAGCGTTCGCGGCCGTACACGAGCGTGGGTCCGTGGCACCGTCGAGCGTTTCTCCGTGGCACCACGGAGAAACGCGGTCGCGGCCGGGCGCCCCTGTCGGACCGTGAACGGCGATCGGCGGACCGGGAGGGCCGTTCACGGTTTGACGAGGGCGTAGCCGACGCCGTGGACGGTGCGGACGACTCCGGGGCCGAGCTTGCGGCGCAGGGCCCGCACGTGGCTGTCGACCGTACGGGTGGCCGCGGCCTCGGAGAAGCCCCAGATGTCGGCGAGCAGCCGTTCCCGCTCGAAGACCTGGCCGGGGCGCTCGGCGAGGCGGCAGAGCAGGTCGAACTCGGTCCTGGTCAGCTGGGCCTCGGTGCCCCGCACGTAGACGCGGCGCTCGGCGGTGTCGATCTCGATGTCGGCGAGGCGGATGACCGTGTCGGCCACGGCCAGCTGCGAGGCCCGCTCGACCCGGCGCAGCAGGGCGTGCACCCGGGCGACCAGCTCGCGCATGCTGAACGGCTTGGCCATGTAGTCGTCGGCCCCGACCCCGAGCCCCACGAGAAGGTCGGTCTCCTCTCCCAGGGCGGTGAGCATGAGCACCGGTACCGGTCTCGCGGCCTGCATCCTCCTGCACACCTCCAGCCCGTCGAGGCCGGGCAGCAGCCGGTCGAGCACCACCACGTCGGGTCCCGTCTTCGCGTAGGCGGCGAGCGCGGTCTGCCCGTCCCCGACGACCTGCACGTCGAAGCCCTCGGCGGCCAGCCTGTGGCGTACGGCCCGCGCGATCGTCTCGTCGTCCTCGACCACGAGGACACGGCGTTGCTGAGGGGTTGCCATGCTCGGCAGCGTAGACCTGAGCCGTGCAGAAGACCTGTGGTGAATTGTGAAGGTTCTGCGCACCCGGCGACCGGCCGACCCGCCGACGGGGCCTCGCGTACGAGGTCCCGTCGGCGAGTGCGGCCCTCCCGAACGGGTCCGCAGGGCCTTCCGCGCGTGCGAAGATCCCACGGATCCGGGGGAGGCCGGAATCAGGCGAGGATCAGGCGACGACCGGTGATCCGGTAGCCGATCCTGGCGAACGAGGCCGCCATGGGCGCGTTGCCCACGTCGGTGTTGTCCTTCACCTCGGGCTCGCCCTCCGCGACGAAGTTGTGCAGCGCCTCGGCAACGAGGTCGTCCGCGTAACCGCGGCCTCGGTGGGCCGGGTCGACCCCGAGGTAGCCGATCGTGGCGTTCCTGGAGTTGCGCGTCGCCATCACGATGCCGACGAGCTCTCCTGACGCGTCGCGGGCGAGCCGCCACCTCCGGCGCCCTCCCGGCATGTCGGCGACCTCGGCCACGGTCCTCTCGGCCGTCGCCCTCGCACCCCGCTCGGCGAGGTTACGCCGGTCCCAGTCGTCGAGGCTGCCCTCGGCGACACGGGCCAGCAGGTTCACCACCACCTCGTCGTCGTCGGCCGGGGCGAAGGTGAGCCGGGCCGACCTGGGCGGCAGACCGTACTCGGGGAGCCAGTGCAGGTTGAGCCGCTCGACGGACCGCCGCAGTCCGGCCGTCTCCGCGGCGGCGATCCGGTCGGAGGCGTCCGCGAACGCGTCGGGGCGCTCGTGCCAGTCGGCGGGCAGGAACAGGTGGTAGTCGGGTCGCGCCCCGGACGGTGTGGCGTACCCGGGCGTGACCAGGGTCGCGTACGCGGCTCGCAGCAGGGCCGCTCCCACCTCGATCCGGCGCGGGCCGGAGCCGGGGTCGAACCAGTCGAGGCTGTAGGGGTGCTCAGAGCCCGGCGGACCCCAGAAGGCGGCTCTGGCGACCACCTCGTCGCCCCGCAGTGCGACCCAGACCCATCCGGGCCGGTAGTCGAGCTTCTTGAAGGGCAGGTGGCGGGCGCCGACGCCGGAGGCCGGGAGCGGGCCGTAGCGGTGGAACAGGTCGAACTCGCCCGCTTCGAGCGGACGGAACCGCAGATCGGAGAGGTCGGAGGTGGACAGGTCGGACAGATATGGCTCGGACAAGCGAAACTCCAGAAAGCAGGTGCGCTTCCCGGTCTCAGGCGGCCTGTCGCCCGAGGCGGGAGCGCGTGACCGAAACGGCGAACATGTGCTCCTCACCTCCTCACACTCGCGGGGACGGTCAGGCTACCGGCGTACCCGGGGCGGTCTCAACCGGATAATCCGGGCGCGCACCGCTCATTCCCGAGAAAGCGCATGTCCAAGGCTAGGTACGCGCTCACCTGGGCGTTAACGTGACAGGGTGATCGATGTCACCGCGTACCTCCGCAGGATCGGCGTGAAGGTCGACGGACCTCCGAGCGTGGAGTCACTGCATCTGCTGCACCGGGCACACGTCGAGCGCGTGCCGTACGAGTGCATGGAGATCTGGCTGGGCCGTCCGACGACCGTCGACCCGGTGGAGTCGGCGGCGCGGATCGTCCGGGGCCGTGGCGGCTACTGCTACCACCTGAACGGGGCCTTCTCCGAGTTGCTGAAGGCGCTCGGCTACCGGGTGACCCGGCATCGCGGCGGGGTGCAGGGCCGTGCCCAGGGCCCGGCGAACGTGGACGGCGGCCACCTCGTGCTCACGGTCTCCGGACTGCCGACCCCGGGCAATCCTCAAGGGAGGTGGCTCGTCGACCAGGGCCTGGGCGACGCGCTCCACGACCCGCTCCCGCTCGTCGAGGGCACATACCGGCAGGGGCCCTTCACCTACGGCCTGCGTCCCTCCGAGGTGGAGCCCGGCGGGTGGCGGTTCGACCACGACCCGCGCGGCGACTTCCTCGGCATGGACTTTTGCGGCGTGCCCGCCGAGATGCGAGAGTTCGCCGCGATGCACGAATTTCTCTCCACCTCGCCCGATTCGGGTTTCGTCCGCGTGGCCACGATCCAGCGGCGCGACGCCGGCGGTGTCGACGTCATGCGAGGGCTGATCCTGAGTCGTCGCGGCGACCGCGAGCACTCCCTGACCGCGCGGACCGAGCGCGACTACTTCCAGATCCTCGCCGACGTCTTCGGCCTGCACCTGCCCGACGTCACCCCCCTGGAACGCGCCAAGCTCTGGCAGCGCCTGTGGACCGCCCACGAGAAGTGGTCCGACTCCCACTGACCCCCGGCTCCGGTCCGACCTGGCTCTCAACCCGGCCCGGATCAGCTGCCGGCTCGGCCCGGATCAGCTCTCGACCCGGCTCGATTCGGCTCCCAGCCCGGCCTGGTTCAGACCGGCTCGAAACTCCCGTGCTCCCCGGTCGCGGCCCGTCGCCGCCCGTCGCCGCCCGTCGCCGACGACCGCTCCGGCTCCGCTTGCGGATCTTCTCAGGGGACGGAGCAGCGTCTCGACGATCTCCCGGCGTTCGGAGAACTCACAGGAGGCGGTTCCCCCGCTTCCCGTTTCATCGCACCCCAAGGGCATCATGAGGACGCTCGTAACACTACGAGAACAGAAGCCACGGGGCGATGGATGGGACGGAATCATTGTTCATTGGTTCATGTGCCACTAAGTGACTATGTTGCTGTCCGCGATGGGTTGAGCGAACGGGGTGAACGGGATCGACACTCGAGTGCTGGCGGGCCGTTACCGGCTGCTGAACCCTCTCGCCGAGGGCGGGGCGGGCACGGTCTGGCTCGCCACCGACGAGACGCTTGGCCGCGACGTGGCGGTGAAGGAGGTACGACTCCCGCCTGACCTCGATCCCGCCAGGCGACAGGAGATCTTCGCTTCGGCGCTCCGCGAGGCGAACCTCGCCGCCCGGCTCAAGCACCCCTCGATCGTGACCGTCCACGACGTGATCATCGATCGGGATCAGCCCTGGCTCGTCATGGAGTTGCTGTCGGGCACCTCCCTGGAGCAGACCGTCCGCGACCGGAGCCCGCTGCCCGCACACCAGGTGGCGAGGATCGGCGTGGGCATCCTCAGCGCGCTCGGTGCCGCGCACGCCGCCGGGGTGGTCCACCACGACGTCAAGCCCGGCAACGTCTTCCTCACCAGGACCGGCAAGGCCGTCCTCACCGACTTCGGGTTCGCGGTCGCCGACGGCGAGGCCACCTCGGGCCGGACCGGCCACCTGGTCGGCTCGCCCAACTACATCGCGCCGGAACGGCTGCGCGGTGAGCGCGGCGGCCCCGCCTCCGACCTGTGGTCCCTCGGCGCCACGCTCTACTTCGCCGTCGAGGGGATGCCGCCGCACCCCGCGGAGAGCCCCATCGCGGCGATCGGCCGGGTGCTCACCGAACCGCCGAGGCCGCCGGAGCGCGCGGGCGAGCTGGGCGCGCTGCTGACGCGCATGCTCGACCCGGTTCCCGAGACCCGGCCGTCCTTCGAGTCCGTCGCCCGCTCGCTGGGAGAGCTGGCCGCAGGGCGTACGGCGACCGGGACACCGGCCGCGCCGCCCGTCCCCCCGCCGTCTCCCGCTCCCGTCTCCGTACTGCCGCCCACGTCGCGCCTGAGCCGTACGGCGCGGTGGGCCGCCGTCGAGACGGCCGGGATCGCGGCGGTCATCGCGGTCACCTTCGGGGTGACGTTCCTGCTCACCTCGAACCCCACGGCCGCCGAGAAGCGGGTCAGGCTCAGCGAGAGCCCCGGCGCCTTCGCCACGCCGGTGGACGTGTGCGCGCTCGTCCCCGGCTCCATGGCCAGGCAGTTGCTGCCCGCGCTGACGGGCGAGGGCAAACCGACCAACGACGGTGGCTGCCAGTGGGCCACCAGCGGCATGGGGCTGGAGGTGCGTCTCTCCGGCGCCGACCAGTGGGGCAAGAGCCCGCGGCAGGCCCACGAGCTGTTCGTGAACCGGCGCCATGAGGTCATACCGAGCGGAGAGAACGCCTGGAGCTGGCCGGAGATCCAGGCCGGTATCCGCTCCTCGCGCAGCACGGCGCCGATGGCGGTGGAACCCGTCGGGGACGAGGCGTTCGGCTACGACGTCTACGAGAATCGCAAGACAGGCAGGCTGGAGCAGAGCTACGTGGTCGTACGCGTGGACAATCTCGTCCTCGACGTCGGTTACACCGTGGTCGACGGCAGCAAGGACGGCCCGGCGATCCAGGCGGGCGCTCACACCACCGCGACATGGGTCGCGAACGCCTTGAACAAGCAGAAAGCGAGCGGATGAACCATCCAGAGGTCCCTCGAACGCAGGGCAGGCACGCGGGCGCGCACGCCGCTCCCACCGCGCCGGGCCCCGGGATCGCCGGAGCCGAGGGCGCGCCGATGCTTGAACAGAGCTCACTGGAACAGGTGATCGCCCGGTTCGGGCCGATGTCCCCGCAGCAGGCCGCAGTGGTCGGGGTGGCCGTGCTGGACCAGCTCGTGGTGTCGCACCGGCAGGGCATGCTCCACGGCGACGTACGGCCGGGTTCGGTACTGCTCGGCCCGTACGAGCAGATCGTCCTCTCCGCGCCGTCCCTGCCGTCCCCGCTCTTCACCTCCCCCGAGGGGGTGACCAGCCCCGCCGCCGACCTGTGGTCACTCGGCGCGACCCTCTACACCGCCGTCGAGGGCCGTCCGCCGTCGCCCGGCGGTTCCCTGGACAACGCGGGCCCGATCGCGCCCGTCCTGTTCCATCTGCTCGCGGCCGACCCCTCCCAGCGGCCCGACCCGGTCACCCTGCGCGGCGCCCTGATCGAGGTCTCCCAGTACCGTCCAGGGCCTCCGGCCGCGCCGCCTCCCACCGGCGCGCTCCCTTCGGCCTCGGGAGGCCAGTTCGGGGGAACCTCGGAGCCGGGAGCCTCCGGCCCTCCTCCCTCTTCCGTTTCCTCCCCTTCCATCCCCTTCCCCCCCTCCGCTGTCGCGGCGACGGCGGCCTTCGGGCAGACGCCCCCTCCGGGACCCGCCGCTCCCGGGGCCCCGGGAGCGGCCACCACGACAGGGCCGCAGAGGTACGAGGCGACCGCGCCCCTCGGAGGTCCCGGGGTCGCGGGCAGGCAGGAGGACGAGGCCGCCCCGTCCCGCCCGGGAGAGGAGACCGCGCCCTTCAGGAAGACCCTCACCGAGCAGATGTCCGACATCACGGCGAAGCTTCCCCAGCAGGACGCCCCCGTCCCCCCGCAGGTCGCGCTCTCCTCCTCTCCGGGCACGCCGATCGCCTGGCAGAACCAGCCTTCGCAGAACCAGTCCTCGCCGCAGCAGCGGACCACCCCCGGCCTCCCCCCGCAGGGACAGCCCCACCAGGGCACACCCCAGCAGGGACAGCCTCACCCCGGCGCGCCCTTCCCCTCCGCTCCCACACCGCCCCACCAGAACCCGCAGGACGCCCCCACCTCGCGTGAGCCGGCCCCCCTTCCCGTTCCCACGCCACCGGGCGCGTCCGCGGAGCCTCCCGAGCGGACGACGGGAGTGCTCGTACCCCGGCCCGTCGTCGCGCTCACCGGCGCGCTGCTCTTCGGCATGGCGGTCACCATCGGCGTCCTCCTCACCTCGATCGTCACGAACGCCGACGACACCGTCGCCGCCGAACCCTCGGGCGCCAAGGGCCGCTTCGCCACGGCTCCCCGGGCCTGCGGCCTGCTCGACGACGACCAGGTGAGCCAGGTCGTACCGGGATACAAGAGCTCGGAGGTCGAGCACTCCGTCTGCAACTGGCTCAACCAGCACGACTGGCGCAAGCCCAACGTCGAGAAGTACGACCTGCGCGTCCGGTTGATCGCCCAGAAGCAGGACGGTTCCGAGGTCATGAGGGCGAGGGAGTATCTGGCGGGCAAGAAGAAGGATCTCGTCGACAAGGGCCAGTTCGTCACCCCCAAACCCCTCCCGCCCAAGGACCTGCGGGGCGTCGGCGAGGAGGCGTTCACCTCGGGCACGTACAACGCCATCAACCTGTACAACGGCTCCTACAAGGCGACCGTGGTCTTCCGGGTCAGCAACCTGATCGCCGAGGTCGAGTACGAGCGGGGCGGCGTCAAGGAGGACCCCGACGGCAAGATCGCCGAAGGCGCGCTGCGGGTGGCCCGCTGGCTCACCGACTCCCTGAAAACCGATGACTGATCGGACGGCGGGGCCGCTGCCGATACTGGCGGGTCGCTACCGGGCCGTGGAGAAGCTCGGCGCGGGCGGGATGGGTGTCGTGTGGCGGGCCCGCGACGAGCTGCTCCACCGCGAGGTCGCGATCAAGGAGGTCAAGCTCGGCCCGCACCTGCCCGAGGCGCAACGCGTCGAGGCGCGGGAACGCACCCTGCGCGAGGCGCGTGCCGCCGCCCGGCTGGGGCACCCGTCCATCGTGGCCGTACACGACGTCGTCGCGCAGGACGGCCGCCCGTGGATCGTGATGGACCTGGTCAAGGGCCGTTCGCTGGAACAGGCGATCCAGGCCGAGGGGCCGCTACCGCCCCGGCGAGCGGCCGTGATCGGCCTGGCCGTGCTGGACGCGCTCGCCCTCGCGCACAGCCGGGGCATCGTGCACCGCGACGTGAAACCGGCGAACATCATGCTCGCCGTGGACGGCGGGGTGCTGCTGACCGACTTCGGTATCGCCGTCCTGGAGGGGGACGTCCAGCTCACCTCCCCGGACGCGTTGATCGGCTCCCCCGGCTACATGGCCCCCGAGCGGCTGCGCGGCACCGACGACGGCCCGGCCACCGACCTGTGGTCCCTCGCGGCGACCCTGTACACGGCCGTCGAGGGCCGGAGTCCCTTCCGTCGCGACACCCCGGCCGCGACCATCGGCGCGATCCTCACCCAGGAGGTGCCACCGCCCCGCAGGGCGGGGGATCTGACTCCGGTGCTCATGGCGGCCCTGACCAAGGATCCCCGGCTCCGCCCAGGGGAGGCGGGACTGCGCACGGCCCTGCGGCAGATCTCCCAGGGACTGCCCCCGCAGCCGCTCTCCCCGGTCTCCCCCGGCCCGGCCGCCCCGCCCCTCTCCACGCAGGAGACCATGCCGGGAAGGCAGGTGACCAAGCCCCGCCGTACCGCCCTGATCACCGGGGCCGCGCTCGCCACGGTGGCGCTCGCCGCGACCGGGGCGGTGGTCCTGATGACGTCGAACGGCTCAGAGGCGCCCGCGACCCCGTCGCCCACGGCCGGCGCCGGACGGTTCGCCACCGCGCCCGACGCCTGCTCGCTGCTGGCGGACTCCCAAAGCCGGGCCGTGGCGCCCGGCGCGACCCCCGAGCCCGCGACGACCACGCGGGCGGAAGAGGGGTCCTCCTGCGGCTGGGGCGGGCCGTCGGAAGCGCACTGGTTGCGGGTCTCACTCACCCGCAAGGCCCCCGTGAACGCGAAGGCCGCCCCGGAGGTGGCCCACGAGTTCTTCGTCTCCGAACGCACCAGGACCATCGCCGACAGGGGAGAAGGCCCTCTCGGCGCGACCGGTGCCGTCAGGAAGGCCGATCGAGTGGGCGCGGAGGCCTTCGCCTTCGACGTGACCGCGCTGGACCGGGTCCACTCCACGGTTCGTTTCCGGATCAGCAACCTGCTGATCGAGGTAGACGTGTCGCAGAAGGGCGAGCGCCCGAACGCCGAAATGCGCCGGCAGGCCCTTCGCGCCGCCCGCCAGGTTGCCGAGAAGCTGAACAACCTTGACTGAGCGCCCTCGTCCCGCGTTTCCCCCGGCGGCCCTCGGGCGACCCGCACGGTTCGACACCAGCGCACCCGAGGAACCGGTATGAGCGACCCGAACCTGCTGGCCGGTCGCTATCGGTTGCTGGAGCGCCGCGACCGCACAGGAACCACCTGGCGTTCCCGCGACGAACTGCTCCAGCGCGACGTCACGGTCACCGGGATGGCGCTCCCGCCACCCGGCCCGCAGCGCGACGGCCTTCTCGCCAGGATCCGCGCCGCGGCGGACCTCAGGCACCCGAACGTCATCACCCTGCACGACGTCGTCTCCTTCCCCGACCAGGTCTGGCTGATCCTGGAGTCGGTCGAGGGCCGCTCGGTGCTGCAGACCGTCCGGGCCGAGGGGCCGCTCACCTCCGAGCGGACGGCCGAGGTCGGGCTGCGCGTACTGGACGCGCAGACCGCCGCCCACGAGCGCGGTGTTCACCTTCTGGCAGGCCCGGAGAGCGTGCTCCTCACCCCTGACGGCAGGGTCGTGGTCACCGGCTTCGCCATCTTCGACACCACCGACGAGCTGCGCGACCTGGGCGCCCTCCTGTTCACCGCCGTCGAGGGACAGGTGCCGGACACCGGCCCGCGCCCGGCGGACGGCACCGCCCCGGCCTCTCCCCTGGGGGACCTCGTCGAATCCGGCCCCGCCTCGGGGAGCACCGGCGCGGCGACCTCCGGCCCGCTCGCCCCGCTGGTGGAGAGTCTGCTCACGGCCGACCCGGCCCACCGCCCGGACGCCGACACCGCCCGCACGATCCTGCGGGGACTCACTCCCCGGCCCGCCGGATCACGCCGCCCCCTCCTGATCGTCGTGGCCGCCGCGCTGGTCCTCCTGGCCGGCGGCGGTACGGCGTTCTGGCTCTGGTCCCGTCCCGCGTCCCAGCCGACGAACGCGGCTCCGGCACCACTGCCCACCTTCTTCGCGAAGGCCCCTGACCCGTGCTCCCTGATCTCGGAGGAACAGGCGGGCCGCCTCTACCTCGCGCCCTCCCCGTCGAGAGAGAAGGCGACATGCGAGTGGCAGGCGGCTGACACGACCGCGCCCGGCAGTCTCAGGAACACTCTGAAGATCACCGTCGTCCGCGAATCGAAGGCGACGCTCGCGCACGCGAAATACCTTCGCCTCCACGCACAGGACATGAAGGACACGCGGACCGTGAGCGCTCTCGCCGATGTGCCGGGGCTCGGCGACGAGGCCTACGCCTACCAGATCAGCAACGGTCATTCGAGCGTCAACTCGGTGATCGTCATCCGTGTGGGAAACATCGTGACGGCGCTGCAGTATCACCGGTTCACCGTTCCGGACACCGATGGCAGGGGCAGCGCCGGAGCCCTCCAGGCGGCCCGCTGGACGGTCGACTCACTCCGCGTCCGGGAGACGCCCTCCGGGTAGCGAACCCCCGAGCGCCGTCCCTCCGGTCGCGAGCCTCCGAGCGCCGTCACCCGTGTGGCGAACCCTCAAGCGTCGTCATCGGGTCATCGGGGAGGATGAAGCGGACCTCGCGTCGCTGGAGCGGTCGGTCGCACGCCCTGCACAGCAGGACCGGCTGGAACGCGGCGCCACAGAACGCGTGGGTGATCGACAGGGCCGAGCCCTCGGGGGCGGGGAACTCGCGCTGGGCCCAGTCGACGAGGAAGGCGAAGACCTCGAAGAAGGCGAGTCCTTTGTCCGTGAGCCGGTACGAGCCGTCGGGCCGGGCGTCGAAGACGCGCAGTTCGACGAAGCGGCGCAGCCGGTCGGTGAGCACCGAGGGCGCGACGCCGAGGCCGGACTGGAAGTCGACGAACCGGCGGATGCCGAGGAACGCCCCGGCCAGGACGCTGGTGCCCCACCGATCGCCGAGGATCTCCATCGACGTCGTGTAGTAGCCGATCGGGTCGATCGGGGTGTCGGCGCGGACCGTGCGGCGGTGCCGCCGCGGCGTGCCGATCCGGGAGAACGTGGCGAGCGGGCCGGGCTCGGTCCGGGTGTCGCGGGCACTCATCGGCCGCAGGCAGGAACCGCACCCGAGGTGCGGCTTGGCGTCCTGGCCGCACTGCTCGTGCAGCAGCGGCGGGCGTCGTTTCGGCTCGACCCAGTCTCGCTCCCACGCGTGGATCGCCACCAGCAGGGTCCACAACCGGAGCCCGCGCTCCGTCAGCCGATACTCGTAGCGGGTGCGACCGCTGCGGTACGCCGACAGCTCGAAGATGCCGTGGTCGACCAGTTCTCTGAGCCTGGCGGCGAGAACCGACTCGGAGATGCCCAGCGCGTCGTGCCAGCCGGCGAAGGTCCGGATCCGCAGCAGGAACGCCCGCTGCAGGATCAGCAGCACCCACCGGTCTCCCAGGATCGCCAGTGCCTGCCCGATCGCACTGAGCTCGCCTCGCGCCGGCTCCCGCTCAGTGCCGTCCACAGCCTGTCCTCCACATGGTCGCGTGATCGTTCTCGCCGCCGGCGAGCGTGGTCGCGCCCGTCCGGTCGTCCCTCCTGCGGTGGTGCCCGTCGCCGAACCCGGCACCGACGATCGTGATCATGTCGGTTTCCGGTGGAACATGTTCACTCTCGTTCCCGGCGAAACCGCCAAACTACCAACCCGGCGCCGCCCGGACGGCCAGGTATGCCCTCCTGTCACACCCGTGGCAGGGGACGGCCATCACCGGGAAAATCGCGATATATCTCGGCTGGAACCACGGCGATGGGTTCACACGTTGGACGGGCGACGCACAATGAACTACAGACGGGGCGTCCGCCCCGCGTTCGGAGGATGTTGAGGATGTCGCCCGTCCAGAAGTACGCGATCGGCGCCGGAGCAGTGGTGTTCCTGTCGTGGCTGTTCCTGCCAGGTTTCCTGACGCTGCTGATCCTCCTGGGCGTCGTCGCCGCCCCGGTCGTCGGCTACCTGATGCTCGACCCGTCTCAGCGCGAGCGTCTCAAGCGTTCGCGTCGCCGGGGGCTCGGCCGCTGACGCGGCGACGCCCCCGCACGGCCCGGCCTCGCGATCCCGTTTCCGAGCCGGGCCGTTCAGGCGCGCCTCACAGACCCGCCTCCAGGCCGGACCGTTCAGACGCATCTCGCGAGCCCGTCTTCGAACCCGGCGCGGGCCGGGTGGTCCGCTTCCGGACCTGACCTGGTCCCGGTCGGACGCACCGTGACCCGCCTCCGGCCCCGGCCCGGATCGGTCAGGCGGTGGCGGCGGCGGTCGCGAGCTCCGACTCCACCCGGCGGGTCACCCTGCGCTCGAACACGAACGAGAGCAGCGGCACGGTGCCCGCGAGCATCACCCCGAGGATGTACTGCCACGTCCAGCGTGCCTTCATGCCCAGGTTCATCGTGGCCACGAGATAGAGCATGTAAAGGAAGCCGTGGATCGGAGAGACGATCTTCGAGGGCTCCTCGATACCGAAGCCGTACCTGAGCACGATGCAGGTGACCAGGATGAGCAGCATCACGCCGACGATGTAGGCCAGGATGCGAAAGGGCTTGAGAGCGGATTCCACGGTCGGTTACCTCGGTCTTGGGGTTCGGTTCACGGGGCGGTACGGGCCGGTAGGGCGGGCGTCTCCGGCTCTCCACCGGCGCCGCCCTCGTGGACGGCCCCCGGGCCGGGGGCGATCCCGGCGTCGGAGGCGGAGTCGGGACCGGCACCGGATTCGGTGTCGGTGACAGTGGCGGTGTCGGCCTCGGTGGCGGCGGTGGGAGTGGCGTCGATCTTCCGCGTGCCGCCGCGCAGCGCGTCACGAACGAAATGCCACCACATGAAGACCGCGAAAAGCCCGAAGATCCACCACTGGGCGGCGTAGGCGAGGTTGCGCCAGGTGAGCCCGCCCGGCTCGGTCGGCGGAGGGGCGCTCACCGGCCTGGCCGCGACCGCGGGAGCCGGCGACTGGGCGGTGGCGATCACGAAACCGTCGCGCAGCTTCGTACCCCGCCAGAGGTTGACCAGTTCGGCCGACGACACGGTCAGCACCTGCCCCGGCGGCAGCTGCCTGGTCCGGCGCTGGACGCTGTCGGTGGACTCCGAGGGCCGCAGGCGCCCGCTGAGGGTCACCCGCCCCTCGGCAGGGGCCGTGACGGCAGGATCTCCCGCCGTGGCCACCCAGCCGCGTACGACCGGGATGGAGGTGCCGTCGCCGAGGTCCAGCGGGGCCAGCAGCCACAGACCCCCGTCGCGCTCGGCCACCAGGAGCTGCTTCGAGACGTCGAAGGTCCCCTCGGCGGTCACCTGGCGGCTGACCGCGTCGGCCGTCATGTGCTTCCCCGGCGCGGTGAGGGTGGCGACCGCCACGGGGGCGGGATCCCGCAGCGACTGGGGCATGCCGGAATCCTCGAAGACGCCGAGCTGCCACCTGCCCAGCAGCCCGCACACGACGAGGGCCCCGACCGCGAGCAGGTGGAGCACCACCACGCGGGCGGAGAACAGGATCCGGAGCATGACACCACGCTATCCGCCCCGGTCGGCGGTCCGGCCCTCAGCCCTCGTCCCTGGCCAAGCAGCGGAATCCGTCTCGTGAAAGTGGACAAATCAGTGTTGGGAGGTATCCCGTATCGCTACAGTCATCTCCATGTCTGATCCTCAGCAGATTGACCCCGCGGGCAACACCCAGGCGTTCCGCGCGTTCGCCCAGCGTAAGGACCCCGAGGCCGCCCCCGAGAAGCGGTCGCTCGTCCTGCCGATCACGGCGGCGGTGGTGGTCGGGGTGCTGGTCGTCGTCGCCGTGGCCGCGTACCTGCTGCTCTGACGACCGGGGAGTCCGCAGCGCCGAAGGCATCGCCCTCGGCGCTTTTCGCGTTCCCGAACGTCCCCGGACGTCCTTAGACGTCCCGCCGACGCCCTTCGGCGTCCCCGGCGGCGCGGCCGAGACCACGCCGCCGGATCCGGTGTCCGTTCGCGCCGTCACCGTACGTGCCGCCGCGAGTACGGGAGCCCTATCTGCGCTCGTTCACCACCAGCGCGCTGCCTCCGCCGCGACGGGTCGGCTCCGCCACCGCCTGGAGCTTCCCGTTCCGCAGGAACTCGACCGCGGTGGCCGCGCCGATCTCGGGGTTCAGTACGAGGCTGTGGCCCCGTTCGGTGAGTTCGGCGCCGTAGCGGTCGATGTATGCCTGCTCCGCCTGGGTCTGGGGGGTGTTGCGCTGGGTGGCCCGGGGCGCGGCGAGCGCCTCGGGGAGCGACATGCCGAGGTCCCAGCGGTTGACCAGGATCTGCAGCACGGTGGTGATGATCGTCGAACCGCCGGGGGAACCCAGCGCGAGCAGCGGCCTGCCGTCGTCCAGCACGATCGTCGGCGCCATCGAGGAACGGGGCCGCTTGCCCGGGGCGGGCAGGTTCGGGTCGCCGGGGGCCGGGCCGAAGGTGAAGTCGGTCAGCTCGTTGTTGAGCAGGAAACCCCTGCCGGGGACGACGATGCCGTTGCCGCCGGTCGACTCGATGGTGATGTTGTAGGCGACCACGTTGTTCCACCGGTCGGTGACCACCAGGTGCGTGGTCTCCGGCCCTTCGGGGGCCGACGGGGTGGCCTCCGCCGAGGGAGCGGGCGCGCACGGCCCGTACGTCCCGTCGGGGTTACCGGGCGCGACCGGGCTCGTCAGCGCCCGCTCGCCGATCAGGCAGGCGCGTTCCTTGGCGAACCCGTCGGAGAGCAGCTCCTGGAGCGGGACGCCCGGGATGTCGCCGACGTACTTGCCCCGATCGGCGAAGGAGAGCCTGGAGGCCTCCAGATACTCGTGCTCACCGACCTTCGGCAGGACCTGGAGGATGTTGAGCGCCTCGCCGACCGTCGAGCCTCCCGAGGACGGCGGCGCCATGCCGTACACGTCCATGCCCTTGTACGTCACCTTCGTGGGCGGCCGTTCGAGCGCCCGGTAGGCCTTGAGGTCGGCCAGCTCCATCAGCCCCGGCCGCACGTTACGGGTGGAGCCCGGGGTGACCGGCGGCTTCTTCACGGTGGCCACGACCTCGGCGCCCAGGGAGCCGCCGTACAGCCACCCGCCGCCCTGCTTACCGAGTTTGCGGTAGGTCTCGGCCAGCTCAGGGTTGCGGAAGGTGGAACCGACCGGCGGCGGGGCGCCGTTCGGCAGGTAGAGCTTGGCGGTGGAGGTGAAGTCCTTGAAACGGGCGGCGTTCGCGGCTGTCTGGTCGTAGAAGGTCTGGTCGACCTTGAATCCCTTGGAGGCGAGCTCGGTCGCGGGTTTCAGCGCCTGCTTCAGCGAGAGCGTGCCGAATTTGCGCAGCGCCAGCTCCCACTGGGCCACGCTGCCGGGCACCCCCGCGGACAGCCCGCTGGTCACGGCCTCCTCGAACGGGATGCCCTCCAGAGAGGTCGGCCCCATCGCCTTCGGAGCGGTCTCCCTGCCGTCGATCGTGTGGACCTTCTTGTGGCGCGCGTCGTAGTAGACGATGAACCCGCCCCCGGCCAGCCCTGCCGAATAGGGCTCGGTCACCCCCAGGGCGGCCGCGGCGGCGACCGCCGCGTCCACGGCGTTGCCGCCCTGGCGCAGCACGCCCAGCGCGACCTTGCTGGCGTCGAGGTCGACGGTCGAGACCGCGCCCCCGTACCCCTCCGCGACGGGTTTCTTCTCCGCACCCGGCCGTACCGGTGACGCCTGTGGAGAGGCGGCGGCGGGTTGGACGAGCAGTAAGGAACTTCCCACCAGGACCCCCGCCAGGGGGGCGGCGACTCGACGATTGATCATGATGACCTCCCGCAGACAGCTTGACTCAGCCCGTAAGCCTTGTCAGCCCCTTCCCTACCGCAGGGGATGTATCGCCCCATGCCTCACGGGATGGACGCGCCCTGCCTGTGGGCGCACGTACAGTGCTGAACGTGCACGTCAAACCCCGCTGGGCCGAGTTGCCGCTCCCGCTGCTCGTGGGGGTCTTCCAGGGCGTGGTCACCCGCGGTGTGCAGTGGTGGCAGGTCCACGACCCCGGCATACTCAGGATCCCGCTCGACCCGCTGGGCTGGGTGCTCCTGCTGGCCGGGCCGCTGGTCCTGATCGTACGCCGGCGCCGTCCGGTGCTCAGCCTGGCCGTCGCGGCGGGCTCCACAGTGATCTTCATCGGCCTCGGCTACTCCTACGGGCCGGTCTTCCTCAGTCCGATCATCGCGTTCCACACCGCCGTGGTCACCGGGCACCGGCGGGTGGCCTGGTCGATATGGGGCCTGGCCTACGTGTTCTTCGTGGTTTACACGTCCTGGTTCGCCCCCGTTCGTACGACCGGCTGGTTCCACGACCTCGCGGTGGCCGCGCTGATGGGCCTCGCGGTGGTGGCCGCCGAGTTCTCCCGGGCCAGGAGGGAGCGGCAGGCCGAGCACGCGCGGGTGGAGCAGGAGGAGCTACGGCGGCGGGCCAGCGAGGAGCGGCTCACCATGGCCCAGGAGCTGCACGACGTCCTGGCGCACAACATCTCCCTCATCCACGTGCAGGCGTCCACCGCGCTGCACCTCATCGACGACCACCCCGAGCAGGCGCGGACCGCGCTCACCACGATCAAGCAGGCGTCCAAGGACGTGCTGACCGAGATGCGGTCGGTGCTCAACGTCCTGCGCGACGGCGCCCCCCGTTCCCCCACCGCCGGGCTGGACCGGCTCGACGAGCTCATCGAGCGCAGTGGGCTGCCGGTCACCAAGAAGATCGTCGGCGAGGCCGGGCCGCTGCCTCCCGGCGTCGACCGGGCCGGGTACCGCATCGTGCAGGAGGCCCTCACCAACGTCACCCGGCACGCTCCCGGCGCCTCGGTCACGATCGTGCTCGACTACGCTCCCCGCGCCCTCACCGTCCAGGTCACCGACTCGGGCGGCGACGCCCCCGGGGAGAGCCTGGGCAGCGGGAACGGCGTTCCCGGCATGCGGGAGCGGGCATCGGCGCTCGGGGGAACGCTCACCGCCACGCACCACGGCCGGGGTTTCCGCGTCGAGGCCCTGCTGCCGATCCCGGAGGAATCCCGATGATCAAGATTGTTCTCGCCGACGACCAGGCCCTCGTCAGGGCGGGGTTCCGTGCCCTGCTGGACGCGCAGCCGGGGATGACCGTGGTGGCCGAGGCCTCCGACGGGGCCCAGGCCCTGCGGCTCGCCGCCGAGCACGAGCCGGACGTGGTCCTGATGGACATCCGCATGCCCGGCATGGACGGGCTGACCGCCACCCGGGAGATGCCGGCCGGACCGAAGATCATCATCCTCACGACCTTCGAACTGGACGAGTACGTCTTCGAGGCCCTCCGAGGCGGCGCCAGCGGCTTCCTCGTCAAGGACACCGAACCGGCCGAGCTCATCCAGGCCGTCCGGGTGGTGGCCGCCGGTGACGCCCTGCTCTCCCCCGGCGTGACCCGTCGCCTGATCGCCGAGTACGCGAGCCGGGCCAAGGAGCCGCGCCACGCCCGCGACCTCGGCCTGCTCACCGACCGCGAGCGCGAGGTCCTCGCCCTGGTCGGTACCGGCATGACCAACGACGAGATCGCGGGCAAACTCTTCATGAGCCCCGCCACCGCCAAGACCCACATCAGCCGGACCATGATGAAACTCCACGCCCGCGACCGCGCCCAACTGGTCGTCATCGCCTACGAATCCGGCCTCGTCCGCCCCGGCTGGATCTGACGCCCCACATTCCGGTAAAGGCTCGCGCCGGCCCACACCACTTGCGATACTCAACGTGTTCAGAAGAACACGAAGGGACATATCGTCATGCTCATGACATCGCGACGGAGCCACGCCAAGCTGTGCCCCTCCCCCGAGACCTCGTCCCAGCCCTTGCCAGGAACGGCGCGCGAACTCTTCGACGCGCTTCCGCAGCTTCCAGGACTGCGGACCGAAATCATCGATGGGAGACTGATAGTGAGCCCGATGGGCACCCCCGAGCACGCCAGGATCGCGATGCGCCTGTATCGCGCCCTTCTTCCCCTCCTTGAGGAGAAAGAGTGGGATGGCTTCAGCGGCAACGTCGACGTCTGCATAGACGGACCGCGTGACCCGATCGTTCCCGACTTCGTGCTGGCGCCCGTCGACTGCCCGCGCTGGGGTGACCGCGAACTGCGCTCCTCCGGCCTCCTCATGGTCGCCGAGATCGTGTCCCCGGGCAGCATCTTCGACGACCGCGACCGCAAGCCCGCCATCTACGCCTCGGGCGGTGTCCCCGTGATGCTTCTGATCGACCCCGTGGTCTCCCCCGCCACCGTGACGGTCCTCAGCGACCCCAAGAAGGACGAGTACCGGACCTCCACCCGCGTCGAGATGGGTTCGCGCCTGCACCTGCCCGAGCCGGTCGACTTCACCCTCGACACCTCGATCTTCACCGACACCCAGAGCGCACCGTGACGAGCGGGGCCGTACGCCACGGAAGGTAGGCTCCACGGCCCCGATCGGCCGACAGGGCGGGGCCGCGATAACTGTGCCCGACGAAGCAGCGGATCGGGAGCGGTACGCGTTCTTTAGGTCATGAACGGTGAGATAGCCGCTCGCGCGCCCGGACCACCAGGTGCCGAGACGATACTGGTCGGCCTGTATCGCGAGCACCGCCTCGCCCTGGTGCGCTTCGCCGTGCTGCTCGTCGGCGACAGGGAGGCCGCCGAGGACGTCGTACAGGACGTCTTCTCCAGGCTGCACGACAGGCCCCCCGAGCCGCTCACCCTGACATACGTCCGCGTCTGCGTGCTGAACGCCTCGCGTTCCGTCCTGCGCAGGCGCGGTATCGCCGCCAGGGTGATGGTGGGGCGGCGGGAGGAGCCGGTGGACTCGGCGGAGACGGCCGCGCTGCTCGGCGAGTCACGACAGGAGATGCTGGCCGCGCTCAACCGGCTGCCCAGGCGGCAGCGCGAGGTCCTCGTCCTGCGTTACTACCTCGACCTGTCCCACGCCGGCATCGCCGAGGCGATGCGCGTCAGAGAGAGCACCGTACGGTCCACCGTTTTCAGGGCTCTGGAACGGCTTGAACGCGAACTGGGAGACAGGGCATGACCGACATCGAGGATCGGCTCAGGGACGCGATGACCGCCAGGGCGGAGGCCGTACAAGACGATGGGCGGTTCAGGACGCTACCCGCGTCACGCGGGTCGTCGCCGCGCTTCAGGTCGTGGGCACCGGTGGCGGTTGCGGCCTCCATCGCGATCGTGACGACGGCCACCGTCGTGGGAACACGTACGGTCGCGTCACCTACTCCGACGGTTCCGGCGGTTCCAACGACTCCGGCGGCACAGCCGACGCCCTACGTCGGTCCCCTCGCGCCGCCGGTCAGGCAGGTCTGGCCGGGCGCGGTGCACGAGATCCCGACGAAGGCACCGGGGGGCCGGGTGTTCACCCCGGACCTGTTCGTCACCGACCGGGTCGTGGTGGGGGCGGCACTCACCGGGAACCGCCCCGACGGGATCTGGTCCTACGACGTCGACAGACGGAGGTTCACCCGGATCGCGGCGCTCAAGAGCTCGAACGCGTCGAGCAAGCTGGTCTTCGGCGACGGGTACCTCGCATGGTCCACGCTCAACGACCGCAGGACGGAGATATGGGCGGTGCCGGTCACGGGCGGCGTCCCACGGCGGATCGCCTCGGTCAAGGCCGTGATCATCGACGACAGCTACAGCGGGATCGACCTGGCCGTCGCCGACGGCACGGCCGTCTGGTCGCCGGTCGACGGTGGCGGTGTCTACCGGGCTCCGCTGAAGGGCGGGAAGGCGTCCCTGGTCGACGGCACCAAAGGCTTCCACCTCGCCGACTGGCCGTGGGCCGAACGGCCTCGGCGAGGCACGGAGGAGAGATCCGCTTCCCGCCCCATGGAGCACCTGAAGAACGTGCTCACCGGCGAGGCCAGGGACGTGGTTCCTCCCGCCGGGCGGACGTCGTGGAACGACTGCGGGGTGACGTGGTGCTTCAACAACATCGAGGCGTGGCAACGCGACGGAACCGGGCGGCACGCACTGCCGGGGACGGCTCGCGGGTATCTCCACTCGGGCCGCTTCGTCCTGCTCCACCAGGAGGACCGCGACGGCAGGGGGGCGAGTTCTGTGCACGACCTCGCCACGGGACGCACCGGCCGGCTGTTCCCGGTTCCGACGCGCCGGGGGGACAAGGCCGCTCCCACCCTGTATATGCACGAGGACATGTTCCGGTTCCGGTCGGGGTCGGGCACGCAGGTTCTCGTCGACCTGAACGCCGCCGCCCGCTGAGTTTCGCCATCGGCGGGATTCACCGCGCGCCGTGATGTCCGTCGCACAGCGAGAACGGCCCGGGAGGCCCCCGGGCCGTTGGCGTCGAGGAACATCGGAAAAACGCCGCGAAACGTGGACGTCCGGTAAGGACAGCGTGAGCGCTCGGTAAGGAAATATCACTATCGGTCATCCTCTGGTGAGATTACCTTGGGTCAGTGGAGATCGGGATGGTTACCGGGGATGTCCGCTGAGCGCGGGGCCGGCCGCGCTGTTCGCCGCCGGGCTCGCCGCGGGACTGGTCGCGGGTACGGCCTCGTGCACGGCCGTGCAGGGCGGCCTGCTCACCGGTCTCACCTCTCGTGACCTTCCTGCCCGCTCCCGCCGGCACTGCGAGACCCGCGAATGCGACGGGACCGACGAACCCGGCAGGACCGACGGAGCCGACGAGCACGGTGAGACCGGCGGGACCGGCGGAGACGGCAAGGACGGCGGGGCCGGGGCGGGGCCTTCGGGTCCCGTGGTCGTCGCGCTCTTCCTCGCCGGGCGCCTCGGTTCCCACGTGGTGGCCGGGGCGCTGCTCGGACTGGCCGGGTCCGCCGTGCTGCTCGGCCCTCAGGTCAGGGCCGCGTTGCTCGTCGCGGCCGGGATCGCGGTCGCGGGCTTCGGAATCCGCATGTTCGGGCGCGGACCGCGAACCGGATGCCACCCGGGCGTCGCATCGGGCGGACGTACGTCCCGTCGCGGCGGCGTGTCCGGGATCACCGGGATCACCCGGATCACAGCCCCCGCTCCCAGGGCGCTCGCGCTCGGTGCCGCGACGATCCTGCTGCCGTGCGGGGTGACGCTCGGCATCGAGACGGTGGCGGTCTCCAGCGGGTCGGTGCTGGGCGGGGGCGCGGTGATGGCGGGGTTCGTGGTGGGGACGACGCCCGCGTTCGCGCTTCTCGGGCTGGTCCTGCGGCGGGCCGCGACCACCAGGCTGGCGGCGCTGGCCGGGGTCGCCGCACTCGCGACGGGTCTGTGGACGATCTCCTCGGGGTTGAGCCTCGGAGGGTGGCTCCCCGGATCCGGCGGCCCGGCGATGGCGGCGGGCGCCCCGGCGGGGACCGCGCGGAACCCGATGGCGGGGGCGACGGACGAGGCGGGAGCGGCGGACGGCCCGGCGGGCGGCATCCCCGACGGCCCGGCAGGGACGACGGGCGATCAAGCGCGGGCGGCCGTACACTCCGGCGGCGTCCAGCGGATCGACATCTGGGCCACCGACCGGGGCTACCGGCCGGGTGTGGTGACCGCCCGCGCGGGATTCCCCACGGAGCTCGTCTTCCACCTGGTGGGCGCCCCCGGCTGCACCCGGACGCTCACGATCGACGGTCGCGACGTGACACTGCCCGCCACCGTACGGCTGGGCGCTCGGGACGCGGGCTCGCTGCGTTACGTCTGCTCGATGGGGATGTACGTGGGGTTCATCCGCTTCGTCTGACCGTGAGGATGGAGGTGAACGCCTCCTGGTGAGGTCTGGCTCGTCGTCCGACCGACCGTGGTGTCTTCAACAGGATCTGCCGACCTCGGCCGGAAGGCGTTCGTCCACACTCACCGGACGTGGCACCCCGATGACTCGACAGGCGTGCGGGCGGGATTCGTACGCCTCGTCCGAGCACCGGAGCGGACCGGGAGGCGGGGTGTCGAGCGAAAGTCCGCGATTACCCTCCGTCACGGAGTGCTTACGTGTCACCCTGTGATCTGTCGGTTGGGCGCCGTCGGCGAGGAGTGTGATCATGGGGTGGCCTGACGACCCGGAGACGACCGCGGGGCTGATACCCACCCCCCGCGGCAGCGAGCACGAGAACGACATGGACGGCGAGACGGAGTTGCTGCTCGCCGCGCACGGCGGCGACGTACAGGCGGCCCACCTGCTCGGCCGCCACTTCGCCCAGTGCGGTGACCGTTCGGCGGCGCGGCACTGGTGGGAGCGCGCAGCGGCCGCGGGAAACCTCGACAGCGCCTACAACCTGGGCATCTGGCACGAGAAACACGGCACCCCCGCGGAGGCCGCGAGGTGGTACGAGCTGGCGGCGAACGCCGGAGACGTCGAGGCGGCGGTGAACCTGGCGACCCTCCTGCTGGACCAGCACGGCGACGTCCCCGCCGCCCGGCGGTGGTTCGAGACGGCGGCCGGGGCGGGCTCCCGGGCGGCGGCCAGGCGGCTCGCGCTGCTCTGTGAGGACGGCGGCGAGGTGAAGGCCGCCGTGGAGTGGCATCGCAGGGCCGCGATGGACGGTGACCTCGCCTCGGCCCACGATCTCGGCTTCCTCGCCTACGCCGCCGGGGAGGAGGACGAGGCGCTGCGCTGGTGGGAGTCGGCCGCCAGGAACGGTCATGCCGACGCGGCCTACCATCTCGGGCTGTTCCTGCAGGCCAATCTCGATCCCGAGGGGGCGGAGGCGTTCTTCCGGCTGGCCGCCAGGCACGAGCACCCCGGTGCCGCGTCCCAACTGGGCGGGATCGCGCTCTCCGTCGGTGACCTGCGCACCGCGCGTGCCTGGTTCGAGCGGGCGGCCTGCACCGGCAGGATCGACGACCAGCGAACGGCCGGGTTCGTATGCGTGGAGATGAGCGACGCGCAGGGGGCCGGCCACTGGTTCAGCCGGGCCGCGGCGAGCGGCGACCCGGAGGCCGCCTTCAATTTCGGCCTGCTGCTCATCGCCGAGCACAGCGACCTGCAGGGCGGTCAGCACTGGTTCCGCCAGGCGGCACAGGCCGGGCACCACCGGGCCGCGGTCGAGCTGGCCGCGCTGCTGTCGGCCGCGGGGTTCTCCCGCGAGGCGGAGCGGTGGCTGTCCGACCCGCCTTCTCCCCCGTGGGGCCGGACCGCCGAGCCGGAGCTCGTCGCCCGCGCCGAGCTGGCCGCGGCCGCCGTCGCCCGGCGGGGTGGCGCCACCCTGAGGATCGCCGACCTGACCGAGATCCTCGGCACCTGGGATCTCGTCACCCGGCCGTTGCGCGACCACACCGACGTCACGGCGTGGCTGGCCGAGCGGAGCGGGCTGCCGTTGGGCGCGGTCGAGCACCTGGCCGCCGTACGGGCCGCGCTGTTGCGTCCCGGCGGCGCCCCCTGGCCGACCCCGGCGGAGATCGAGCACATCTTGATCACCGCCCGCGCCCTGCGCTCGGCTCTGTCACCGTGATCGGCACCGATCGTGTCCCGTGCCCCGGCTGCTCACCGTGATCCGCACCGGCCCTGCCCTGCGCTCCGGCTGATCATCGCGACCGGCACCGATCCTGCCCTGCGGTCGGTACCGATCACCGTGACCGGCGTCGGCCGCCTCTCACGAACCGGTCCGGCCGGACCTGTGGATCCCGCACGTCCCGCACCCTGACCGCGCGAGACGTGCGGGATCCGGCTCAGGCGGCGATGACCTCGGAGACCGGCACGTACGGCAGTTCGAGGGCGATGGCGACCTGCTCGTTGGTGAGCCGTCCCGCGTGGGTGTTGAGACCCGGTGCGAGGGAGGCGTCCTGCTGGAGCGCTTCCTTCCAGCCCAGGCCGGCCAGCTTGACCGCGTAGGGCAGCGTGGCGTTGGTCAGCGCGTAGGTGGAGGTGTTGGCGACGGACCCCGGCATGTTGGCCACGCAGTAGAAGATCGAGTTGTGGACCTGGTAGGTCGGCTCGGCGTGCGTGGTCGGGCGGGAGTCCTCGAAGCAGCCGCCCTGGTCGATCGCGATGTCGACGAGCACGGAGCCCGGCTTCATCCGGGAGACCAGCTCGTTGGAGACGAGGGTCGGGGCCTTGGCCCCGGGGATCAGCACCGCGCCGATGACGAGATCGGCCTCCAGAACCTCCTTCTCGATCGCGTACGAGGTCGAGACGAGGGTCTTGAGACGGCCCTGGTAGATGGCGTCGATGAAACGCAGGCGGTCGACGTTGAGGTCGAGGACGGTGACGTCGGCGCCCATGCCGACCGCGATCTGCGCGGCGTTGAGCCCGGAGACGCCCGCGCCGATGACGACGACCTTGGCGGGCGCCACACCGGGCACGCCGCCGGGCAGCACGCCGCGCCCGCCGTTGAAGCGCATGAGGTTGTAGGCGCCGACCTGCGGGGCGAGCCGGCCCGCGACCTCGGACATCGGGGCGAGCAGCGGCAGGGTGTTGCCGACCTGGACGGTCTCGTACGCGATGCCGGTGACCTCGCGCTCAAGGAGGGCCTCGGTGCACTCGCGGCCCGCCGCGAGGTGCAGGTAGGTGAAGAGCACCTGGCCGGGGCGCATGCGGTGGTACTCCTCCGCGATGGGCTCCTTCACCTTGAGGATCATCTCGGCCTGGTCCCACACCTCGTCCGCGGTGTCGAGGATCTTGGCGCCGGCGAAGAGGTACTCCTCGTCGGTGAGGTGCGAGCCGAGGCCCGCTTCGCGCTGGATGTAGACGTCGTGGCCGTGACGGACAAGCTCGTGCACGCCCGCCGGGGTCGCGGCGACGCGGTACTCGTGGTTCTTGACCTCGGCAGGCACGCCGATCTTCATGGGATTTCCTTTCCTTGGTTCAACGGAGTGGCGCCGAGGTCTGTGCGGGTGCGGCGCGGGTCACTCCGGCGGATCCGGCGCCCGGAAGGCGCGGACGTGCGCGCTCAGAGGCGGCTCCATGCCTCCGTCAGCACCGAGCGGAGGATGGACTCGATCTCGTCGAACTCCTTCGGCCCGCAGATGAGCGGCGGGGCGAGCTGGATGACGGGGTCGCCCCGGTCGTCGGCGCGGCAGTACAGGCCCGCCTCGTAGAGGGCGCCGGAGAGGAAGCCCCTGATGAGGCGCTCGGACTCCTCGGTGTTGAAGGTCTCCTTGGTCGCCTTGTCCTTGACGAGCTCGATGCCCCAGAAGTAGCCGGAGCCGCGCACGTCGCCGACGATCGGCAGGTCGCGTAGACGCTCCAGGGTGGAGCGGAAGACCGGCTCGTTGCGGGTGACGTGGCCGAGCAGGTCCTCCCGCTCGAACAGGTCGAGGTTGGCCAGCGCGACGGCCGAGGACACCGGGTGGCCGCCGAAGGTGTAGCCGTGGGCGAACATCTCGGTGCCGTTCTTGAACGGCTCGAAGAGGCGGTCGGAGGCGATCATGGCGCCGATCGGCGAGTAGCCGCTGGTCATGCCCTTGGCGCAGGTGATGATGTCGGGCACGTAGTCGAACTTCTGCCCGCCGAACATGGTGCCGAGGCGGCCGAAGGCGCAGATGACCTCGTCCGAGACGAGCAGGACGTCGTACTCGTCGCAGATCTCGCGCAGGCGCTGGAAGTATCCGGGGGGCGGCGGGAAGCAGCCGCCCGCGTTCTGCACCGGCTCGACGAAGACGGCGGCCACGGTGTCGGGGCCCTCCATCTCGATGGCGCGGGCGACGCGCTCGGCGGCCCAGTAGCCGTACTGCTCGGGCGTCATGCCGGGCATGCCGGTGATCTCGTCGGCGCGGTAGTGGTTGGTGTTGGGCACCCTGACGGAACCCGGGACCAGCGGCTCGAACATCTGCTTGAAGGCCGGGATGCCGGTGATCGACAGGGCGCCCTGCGGGGTGCCGTGGTAGGCGATCTGGCGGCTGATGACCTTGTGCTTGAGCGGCCTGCCGGTGATCTTGAAGTACTGCTTGGCGAGTTTCCACGCGGTCTCGACGGCCTCGCCGCCGCCGGTGGTGAAGAAGACCCGGTTGAGGTCGCCGGGGGTCTCCGCGGCGAGCCGCTGGGCCAGCTCGACGGCCTTGGGGTGCGCGTACGACCACAGCGGGAAGAACGCCAGCTCCTGGGCCTGCTTGGCGGCGGCCTCGGCCAGCTCGCTGCGGCCGTGCCCCGCCTGGACCACGAAGAGCCCCGCGAGTCCGTCGAGGTAGCGCTTGCCGTGCACGTCGTAGATGTAGGAGCCCTCGCCCCGCACGATCATCGGCACTTCGGCACCCTCGTACGAGCTGTGCCGGGTGAAGTGCATCCACAGGTTGTCCTGGGCGGCCTTCATGAGCGAGGTCACGTCGGTGTTTTCAGGGTGCGTCATCGCGATCTTCCCTCGTTGAGCTGGGCTTCCAACAGTCTGCCTGCCAGAACAGCGCTTGCCAAGTGAAAACGTGGCATTAAAGTGCGAGAACCTCGGAATCCGCAAAACCGTCATGTAACAACGACGAAATCCGCGATCAGATGAGATGACGGGCCGATCATTACCCAAACCCCGGTTCCACTTGGCGGAACCCTGATGTGCTGGAATCGTGCGCGAGAGCGGCCGTACTCACGGCTGTGATCCAATAGGACGCACCAGATATTGAGATGCGGGGGAAAGTCGTGACTCCTGACGAGATCGAGAACGCCGTCGCCACCGGCCTGCCCCAGGCGGTGGCCGACCTCAAGCGGCTCGTCTCCATCCCCTCGGTGGCCTTTCCCGGCCACCCCGAGGAGCCCGTGCACGCGGCCGCCGCCGTGACCGAGGAACTGCTGCGCAGCACCGGCCTGCCGCACGTCCGGCAGATCCCCGTCGAGGGCAGTTACCCCGCCGTCTACGCCGAGGCCCCCGCCCCGCCCGGTGCGCCGACCGTGCTCCTGTACGCGCACTACGACGTGCAGCCCACCGGCGACCTCGCACTCTGGCGCACCCCGCCCTTCGAGCCGACGGAGATCGACGGCGCGATCTACGGCCGTGGCGCGGCCGACGACAAGTCGGGCGTCATCTCCCACGTCGCGGCGCTCCGCGCCTTCCAGGGGCGGTTCCCGGTCGGCGTCAAGGTCATCGTCGAGGGCCAGGAGGAGTACGCGGGCGAGCGCCTGGAGGCCTTCGTCGAGCAGAACCCCGAGCTGTTCCGCGCCGACGCGATCGTGGTCGCCGACACCGGCAACCCCCGCGTCGGCGACCCCGCGGTGACGACCTCGCTGCGCGGCACCGGCGCCTTCACCGTCGAGGTGCGCACCCTCAAGGAGTCGCTGCACAGCGGCTCGTTCGGCGGCGCCGCCCCCGACGCACTCGCCGCGCTGATCCGGATGCTCGCCGCCCTGCACGACGACCACGGCGACATCCGCGTGCCCGGCCTGCCTCGCGGCAGCTTCCTCGGCTCGGGCCCGTCGGAGGAGGAGTTCCGCGTCACCGCGGGCGTGCTCGACGGCGTCTCCACGATCGGTTCCGGCTCGCTCGCCGACCGCCTGTGGGCCTCGTACGCGATCACGGTCACCGGCCTGGACGTGCCGACGGTCTCCGGTGCGATCAACGCGGTGCAAGCCGTCGCGAGGGCCCGGGTGACCGTGCGGGTTCCCCCGGCCGGCGACCCGAAGACGACCGTCGAGGCCGTCGTCGACTTCCTGCGGCAGGTCGCCCCCTGGGGTGTCCAGGTGGAGGTCGGCGACTACACCATGGGCTCCGGCTACCTCGCCGACACCGGTGGCGCGGCCCGCTCCGCGCTGAACCGGGCCATGGAGCGCGCCTTCGGCCGCCCCCCGCGCGACGTCGGCGCCGGTGGCTCGATCCCGCTCGTCTCCACCTTCGTCAGGCAGTTCCCCGCCGCCACGATCCTGCTCTTCGGCGCCGAGGACGACGACGCGGCGATCCACGCCCCCAACGAGCGGGTGAACATCGAGGAGCTGCGCCGCACCGCCACCGCCGAGGCGCTCTTCCTCCAGGAGTACGCCTCCGCGGCGGTCTGACAGGCTGTACGCCTCCGTCGCGATCTGACAGGCTGTACGCCTCCGCGGCGGTCCGGCGGCCGACATCCATCGGGCACTTCCGGTGCTTACCGGGAGTGCCCTTGGCGTACGGGCACCCCTGTTTCTCCGGGGCTCGCGTCTCCGGTCGCGGAGCGTTCCCTCCCCCTGCCCGCTGCCGCGCCCGCGACGAACTCCGGTCGCGGAGAACTCTCGGGGCGGTTCGTTCGTCGGATAAGTACAGACATCCCCCCAGGAGGCAGGGTTGTACCAGCAACCGCAGCGCCGGCGTAGGAACTTCGCGCCGTTCATCGTCGCGATCATTCTCGCCGGAGCTCTGATCGTCGCCCTGCGGATCTTCGTCGGCGGAAACGAACCCGGAAGGTCGGGGGCGTCAGGGTCGTCAGGGACGTCGGAGGCGCCGAAGACCGGCGAGCAGTCCACGGCGTGCGACGACGGCGTCACCCTCACCGTCGCCGCCTCGTCGGAGAAGGCCGAGCTGCTTCGGACGATCGCCTCCGACTACAACGGCAAGACCGTGCAGGGGCGCTGCGCCGACGTCGTCATCGAGACCAAGGCGAGCGGCGGCGCGATGCAGGCGCTGGCCAGGGGCTGGGACGAACGCCAGGACGGCCCCCGCCCCGACGTGTGGTCGCCCGCCAGCAGCGGCTGGATCACCCTGCTCCAGCAGCGCGCCACCGGAAACGACTCCGCCTCCCTCGTCGCCGCCGACAACCCGTCGATCGCCAAGACGCCGCTGGTCGTCGCGATGCCCATGCCGATGGCCCAGGCGCTGGGCTGGCCGGACAAGAAGCTCGGCTGGTCCGACGTGCTCGCCGTGTCGGCCGGATCGTGGGCGAAGTACGACCACCCCGAGTGGGGGAGTTTCAAGCTCGGCAAGACCAACCCCAACTTCTCCACCAGCGGCCTGAACGCCACGATCGGCGCCTACTTCGCGGCGACCGGCCTGTCGGGCGACCTGTCGGAGAAGAACGTGGCCGACGCCAGGACCAGGGACTTCGTCCGGGACGTGGAACGTTCGATCGTGCACTACGGCGACACGACGCTGACGTTCCTGTCCAACCTGCAGCGGGCCGACGACGCGGGTGCGGGCCTGAGCTACATCTCCGCGGTCGCGGTGGAGGAGAAGTCGGTCTGGGACTACAACCAGGGCAACCCGACCGGTGACCCCGCGACGCTGGGCAAGCACGCCAAGCCCAAGGTGCCGCTCGCGGCGATCTATCCCAAGGAGGGCACGCTCTACTCCGACAACCCGTACGCGGTGCTGAGCGCCCCGTGGGTCGACGACGCCAAGCGGGCGGTGGCGGCCGACTTCCTCGCCCACCTGCAGGCCCCCGAGCAGCAGGACCGGTTCGCCGAGTTCGCCTTCCGCTCCCACGAGGGCAAGCCGGGCAAGCTGATCACCCAGGCGAACGGGCTGCTGCCCGCCGAGCCGAGGACGACCCTCAGCCCACCCGCGCCGAACGTGCTCGACAAGGTGCTCACCGGCTGGGCCGACCTGCGCAAGCCCGCGAACGTCCTCATCGTCATCGACGTCTCCGGCTCGATGGGCGCCACCGTGCCCGGAACCGGCAAGAGCAAGCTCGACCTCGCCAAGCAGGCCGCGATCAACTCGCTGCCCCAGTTCGCCGCGCACGACAAGGTCGGGCTGTGGATGTTCTCCACCAAGCGTGACGGCGACAAGGACCACCTGGAACTGGCCCCGCTCTCCGCCGTCGACAAGGCCCAGCGCGAGAAGCTGCGCGCCAGGCTCGAGGGCCTCACCCCCGACGGCGGCACCGGCCTGTACGACACCGCGCTCGCCGCCCACGAGCGGGTGCGCAAGCTACGCGGCGGTGACGCGATCAACGCGGTGGTCTTCCTGACCGACGGCAAGAACGAGGACCCCGAGAGCCTCTCTTTGGAGAACCTGCTGCCCGACCTGCGTACCGAGGCCGGTCAGGAGACGGTGCGGATGTTCACCATCGCCTACGGCCAGGACGCCGACCTCGACGTGCTGAAGCAGATCTCCGAGGCGACCGCCGCCGCCGCGTACGACTCTCGCGAGCCGGGAAGTATCGACCAGGTGTTCACCGCGGTGGTATCCAACTTCTGATGGCACGCTTCGTCGACGAACTCAAGGACCCGTGGGGGCTGTTGCTGGGCGCGACCGCCGGCGGCGCCGCGTGGGCCGTCAGCGTGCACCCGATCGCCGCGGGGTTCGTCGGTGTCGTCGTCTGGCTGACCAAGGCCGGGATCTCGGCGTTGTCGGAGCGCGGGGACCGCGACCGGCCCGCCGTCACCCCCGGCAGCCAGGAGGAGTACTGGCTCACCCGGGCCGGATCCGCCGCGCACGGGTTCGGCGAGCTGAGCGCCTCGATGGAGCGCGGCCCGCTCGCCGAAAGGGTCGCGCTGATGCGTCCCCAGGTGGACGACTCGACGGCAACGCTGGAGCGACTGGCCGAGCAGGCCTCGCTCACCGGCACCGCGCTGGCCAGGTTCGACCTGGAGATGCTCGGGCACGAGCGGGCCAGGCTGGCGCGGGCCCGGCAGGAGGCGGGGCCCGGCCTGGCCGAGGACCTCGACCGTGCCCTCGCCTCTCTGGACTCCCAGCGGGCCGTCGTCGAGCGGCTCTCCGCGACCCGGCAGCGGGTGCTCGCCAGGATGGAGTCGAGCGCGATCGGCATCGAAGGGCTCCTCGCCCGGCTGGTGGAGCTGTCCGCGGTGTCGACGAACGGGCCGCTGGAGCCACTGCGGGTGCTGGACGAGCTCGCCGACACCCTCGAAGGAGTCCGCCAGGGCCTCCACGAAACCGAACAGATCACGCGCGACGCGCTGGATCGATAAGGAGTCCCCCATGTTCAAGGTCATCCGTCGGGCCTGGCGCTACCTGGTCTTCGCCCTCTCCGGGCGGCTGGACGAGCTGTCCGACCCCCGGGTCCAGATCGAGCAGGCCATCGCGGAGGCCAAGGAGCAGCACCGGCGGCTGAGCCAGCAGGCCGCGGCGGTGATCGGAAACGAGCGTGAGCTGGAGATGAGGCTCGCCCGTTCGGTGGAGGAGACCGAGCGGCTCCAGGCCAACGCCCGCCAGGCCCTCCTGCTCGCCGAGCAGAGCCGGGCCGCGGGCGACGAGAGCAAGGCACTGTCGTACGAGGACTCGGCCCGCGCCTTCGCCTCGCGCCTGGTGGCGGCCGAGGGCGCGCAGCAGGAGTCGCGGTTGGCGCACGAACGGGCAGCGGGAGCCTCGGCCCAGGCACGTGCCGCGGTCGAGACCAACGCGATGGCCCTGCAGAAGAAGATCGCCGAGCGGATGCGCCTGCTCTCCCAGCTCGACCAGGCCAAGGTGCAGGAGGAGCTCAACAGGGCGATGGCCGATCTGTCGGGCCTCACCCCGGCCGGCGACACCCCCACCATGGACGAGGTCCGCGACAAGATCGAGAAGCGCTACGCCCGTGCCCTGGGTGAGGCCGAGCTGACCTCGGGGTCCGTCGAGGCCCGCATGATCGAGGTCGAGCGCGCCGCCATCGACGCCGAGGGCGCCGCCCGTCTGGACGCCATCAGGAAGAGCCTGCACCCGGACGGGAAGCCCGAAGTCGAGAAATAAGCGACAGCGGTCCCTGCGCCGGATCCGTCACCCCGTTCACCGGCAGGGGAGGCGGGATTCACGCGCGCCCGTCACCCGCTCAGCGAGGAGGGCCACCGGGATTCCCCCGGATCCATCACCCCGTTCCCCGGAAGAAGAGGAACGCGGGATTCGTTCAGCGGACGGGCAGGTCGTAGACGCGGCGGACGCTGGTGGGGGCGTCGCCGAGGTCGGCACCGTAGACGTGAAGCGAGATGGCCGTCTCGTCGCCCGTGTTGTGGACGCGGTGGATGTCACCGGGCGGGGCGAAACCGCTCACCTCGCCGGTCTGGTTGGCGGTCCTGCCGATCTCGGTGAGGTGGTCGCCGTGGTCGCGGTAGAGGGTCTCGTACTCCACGCCCTGCAGCACACCGAACACGCACCACGCGATGTGGTCGTGGATCACGGTCTTCTGTCCCGGCCGCCAGACCACGGCCACGACCGAGAAGGCGTCCTCGGTGTGCAGGGTGTGGCCGACGTAGTGGTCGGGGTCGCCGAGGCGCTCCTCCTCGGTGAGGATCTCGGGGGACGGCAGCCGTTCACGCAGCAGCGCCGCCACGGCGAAGGCCGTCGCCCGAGGGTCGGCGGACGGGTCGGCGAGTTCCCGGACCCCCGCGACCAACTCGGCCAGGCCCGGGCGGGTGAGCGTCAAGGTTGTCATGCCTCAAGGATGCGCAGGAGGGATACATAACGTCTAATGCCTATCTTTCCCCGTATTCATAGATAAAGTTGATACATGCTCGATATCGTGCGGCTTCGTGTCCTCGCCTCGGTGTCCCGGCACGGCTCGGTGACCGCGGCGGCGAGGGAGTTGCACTACTCCCAGCCGTCGGTGAGCCACCATCTCGCGAAGCTTGAGGCCGAGACCGGAGCCAAGCTGATCCAGCGGGCCGGCCGGGGCATCCGGCTGACCGAGGCGGGCCGCCTGCTCGCCGAACGGGCCATCGAGATCATCGGCCGTCTCGACTCCGCGTCCGCCGAGCTGTCGGCACACGTGGGCCTGCGCGCCGGACGGGTCAGGCTCGCGGCCTTCCCCTCCGCCCTGGGGACCTTCGTGCCCGAGGCCGCCGCCGCCCTCGCCGGGACGCACCCCGGCCTGGAGCTGCGGCTGACCGAGACCGAGCCTCCCGACGCGCTGCGCATGCTCAAGGCCGGATACGTGGACGTGGCGGTCATCTTCCGCTACGACGACACCGCCCCCGAGGCCGACGGGATCCGGCTGCTCCCCCTGCTGGACGATCCCAGCTACCTCATCACCTCCGGTCCGGTCGGCGAGCTGATCTCGTACCGCGACTCCCGGTGGATCGGCGGCTGCGACCGGTGCCGCAGTCACCTGCTGGAGCTGTGCGCCAGGGCGGGCTTCGAGCCGGAGATCGCCTTCACCACCGACGACGTCGTCGCCGTCCAGGCCCTCGTCGCCGCCGGGGTGGGGGTGAGCGCCCTGCCGGGACTCGCCCTGCACGCCCACCGGCATCCGAAGATCACCACGACCGAGCTTCCCGGCTCGACCCGCCACGTCTACGCCGCCACCTACGGCGAGCCCCCCGACCCCCCGGCCACCACCGCCCTGCTCAGCGCCCTCACCTCGGTGACCTCGGTGGCGGCGGGGGCGGCGGTGGGTCCCCGTAGCCACCCGTGATCGATCCCCGGCCGAACGCGCGGGCAGGCCGCCACGGGTCACGACGGCCTGCCCGCGCGGAGTCGGCAGTGGCTAGGCTCGAACGGTGTCCACAGCGATCATCACGGTGAGCGGTCTCAGCGTGGAACTCGGCGGCAACCCCGTGCTCCGCGACATCGGCCTGACGGCGGCCCCCGGCGAGGTCATCGCCGTGATCGGCGCGAACGGCGCGGGAAAATCGACGCTGCTGCGCTGCCTGGCGGGGCTGCACCCCACGCCCTCCGGCGCGTTGCGCGTCCTGGGCGGCCCGCCGAGGGACGACGCCGGCTTCTGGCGTGACGTCGCCCTGGTCGGGGACGAACCGGCCTGGTATCCGGGGCTGACGGTACGCGAGCACCTGGAGCTGACGTACGCCGTCCACGCTCCGGCCCGGCTGGAGGTCGAGGCGGCGCTGGAGTCGTTCGACCTCCGGGAGCGGGCCGACGCGTCGCCGCAGGCCCTCTCCACCGGCCAGCGGCAGCGGCTCTCACTCGCGGCCGCCCTGCTCAGGCCGAGCAGGCTGCTACTCCTGGACGAGCCGGAGCGCGGGCTCGACGAGGCGTTCCGCGAGCGCCTGGCCACGGTCCTCACGGACTACGCGGGCGCCGGCGGCACGGTGGTCATGGCGACCCACGACCACCGGCTCGCCGAGAACACCCGGGCCCGCCAGGTCGTGCTGCAGGCCGGACAGGCGACGAGCCGATCGTGAACGCGGACCACGACATGAACACGGCGCCATACGCGAACGCGGAACGAGGCGTGGACACGGTTGCGAACACGGCGCCGGGTGTGGACGTGGACCAGGGCACGGCCACGGTCCGGAGCGTCCGCGCCTTCGTCGGAGCGCGCCGCGGCGCCCCCATGAGCTGGCTGGACCGCTACGTGCGGCTGTTCGGCCTCGCGATGCTGCTCGTGGTGCTGGCCCAGCCGTTCTCCTCCGCGCTCGCCTCGCTCTCCCGGCAGGTGGACCCGTGGCGAGCCGGAGCCGGCCTCGCCCTGGTCATGCTCGCCTACGCCGGCCTTCTCCTCGCCGCCCGCGCGATCGGTCCCGTCGCGCTGTCGGCCGCCGACGCCGCCTGGCTGCTGTTGTCCCCGCTGCACCGCCGTGGCGTGCTGGGCCGGACGGCGACGATTCTCCTGGTGGGGTCCGTCCTGGCCGGGGTCGCGCTCGGGGTGGGTGCGCTCGCCGTCCTCGGCGCGCCGGACCTGCTCGCGCTGCGGCTGGCCACAGCGGTGATCCTGGGGGTCTCGGCGAGTGTGGGCGGCGTGGCGCTGACCGTACTCGCCCAGTCGTCGCAGAGCTGGCAGCCGTGGCTGAACGCGGTCGTCGTGGTGACCGCCCTGCTGGCCGCGGTGACGGCGCTGTCGGCGGCGAGCGGCCCGACGCGGCGCTTCGTGGCCGAGATCGCGAACGTGCCCGCGTCGCACGGCGCGGTGGTGGCCGCCCTCGCCGCCGTGTCGGCCGCCCTGCTCGGGTGGCGTGCGTGGTCGGCCCTGGCCGGGATTCCGGCGCGGACCGTGCTCTCCGCCTCCACCCGGGCGGGCCACGTGGGCACCGCCGCCGTCGGCATGGACCCGTCGGCCCTGACCTGGATCGCCGAGGACAACCACTGGCGGGGGCGCACCCTGCGCTCGCGCCCCTGGCCGCCGCTGCCCGCACCGTTCGCCCTGGCCTGGCAGGACTGGCGTCGCCTGGGGCGGCGCCCGGGCCGTCTGGCCGCCCTGCTCGGGGGGACGGCGCTCCCCGCGCTGGCGGCGCTCGCGGCCGGTGAGGTCGGCACGGTCGTGACGGGAGTCGTGTTCGCCGGGGCGCTGACCGCCGCGACGACGGGCATCTCGGGCGCGCGCCGCGACGGCGACAATCCGGCTCTGGCCCGGCTCCTCGGGGTCGGCGCCCGCGCGGCTCTGGCCGCCAGGTCGCTGTTGCCGGCGCTGCTGGGCGGCGGCTGGCTGACCGTCGCCCTCGCCTTCATGTCCCTGACGGGCGCGCTCGGGACGGGCCCGTGGTGGCTTTTCGGACCGCTCGCGGCCCCCGCGCTGGCCGCCGGAGGGTTGCGGATGGCCCGCCGGAACCCGATCGACCACTCCATGCCGGTCATCGAGACGGGAGGAGGGGCGATACCGACAGGCCCGCTCATCTGGGGTTTGACCGGCGTGGATCTCGCGGTGCTCGGGTGCCTGCCGCTGACGCTCGCCCTGGGTCTCCAACCCTCCTCCCTCGTGGGGTTCCTCGCCGTCCAGGCTCTGGCCGGTACGGCCGTCCTGCTGGGCTACCTGCTTCGGGCGGGGTCCGTGCGGAACTGAACAACGGTCTGCTCCGGGCGGGGTCCGCGCGGAACCGACCGACGGTGAAAATGCGAGGCGCCGGGGAAGTCGATGCCTCTACGATCCGGCTATGCCGGATTTGTCCACACTCGCGCTCTTCGCCGCCGCGACCCTCGCCCTGCTGCTCGTACCGGGACCCGCGGTCCTCTACATCGTGACCCGCAGTGTCGCCCAGGGCCGGTCCGCCGGACTGATATCGGTGCTCGGCATCCACCTCGGCTCGCTGGTCCACGTGGCCGCCGCCGCCCTGGGCGTCAGTGCCCTGCTCGCGGCCTCGTCGACCGGATTCATGATCGTCAAGTATCTCGGTGCCGCCTACCTCGTCTGGCTGGGCGTGCGCAAGCTCATGACCCGCTCGAACGGGGAGGGCTCCTTCGAACCGAAGACGGCGACGAGGTCCCGGATGTTCTGGGAGGGCTTCGTGGTCAACGTGCTCAATCCGAAGACCGCGATCTTCTTCCTCGCCTTCCTGCCGCAGTTCGTCGACCCGCAGGCCGGACCGATCGCCCCGCAGATCGTGCTGCTCGGCCTGATCTGGACGGTGCTCGGTATCGCGAGCGACGGCGCCTTCGCCCTGCTCTCCTCGGCCCTGGCGGGCCGCCTGCGCCGCTCGGCCCGTGCCCGCCGCCGCCTGGACGTCACCAGCGGCTTCGTCTATCTCGGCCTGGGAGCCGTCGCGGCCTTCAGCGGCGAGAGCGCCGCGGCCAAGGCCTGAGCGGGGCAGACCCCGCACCGCGAGCCTCGCCCTCCCCTTTCCGGCCCGCCGAGGAGCCCGGCGGGACATGGGTCCCGAACCCTCGGAAGGACCTCCCTGCCCGGACCCCCGGAAATTCTTCCGGAGGTCCCGGTGCCGTCAGGTGAAGCGGTAGGTGGTGGTGGACTCGAACCGCTCGCCGGGACGCAGGACCACCGAGGGGAAGCCGGGCTGGTTGGGCGAGTCGGGGAAGTGCTGGGTCTCCAGGCACAGGCCCGCGTGCTTCGCGTACGCGGTGGCGACGCCGTCCAGGAAGTTGCCCGTGTAGAACTGCACGCCCGGCTCGGTGGTGGTGACCTCCATCGTGAGCCCGCCCGCGGGTTCGCGGACCTCCATGCCACCGCGCAGGACGTAGCAGTGGTCGTAGCCGTCCCCGAGCAGCGGGTCGGCGATCCGCTCGCCGATCTCGCGCGGCGAGGTGAAGTCGAACGGGGTCCCGGCGACCGGGGCGATCTCCCCGGTCGGGATCTGCGTGGCGTCGACCGGCAGGTAGTGGTCGGCGTCGATACGGACCACGTGCTTGAGGACGTCGCCGCCCCCGGCGAGGTTGAAGTAGGAGTGGTTGGTGAGGTTCAGCACGGTCGGCGCGTCGGTGGCCGCGCGATAGTCCATCCGGATCGCGTCGGCGGTCAGCGTGTAGGTGACCGCGACGGTGAGCGTGCCGGGGTAGCCCTCCTCGCCGTCCGGGCTCACGTACTCCAGGGTCACGGCGGTGTCCGAGGCGTGGGTGATCCGCCAGACCCGGGTGTCGAAGCCGTGCGGCCCGCCGTGCAGGCTGTTGGGGCCGTTGTTGATCGGCAGCTCGTGGTCGCGGCCGTCGAGGGTGAAGCGTCCGCCCGCGATGCGGTTGCCGTACCGGCCGACCACCGCGCCGAAGTAGCGGCTGCGCGTCAGGTAGTCGTCGAGGTCGTCGTAGCCGAGGACCACGTTGACGCCGGAGACCTCCAGCGACTGCAGGATCGCCCCGTAGCTGAGGATCGCGGCGCGCATCGGCCCGTTCGACAGCACGTGCCGCTCGACTCGCTCGCCCGACGGGGTGGTTCCGAAGCTCATTTGCGTGCCTCTCCGGTGGATTCACGGACGACCAGGCTGGTGTCCAGGGTGGCCAGGGTGGGGGTGGCGCCGGCGTCGAACGACTGCAGCAGCAGGTCCACGGCCATCCGCCCGGCGGCGGCCGTGGGCATGGCCACGGTGGTCAGTTTGGGGCGGTTCAGCCGCCCGGGAACGATGTCGTCGACGCCGACCACGCTGACCTCGTCCGGGACGCGTACGCCGCGTTCGTACAGGCCCTCGATGAGGCCGATCGCCACCAGGTCGTTGTAGGCGAGCACGCCCGTCACCCCGGCGGAGATCACCTCGGCGGCGACGGCGAGGCCGCCCTGCTCGGTGGGCGCGTTCGGGCCGAGGATCACCAGCTCGACGCCGTCCGTCGCGGTCGCGGCGGCGCGCATCTCACCGCTGGTCCACGAGCCGGCCGGCCCCAGAAGCAGGGCGATCCTGCGGTGGCCGAGCCGCATCAGGTGCTCGATCGCGAGGCGGGCGCCCTGGCCGACGTCCATCAGGATCGTCGGCATGCCTCTCACCCTGCGGTTCACGACCACGAACGGCACGTCGGCGCGGAGGCGCTCTATGACCCGGTTGGACAACCTGGGACTGCAGAGCAGGACCCCGTCGACCTGCTTGGCGAGCGTCTGGATCAGCTCCTCCTCGACCAGCGGGTCCTCGTCGGTGTCGGCCACGAACACGTGGTAGTCGCGGGCTCTGGCCTGTGCCTGGGCGGACTTGATCAGAGGCGGGAAGAACGGGTTGGAGATGTCGGCGACGATGAGGCCGATGTTGTGGGTCCTGCCGGTGGTGAGCGCCCGGGCGGCACGGTTGGGCCGGTAGCCGAGCTCCTCGGCGACGGCGAGCACGCGGTTGCGGGTCTCGGCGTTCACCAGGTGTGGCGCGGAGAAGGTGCGGGACACCGTCGAGACGTGCACTCCCGACGCCCGTGCCACATCCCTGATCGTCGCTGCCACCGTGCTCCTTCGCCCTGGCCCACCATGGGGCCTTGAAGCACATTAGTGCAAGCGGTTGCGCGACTGTCAACGCCGGGATCGAGCGGTCTGCCAAACGATATGTGAGGGCTCGCGTCGCCCTGGCGATAGGAAATCTCGAAAAACCCGCAGATGGGAAGCGCCTTACTAAATTGGGCCCTTGACGTTAATCACGGATGTCATCAATGTTTCTTGCAACCGGTTGCAGGATGCCGGGGCACGGGACCGCGATGGGAGATGGCGTAATGGAACCGGTTCGCGTGGTGCTCGCCGGAGCGCACGGTCACGGCTGGTGGCATCTGTCGAACGTGCGGCGGCTGGCCGAGGCCGGGCTGGTGAGGCTCGCCGGGGTGTGCGACGTGCGGCCGGTCGACGGCCTGCCCGAGAGCGCGGAGTTCTCCGACGACCTGGTCGAGCTGATCGGGCGTACCGGCGCCGAGGTGACGATCCTGTGCACCCCCATCCACACCCACGCCGAGCTGGCGGAGAAGGCGCTGCGCGCCGGGTCGCACGTGCTGCTGGAGAAGCCGCCCGCCGCCACGTACGCCGACTACCTGCGGATCGTCGCGGTGGCCGAGGAGACCGGGCTCGCCTGCCAGGTGGGATTCCAGAGCCTGGGCTCCGAGGCGATCCCCGCGATCCGGCGGATGGTCGCGGAGGGAACGATCGGCCAGGTCACCGGGATCGGCGCGGCGGGCGCGTGGGAGCGTCCCTACTCCTACTACGACCGGGTGCCGTGGGCGGGCAGGCGCGAGGCCGGCGGCGTTCCCACGGGCGACGGCGTTCTCACCAACCCGCTCGCGCACGCCACCGCGACCGCGCTCGCCGTCTCCGGCGCGGCGGTGGAGAACGTCGAGGTCGAGCTCTACCGGGCCAACGCGATCGAGGCGGACGACACCTCGTGCGCGCGGGTGCGGATGGACGACGGGACGACGGTGACGGTCGCGGCCTCACTGTGCGCGGACCGGCGGCACGAGCCGTACCTCATCGTGCACGGCGAGAGGGGGCGGATCCGGCTGACCTACACCGAGGACCGGGTCGAGTTCGCGGGGACCTCGGTCGTCCACCCCAGGACCGACCTGCTGGAGAACCTCGTCGCGCACCTCCGCGACGGCGCCGAACTGCTCGTACCGCTGGAGAGGACCGCGGGTTTCATGCGCGTCCTGGAGGCGGTACGGCTCGCGCCGCGACCGCTCGCCATACCGGACGTGTTCCAGGAGGTCGGCGACGAGCGCCGGGTGCTGCCCAGGATCGCCGAGGTGACGGCGGCGAGCGCGGAACGGCTCGCGCTCTACTCGGAACTGCGCGTGCCCTGGAGCGAGCGTGCCCGCCCCTGACCGAAACCCCGAGAACCCTGGATCGGGCGTGCCCGTCTTCGGCCGCGCCGCAAGGCGGCCTTGCCCGGAAGCGGGCGTCGTTCCCGAGGGCGCACCCGTCCTCACCCGGACCCGCGCATGCCCTGGAGCGGGCGCACCCACCCCTGACCTGGGCGCGCCCGCTCCAGTATCCGGAAAAACCCCGGGGCCGTACGCGCCTTGCCGCCCTGCCCCGCAGCGTCCCTCCCACCTGACCTCGTGAAGGAAGACCATGAAACGAGCCGTCGCGCTCACCGCCCTGCTGTCCCTGGCGGTCCTCTCCGCCCCTGCCGCGTCCGCCACCTCCTTGAGTACCGGCGCCCCCGAGACCACGACCTCGTCGGAGTCGGAGTCGGAGTCGGAGTCGAAGGCCGCCGGGCGCAGGCCGGACCTGGGCCGCCAGACCCTGCCCGCGAACGACGGCTGGGCCGCCGAGGGCTCCGGCACCACCGGTGGAGCCGCGGCGCCCGCGTCGAACGTGCACACCGTCTCCACCCGCACCGAACTGGCCACCGCGCTCGCCGCCCCCTCACCAAAGATCATCTACGTGAAGGGGACGATCGACACCGACAGGACCTGCGCCGACTACGCGACCGGCGGCTACACCCTGGAGGGCTATCTCGCCGCGTACGACCCGGCGGTGTGGGGCAGGGAGAGCGACCCCTCGGGCCCGCTGGAGGACGCGCGGGTCGCCTCGGCCGCGAAGCAGAGCGCGAACATCAGGCTCAAGGTCGGCTCGAACACCACCATCGTCGGCCTCGGCAAGAACGCGCGGATCCGCGGCGTCAACCTGCACGTCGACAAGGTCGACAACGTCATCATCCGCAACATCCTCTTCGAGGACACCGCCGACTGCTTCCCCCGGTGGACCCCGACCGACGGCGCCGAGGGCAACTGGAACTCCCTGTACGACAACATCTCGGTGACCGGCTCGACACACGTGTGGGTGGACCACAACACCTTCACCGACGGCGACAACCCGGACTCGAAGCAGCCGTTGCGTTTCGGCAGGCCCTACCAGGTGCACGACGGGCAGCTCGACATCACCCACGCCTCCAACTTCGTCACGGCCTCCTGGAACCGGTTCTCCGGCCACGACAAGACGATGCTGATCGGCTCCACCAACAACCCGGCGAACGACACGGGCAAGCTGAACGTCACCCTCCACCACAACCACTTCGAGAACGTGCTCCAGCGGCTCCCGCGCGTGCGCTTCGGCCAGGTGCACGTCTACAACAACTACTACGAGATCCCCGACGCCTCGACCTTCGAGTACGCCCTCGGTGTGGGCGTGCAGTCGCAGATCTTCGCCGAGAACAACCTCTTCCGGCTGAGCCGGGCGGTCGCCCCGTCGAGTCTCCTCTACGACTGGGGCGGCACCGCCCTCACCGCGAGGGGAAACCTGCTCCGTGTCGGGGGCAAGGTCTCCCCCGTCGACCTCGTCTCCGTCTACAACGCCGCCCACGACCCCGACCTCGGCTCCGACGCTGGCTGGACCCCGGCCCTGCACACCGGGATCGACCCGGCCGCGTCGGTGGAGCGTTCGGTCTCCCGGCACGCGGGGGTCGGCGAGATCGGCTGAGAACGCGTCGGCCCGGCACCGCGGACCCGGACGGCCCGTCGTTCACGAGCCGTCCGGTCCTCGGGTTCTCCCCTCGGGCCGGTAGAGCCGGCCCGCCGAAGAGGCATCGGCGGGGCCGGTGGGGGGGCGCGCCGCTCTCTGACCGGTCCGAAGACCGGCGGGAGGCGTCAGGCGTGCCCCTCCACGAGGACCCCGTCGACCCGGCGGGGGATGCCGAGGGGGTTGTCGTCGCGCAGTTCCGGCGGCAGGAGCTCGGCGGGCCAGTCCTGGTAGGCGGTGGGCACGAGCCACCTGCGGATCGCGGCGGCGCCGACCGAGGTGTGGGCGGCGGCCGTGCTCGCGGGCCAGGGACCGCCGTGGTGCATCGCCCAGCGGACCGCCACCCCGGTCGGCCAGCCGTTCCAGATCAGCCGCCCCGCCTTCCTGAGCAGCACTTCGGCGCTCTCGCGCGCCTCGGCGGGGTCGGTCGCGTGGACCGTGGCGGTGAGCGAGCCGTCCAGCCGCTCCAGTACGGCAGGCAGGTCGGCGGCGTCGGCGTAGACGACCACGAGGGCGGCCGGACCGAAACACTCCTCCACGAGTTCCGGCAGGTCGGCGGCGAACGTCGCCAGGTCGGTGACGAACACCTGCGGGGTCACCGCGAACGCCCCCTCGCCGGGCCTTCCCTCGGCGAGCGGGGTGAGCCTGCCGAGCCTGGCCAGCCCGTGCTGGAAGCCCCCCCGCATCCGCTCGGTGAGCATCGGCCCGCCCGCGGTCTCGGAGACCGCCTTGGAGATGGACGCCAGGAGGTCGGCGTCGTCGGGGACGAACACCAGTCCGGGGTTGGTGCAGAACTGCCCGGTGCCGAGGGTGAGCGAGGCGGCGAACCCCTGGGCGAGGCCGTCGCGGGCGGCCGAGGGCAGCACGACGACGGGGTTGACGCTGCCCAGCTCGCCGTAGAACGGGATGGGGTCGGGCCGCTCGGCGATGAGCGCCTGGATCGCCTTGCCACCGGGGATGGAGCCGGTGAACCCGACGGCCGCCACGGACGGGTGCCGGGCGAGCCGCTTCCCCGCGTCGAGCCCGCGGACCAGACCGAGCAGCGCCGGGTCGGGCAGGGCGCCCCGGATGATCTGCCAGGACAGCTCCGACGTGCCGGGGTGCCCGTCGTGGGCCTTGACCACCACCGGGCATCCGGCGGCCAGCGCGGAGGCCGTGTCGCCGCCCGCGACCGAGAAGGCGAAGGGGAAGTTGCTCGCCGCGAAGACCCCGGCCACGCCGGGCAGCGGGTGGTTCATCCGCCGCAGGTCGGGGACCGGCGGCTGGGCCGTCGCGTGGTCGATCACCGCCTCCACGTGCCCGCCGTCCCGCAGCACCTGGGCGAAGAGCCGGAACTGACCGGCGGCCCGCGCCACCTCCCCGCGCAGCCTGGTCTCCCCGAGCGCGGTCTCCGCGTCGGCGGCCCGCCAGAGCTCCTCGACGCCTCCCTCCAGCGCCGCCGCCACCGCCTCCAGCGCCGCCGCCCGGTCCGCGGAACGCCAGGCGGGCCCGGCCGCGAGAGCCGCCGCGACGCTCGCGTCCACCTCGTCGTCCGAGGTGAGGGGGAAGGGATCTCCGAAGGACTCACCGGTCCTGGGGTCGATTGAGTGGATCACCACGAAAGCCTTTCCTCAGCGGAGCCTGCCACGCCAGGCTACCCGTCAACGGTAAGCGCTTTCCCTAGATCAAGGAAGCACGGCCTCCCAGCGGGCGATGAGGGTCTTGCCCCCGGCGGTCACCGTCACGTTCTCCCCTGCCTTGCCCAGGGCGGTACGCAGCGCCTTCGCCTCGTCTCCCCGATAGGTCGCGGTGCCGAAGTTGCCGCCGGACGCGGCCTCGATCGGGGTGGTGATCCCCTCGGGCCAGGTCGCCTGCCGGATGGGCCTGGTGCTCGGGTCCTCGTACATCGTCACCGTGACCGGCGCGGTGACATCGGGCGTGCCGGTGGCGCGGATCCGCGCGGTCAGCTTCGAGAGGCGCTCGGTCGCGGCGACGACCGGGGCGTCCTCCGCCGTCGGCGTCCCCTCCAGCCGGGTCTCGTGGGTCCTGCCTGCGGAGTCCACCACGGTGACGACCGCGAAGGGCTGGTCGGTGGCCCCTCCGGTACGGTCGAGCGTGCCCTCCCTCCCGGCCAGGGACTCGACCAGCCCGGCCCGCAGGTCACGCAACTCGGCCGCCGGGAGGGGCACGACGACCAGCTCTCCGTCACGCAGCGAGCCGGCCCGCCCGTCGGCGGTGACGCTCATGCTGTCGCCGCCCTCGCACGTCATCCCACCGCAGCTGACGTACCGAACGACGACGGCACCCGGCCGTTCCCCGGCCGGCGCGGTGGTCTCGACGGCGACGGTGGTGGTCCCCGAGCAGCCGACCATGAGGAGGAGCGGGACGACGGTCCGCAGAAAACGCATCACCTTCCGGAAACGGATCGCGGGCCAGAGCGGTTCACGCCCTACTGAGCGAGGGGTCCGGGGGCAGAAGTCGGCGGCGGAGACGATCATGATAGCTATCGCAGACAACGACCGATTACCGGGGTTGCAGAGGTCACGTACGTCTTCGGTGTCGAGCGGACCGGCCACTTCCCGGATGTCGGCCTGTCATATCGCGGTCAGGTGGCGTCCTGCTGTTCCAGCCACTTCACAATCGCTCGGTTCGTTTCTTCCGGCTTCTCCTGCTGGATCCAGTGACCGCAATCAAGGCTGACCACCTCCACGTTGGGCACGAACTCCGCCAGGTTCTCACCCCGTGCGACCAGATCCCTGTCGCCATAGATCATGAGTGCGGGCTGTCGGATGATCGGGTCCACGTCCGCCAGCAGGTGCCAGTTGCGGTCGAGGTTCCTGTACCAGTTGATGCCGCCCGTGAATCCCGATGATTCGAAGGCGGAGACGAGGACGGCCAGTTCGCCGTCGCTCATGATGGGCTCGCCGAGCGGTGTTTCCGCTCTGGCGAGATCGATCAGCGCCATGCCCGGCTGAGGCTCTCTGGGGGGCTCGTTCTTCCGGTAGATGTTGCGGAGGAACTGGAATGTGTTGTCTTCGAACACGGCGTCCGCGACGCCCGGCTGTCGATTGAAGTGGACGAAGTAGAAGTCGCCGCCGAGCATGTCCTCCATGGACTCGATCCAGGGCTTCTCTCCGCGCTCGGGGTAGGGCAGGCTCAGGTTGATCACCTTGTTCACACGGTCGGGGTGCAACAGGGTCAGTCCCCAGACGACGAACGCACCCCAGTCATGGCCGACGAAGACGGCGTCTTCGTATCCATAGTGGTCGAGGAGTGCGACGAGGTCACCCGACAGGTGTTCGATGTCGTAGTCCGTCACTTCGGCCGGGCGGGACGAGTTGCCGTAACCCCGCTGGTTCGGTGCGATGACGTGGTAGCCGGCAGCGGCGAGGACGGGCATCTGGTGCCGCCAGGAGAAGGCGTGCTCCGGCCAGCCGTGGCAGAGCACGATGGGTTTTCCCGCATTTTCTCGGCCCGCCTCGAAGACTTCGAGTTCCACACCGTTGACCGGAACAAGGGTGGGCTTGGGAAAATCGGTTGGATTGGGCATCGCGTTTCCTCTGTCTTTTCGGAGTGATCGGGCGACGAAGGTTCCCGGAGACGACGTCGGCGCACCCCTGACGGGCCGGGGGTGTTCGCCTGTGGTCGACCTCGTCGGTGAGGTGATGTCGCCATCCTGCCAACCGAAACCGGTCACCCCATGACCGGTTTTACGTGAAAGTGTTGTCGGCGTGCGAACCGACCGGCTGGTGGCCATCCTCCTCTTGCTGCAACGGCGCGAGCAGGTGACGGCGGCAGAGGTCGCCCGAGAACTGGAGGTCTCCGAGCGCACCGCCCGCCGCGACCTCGACGCCCTGGCCATGGCCGGGGTGCCGGTGTACTCCATGCAGGGCCGAAGCGGCGGCTGGCGCCTCGTGGGCGGCGCCCGCACCGACCTGTCCGGGTTGACCGCGAGTGAGGCCCGCGCCCTGTTCCTGGTTGCCAGCCCGGTCTCGACTGCGACGCCGGCCGTGAAAGCGGCTCTGCGCAAGCTCGTCCACGCCCTGCCGGAGCCCTTCCGGGTGCAGGCCGAGGCGGCGGCGTCGTCGTTGGTCATGGACCCGCAACGATGGGGGGCGAGCTGGGTCGAGCGCCGGCCACCTCGCTTCCTCGACGAACTCCAGGACGCGGTGATCCGCGGCGTCCAGGTGCGGCTCGGCTACGTCGACCGCGAAGGCACCGAAACCGAGAGAACCGTCCACCCGCTGGGCATCGTCGCCAAAGGGCCGACGTGGTACCTCGTCACCAACACCGACGCCGGTCGGCGGACGTTCCGGATCGATCGCGTGTCATCCGTCGAGCCGACCGACGATCCCGTGCACCGGCCAGAGGGGTTCGACCTTGCCGAGAGCTGGAGGGAGATCGCCGACGCAGTCGACCGAAGGCGAACACCCCTCGAAATCCAGGCCGTGTGCACTCCCGAAGGGATCGGCAAGCTCCGAATGACGCTCGGGGACCGGCTTGAGGTTGGAGGTTCCACGGTCGACGGCCGCATCGAGGTCGTGATCCGCGGCTACAACGAGTACGCGCTCGCGGGCGAGCTCGCCGGACTGGTCGAATGGCTCGAAGTGACCGGCCCGCCTGGTGTGCGAGACCACCTCACCTTGATCGGCAACGCGCTCGTCGAGCGATACGGCCGAGACAGCCCCAGCGCCCCCCCTGCTGAGTCTTTCACCGCAGCCGCGCAGTGATCTTGTGTCCGGCCGGTCCACGCCGCGCTTCCGGCAGCACGACAGCCCAGCCCGTCCAGCGGCCCCCGGCGACGAACAGGGCGACGTCCTGACGGCCTCCGGCCAGGAGAGCCGGTGACGTGCGGGAGGAGTGACCCGGTGAAACCGTCAGGAACGGGCGGCCTCGGCGGTCGTCCTGGCCCAGCGGTAGTCGGCCTTGCCCGCCGGGGAGCGGACCATCTCGTCGACGAAGGCGAAGGTCCTGGGCACCTTGTAGCCGGAGATCTTCTCCCGGCAGTGGGCGTCGAGTTCCTCGGCCGTCGGCGCCGTGCCGGGACGCGGCTCGATCACCGCCGCGACGCGGGTGCCCCACCGCTCGTCCGGGATGCCGGTCACGACCGCGTCGAAGACCGCCGGGTGGCCCTTGAGCACCGCCTCGACCTCCTCGGGGAAGACCTTCTCCCCGCCGGTGTTGATGCACGCGGAGCCCCGGCCGAAGACCGCGATGGTGCCGTCCTCCTCGACCTTGGCCATGTCTCCGGTGAGCAGCCAGCGGACCCCGTCCTTGTCCGTCACGAAGGTGCGGGCCGTCTTGGCCTCGTCCTTGTAGTAGCCGGAGGCGATCCGGCCGCTCCTGGCCACGGTGCCCAGCTCGTCAGAGCCCGGCTTGACCGGTTCCAGCGACTCGTTGAGCACGGCGAGGCCGGCGTGCGGGTTCGCCTGGTAGCGCAGCCCGGACTCGGGGGAGGATCCGGGAACCGCCGAGGCGGTGTAGCCGGACTCGGTGGAGCCGAAGCTGTCGATGATCATCTTGCCGGGCAGCAGTTCCTCCAGCCGTTCGCGTACCGAACCGCTGAGGATCGCGCCGGTGGAGCTCAGCGCGAACAGCGAGGACAGGTCGTAGCCTCCGCCGGCGATCTCGTCGGCGAGCGGACGGGCCATCGCGTCCCCGGTGATGTTGAGCGTGAGGACCCTCTCCCGCTCGATCGTCCGCAGCACCTCGGCCGCGTCGAACCTACGGACGTACGCGATCGTGCCGCCCATGCACCAGGTGATGAAGGTGCCCATCTGGGCGGCGCCGTGCATCAGCGGCGCCGCGGCCATCATGGTCATCTCGCCCGCGGCCGAGGCCGCCTCGATCACCTCGCCGGGGGTGGCGCGCGGCTCGCCGTAGGGGTTGCCGCCACCGAAGGCGAAGAACAGGTCCTCGGTACGCCACATCACGCCCTTGGGCATGCCGGTCGTGCCGCCGGTGTAGATGATGTAGAGGTCGTCGCCCGAGCGTTCGGGGAATCCGCGCGTCTCCGGCTGCCCGGCGAGCGCCTCCTCGTACGGCACCGCGCCCTCGACCTGGGACGGCCCTCCCACGGCGATCAGGTGTCGCAGGGCGGGGGCGTCGGGGGCCGTGGCCGCCACCCGGGCGTCGAACTCCACGTCGAACAGCAGGGCGACGATGTCGGAGTCCCGGTAGAGATAGAGCAGCTCCGCCTCGACGTAGCGGTAGTTCACGTTGACCGGCACGGCGCGGATCTTGAGGGTGGCGAGCAGTCCGGCCACGTACTCGATGCCGTTGTAGAGGTGTATTCCGACGTGCTGCCCGGCGCGCACTCCCCTGCTCTCCAGGAAGTGGGCGAGCCGGTTGGCGTGCGCGTCCAGCTCGGCGTAGGTCACGCGGCGGTCGCCGCAGACGACGGCCGTGCGGTCCCCGATCGCGTCGGCGAGTCCTTCGAACAGATCCGCGTGGTTGAACTCCATTCGCACCCCTCCTGGGGGATCAGGGTTTGTCGCTGCCGACCATCCACATCGCGAAGAACTGCGCGCCGCCCCCGTAGGCGTGCCCGAGCGCCCGCCGGGCGCCGTCCACCTGGTGCTCCCCCGCCATCCCTCGCACCTGGAGCGCCGCCTCGGCGAACCGGATCAGCCCCGAGGCGCCGATCGGGTTGCTCGACAGCACACCGCCCGAGGCGTTCCACGGGATGTCGCCGTCCAGGGCGGTCGCTCCGGACTCGGTGAGCTTCCAGCCCTCCCCCTCGGCGGCGAAGCCGAGGTTCTCCAGCCACATCGGCTCGTACCAGGAGAAGGGCACGTACACCTCCGCCACGTCGATCTCCCTGCGCGGGTCCGTGATCCCGGCCTGCCGGTAGACGTCGGCCGCGCAGTCCTTGCCGCCCTGCGGGTTCACGGTGTCGCGACCGGCGCGGAAGATCGGCTCGGAGCGGGTCGCCGCGCCGAGCACCCAGGCGGGGGTGCTGTCGGTGAGCTTGTCCTGCGCGGCCAGCACCATCGCGCAGGCGCCGTCGGAGGACGGGCAGGTGTCGAGGTAGCGGATCGGCTCCCAGAGCATCGGGGTCGACTCGACCATCTTGCGGTCGATGCCGGGGATCCTCAGGTGGGCGTACGGGTTCTTCAGCGCGTTGCGCCGGTCCTTGACGGCCACCAGGTGGCCGATGTGCTCGGGGGCGCCGGAGCGGCGGATGTACTCGCGGATGTGCGGGGCGAAGTAGCCTCCCGCGCCGACGACGAGCGAGGCGCTGAACGGCAGGTGGGTGGACAGGGCCCAGGTCGCGTTGGACTCCGACTGCTTCTCGAACGCCACCACCAGCACCCGGTCGTGCACGCCGCCCTGGATGAGCGAGGCGCCGACGAGCGCGGTGGACCCGCCGACCGAGCCCGCCGTGTGGACCCGCATCATCGGCTTGCCCGCGGCGCCCAGCGCGTCGGCGAGGTACGCCTCGGGCATCATCACGCCCTCGAACAGGTCGGGGGCCTTGCCGATGACGACCGCGTCGATGTCCTTCCAGGTCAGGCCCGCGTCCTGGAGCGCGCGCAGGGCCGCCTCGCGGACCAGCCCGGCGAGGGAGACGTCACGTCGCTTGGTCGTGTAGTGGGTCTGGCCGACACCGATGACCGCGCAGGGGTTACCCATGGTCGTTCACGCCTCCATCACGGTGACGAGGTTGTGCTGGAGACAGGGTCCGCTCGTGGCGTGCCCGAGGACGCGGCTCGCGGTGCCGTCCATGACCCGGGCGGCCGCCTCGCCGATCCTGATGAGGCCGGTGGCCATGACCGGGTTCGCGGCGAGGGGGCCGCCGCTCGGGTTGACGCGTGTGCCCTCACCGAGTTCCAGCGCCTCGCGCAGGATGAGCTCCTCGTGGCTGAACTGGACGTGCAGCTCGGCCACGTCGACGTCACCCTTGCCCGCCCCCGCCGCGCGTGCGGCGTCGGCGGCGGAGGCCGACCGGGCGAGGTCCCTCATGCCCAGGTAGTGCGGCTCGATGCGGTGGGCGATCCCCGTTATCCACGCGGGCCGCTCGCACAGCTCCCTGGCCAGCTCTCCGGCCGCCAGCACCACCGCGGCGGCGCCGTCGGTGATCGGGGCGACGTCGTACGGCCGCAGCGGCGCGACCTCCGCGTCCTCGCCCGAGGGGTCCGGCAGGTCGAGGGCGTAGGGGTTCGCCCTCCCGTCGGCCCGGCTGCGCCGCACGATCTCGTCGAGTTCGGCCCGTTTCGCCCCGGTGGCCGACGCCTGCAGCGCGGCGAAGGAGACCTGGTCCAGCCCGAGGGGAGCCAGGTAGTACGGGTCCAGCTGGAGCGTCATGATCTCCCGAAGGTCCCCCTGGGAGGACTTGCCGAAGCCGTAGACCAGGGCCGAGTCGACGTCGCCGTGCTGGAGCCTGACCCACGCCTCGTACAGCGCCCAGGCGGCGTCCATCTCGACGTGGCTCTCCGAGATCGGCGGCCAGGCGCCGAGCGCGTCGAGCGCGGAGACGAACGAGAACGGCGCGCCCGCCAGGTAGTCGCACGACCCCGAGCAGGTGAAGCCGAACCTGCGCAGCCCGGTCGCGGCCCTCACCTCCTCCAGCGGGGGCAGGATGAGTTCGGCCTCGCTCTGTCCCTCGTCGACGGCGCTGTGCCGGGTCTGCGCGAACGCGACGACCGCTATCTCCCGCATCTACAGCTCCACGTCCGGCTCGCCGGTGGGGGCGAACCACTTGATGTTCGACATGGACATCGTCCGCTCCTCCTGCGGCACCCAGACGGCCCGCACCCGCATGCCCTGGCGCACCTCGTGGGCCGCGATCCCGCCGACCAGGGCGATCATCGGGATGTCGGTGCCGTCGAGCTGGATGTACGCCGAGACGAACGGCACCTCGGGGGCCCGTGGGTCGGGCAGGTTGTTGATGGCGAAGGTGGTGATCGTGCCGGTGTCCGGGACGACCACCTCCTCGGTGATCGAGACCCCGCACTCGGGACAGGAGAGCCGGTAGGGCACGTAGACCTTGTGGCAGGTGCCGCACCGGCAGCCGATGAGGACGCCCTCTGCGACCCCCTCCAGGAAGCGGCGCAGCGCGAGCCCCGGCGTGACCGTGTACTCGGCGCGGACCTCGGAGACGATCCTGGTGACCTCGGGAACGAAGCTCTCGATGTCGGTGATGTGGCCGGTGCGCTCGGCCCGCCAGCGGGGGCGCACCCGCAGCCCCGGGCGCATCGCCCTGACATCTCCGGCGTCCACCGCGTGCACCAGCGAGGTGTCGGCGCCGTCCAGCCGGATCAGGGCCCAGGCGAACGGCCGGTCCAGCGGGTGGCCCTTCCTGGGGACGGTCACCCAGGCCCAGCTCTCCACGGTGCCCGCGGGGCCGACCTCGACGAACTCCTCGGTCACCGCGTCGCCGGTCTCGGGGTCGTACTCCAGCGGCGGCACCAGCGTGCGTCCCGCCGCCGTGCGGACCCCGAAGAGCCGCCCGTCGCGCAGTTCGGTGAGGAAGCGCCCGATCACCGGTCCCGTCGTGCGCGTGTATCCGCCGGGGAACTCCAGTACGTGCCGTGCCCGCAGCGGTGCCGGGGGGTCTTCGCTAGATGGCACGTTCGCGTCCCTTCCAGTACGGGTCACGCAGCTTGCGTTTGAGGAGCTTGCCGTTGGGCTCGCGGGGCATCTCCGTGACGAAGTCGACGGATCTCGGCCACTTCATCGTCGACAGGCGGCCCCTCAGCGACTCGACGAGCTCGGCGGCGAGCTCGGGCGAGGGTGCGACGCCGGGCGCGGGCTCGACCACGGCCTTGATCTGCTCGCCCCACTCCTCGTCGGGGATGCCGAACACGGCCACGTCCGCGACCTTGGGGTGGACCATCAGCTCGTTCTCGATCTCGGCGGGGTAGATGTTCGCCCCGCCGGAGATGATCATGTCGGCCTTGCGGTCGCAGAGGAAGAGGAAGCCGTCCTCGTCCAGGTAGCCGATGTCGCCGACGGTGAAGTGGTCGCGCAGCCGGTTGGCCTCGGTCTTCGCCGGGTCGCCCTTGTACTCGAAGCTGAGGCCCCGCATCTTCATGTAGACGGTTCCGGGGGTCCCCGCCGGCACGGGCTCCAGGTTCTCGTCCACGATGAGCAGCTCGCTGATCGGCCAGGCGGTGCCGACGGTGCCGGGACGGCTCCTCCAGTCCTGCGGGGTGGCGATGGTGCCGCCGCCCTCGGTGGCCGCGTAGTACTCGTAGACGCAGTCACCCCACCACTCCAGCATCGCCCACTTGACGGGGACCGGGCACGGGGCCGCGGCGTGGATCATCCACCGCAGGGAGGAGAGGTCGTACTTCGACCTCACGTCGGCGGGGAGGGCGAGCAGGCGCTTGAAGTGGGTGGGGACGAGGTGCGAGTTGGTGACGCGGTACCTCTCGCAGAGCCGGAGCGTCTCCTCGGCGTCCCATTTGTCCATGTAGACGAGCGTGTGCCCCATGTGCAGGGCCGTCCCCCCGAACTGGGTGACGGCGGTGTGGTAGTTCGGCGAGGTGACGAGGTGGACGTTCTCCTTGCCGGGGGTGATGCCGAACAGGGTGAGCAGGAACGTCATCAGCTCGGCGGCGTCGTCCGGGTCCATGCCGCTGAGCGGGCGCCGCACCCCCTTGGGCCTGCCGGTGGTTCCGGAGGTGTAGTGCATGGTGGCGCCCGCCGTACGGTCGGCGGGTGCGGCCTCGGGGCGCCCCTCGGTCAGCTCGGAGACGGGCCGCACGCCCTCCACCCGCCCGAACGCGAAGACCCGCTCGGGGGCGATGCCCGACTCGGCGGCGCCGCGCAGGCCCTCCTCGGCGTACCGCTCGTCGACGAAGAAGGCCCGGGCCTCGCTGTCGGCGACGATGTAGCCGATCTCGGGGCCGGTGAGGTGCCAGTTGATCGGCGTGTAGTACCAGCCGGCCTGCAGGGCGGCGAGATAGAGGACGAGCCCGTCGGAGCCGTTGGGCACGAGGCCGCAGATGCCGTCGCCCGCCTGGAGGCCGAGCTCTCTCAGGCCGTGGACGAGACGGTTGGCACGGGCGAGGAGGTCACCGGCGCGATGTTCCGCGCCGTCCGGGTCGACGGCGGCCACCCAGTCGGGGTCCGCCTGCGCCAGTCTCCAGAAACCGAGCGTACCCATCGGACATCCTTTCGCTGGAAAGGCCCCGGTACACCGAAGTGCATCACGTTCTCTTTATCGCGACAAGCCCTGGCGGAACGGGGTATATAGAACAAGAATCTGTTCTTGTGCGCATGGGCAGACTAACCTCGGGAGGTGCGCCTAGCAAGCGCTTGACCCAGCACAGGCCCACTCTTTCCGCGTGGGATCGGCCCTCCTCGGAGACGTCCCTCCCGGCGTCGCCGAGACCCCGCTCCCACCCCCCGCACGGGAGCGAACGCCCCCTCACCGCGCGGGAGCGAACGGTCCCCGGGCGGCCACACCGCACGGGAGCCGGCACGCGTCCAGAATTTCCCCCACCAGGCACCTGGTTGAACCAACGGAGGTCGTCCCGTGGAACTCCTGCCGATCAGCACACCGCACTGCCGGATCGAGCGTGACGGTCACGTCGTGGTCGTCACCATGGACCGGCCGGAGGCGAGGAACGCGCTCTCCACCGACATGCTGGTCGGCCTGGCCGACGCCTGGGCGTACGTCTCCGAGGAGCCCGAGGTCCGCGTCGCCGTCCTCACCGGCGCGCACGGGACGTTCTGCGCGGGCGCCGACCTGAAGGCGATGGGCACCCCTTCGCAGGACGCCCGGGTCAGGGAGCGCGCCGCGGCCATCCCCGACTTCCACTGGAAGGGCCTGCTCCGCGACTCCGGCGCGCTGCCGACGAAACCGATCGTCTGCGCGGTCGAGGGATACGCCGTGGCCGGGGGCACCGAACTGCTCGTCGGCACCGACATGAGGGTGGTCGCCGAGTCCGCCACCCTCGGCCTGTTCGAGGCCCGCCGCGCCCTCTTCCCCATGGGCGGCTCCGCGATCCGCCTGCCCCGCCAGATCCCGTACGCCTTCGCGATGGACATCCTGCTCACCGGCCGCGCCGTCACCGCGCGGGAGGCACTGGCCATGGGCCTGGTCAACCGGGTCGTCCCCGACGGGGAGGCACTCACGACCGCCCTGGAGATCGCCACCCAGATCGCCGAGTGCGGCCCCCTCGCCGTCCAGGCCATCCTCCGCGCCTACCGCGAGACCCTGGGCATGCCCGAGGCCGAGGCACTGAAGGTCTCCGACGCCGTCGGCTGGCCGGTCATCGGCTCGGCGGACGCCAAGGAGGGCTCCCGCGCCTTCCGCGAGAAGCGCCCACCCTCCTACCGGGGCGAATGACCCGGGTGCCGTCCACGCTCCAAGCCCTCGTCCACGCGTGGACCAGCGCGTCCCCTGCCCGCCCCAGCCGGCACACCACCTACCCAAATCAACCTGACGAAGTACTCTGGCCACGTTCCGCTCCAATGGGGACGCCTGACAAGAACACCGATGGCCGGCAGCGGTCCTGGAGGTTTTGTGGCATACGACGTGGCGGCTGTACGGGCGCACTTTCCCGCGTTGGACGAGGGTGCGGCGCACTTCGACGGGCCCGGGGGGTCGCAGGTGCCCGAGCCGGTCGCGGAGGCCGTGGCCGGTGCGCTGCGGGCCGCCGTCTCCAACCGGGGGGCCGAGACCGCCGCCGAGCGGCGCGCCGACGGGATCGTGGCCGAGGCGCGCCAGGCGATGGCCGACCTGCTCGGCGCCACCCCGGGCGGCGTCGTGTTCGGCCGGAGCATGACCCAGCTCACCTACGACATGGCCCGCGCGCTCGCCAAGGAGTGGGGACCCGGTGACGAGGTCGTGGTCACCACCCTGGACCACGACGCGAACATCCGGCCCTGGGTGCATGCCGCCGAGGCGCGCGGGGTCACGGTACGCCGGGCCGACTTCGACCCGGAAAGCGGCGAGCTGAGCGTCGACACGATCGCCCACCTGCTCGGCGGGCGCACCCGGCTGGTGGCCGTCACGGCCGCGTCGAACCTGCTGGGCAGCCGTCCGGACATTTCGGCGATCGCCGAACGGGTGCACGCGGCCGGGGCGCTGCTCTACGTCGACGGCGTGCACCTGACGCCGCACAACCTGGTCGACGTCGGACGGCTGGGCGCCGACTTCTACGCCTGCTCGCCGTACAAGTTTCTCGGCCCGCACCTGGGCGTGCTCGCCGCCGACCCCGGCCTGCTGGAGAGCGTCCACCCCGACAAGCTGCTCCCCGCCACCGACGCGGTGCCCGAACGCTTCGAGCTGGGCACGCTGCCCTACGAACTGCTCGCCGGCACGACGGCGGCGGTCGACTTCCTCGCCGGGCTCGTACCGGGTGAGGGGACCAGGCGCGAACGCCTGGAAGGCTCGATGGCCGCGCTGGAGGAGCACGAGAGGATCCTGCTCGAACGGCTCGACGCAGGGCTGGCCGAGATCGCCGGAGTGACCTTCTACGGCGCGGCGTCGCGCGCCCGCACCCCCACGACCCTGTTCTCCGTCGACCACGTCAGGTCCGCCGACGCCTACCGCTTCCTGGCCGAACGCGGCGTCAACGCCCCCGCGGGCAGCTTCTACGCGCTGGAGTGCTCCCGCCGCCTGGGCCTCGGCGACACCGGCGCCATCCGGGCCGGAATCGCGCCGTACACCGACGAGTCCGACGTGGACAGGCTCCTCAAGGGTGTCCAGGAGCTGGCCGGGGAGGCGGTACGGCCCGAACCGGCGTGAACGGCACCGCCACGGGCGGAGCCCGGTTCCCGGACGAACGGCGGGAAGGACGAGGGCGTCGCGGTGCGCTCACGGCCCGGTGGGTGGCCCCATGCACAGGGCAGGCCGCCCCGCGCGGAGAGCGGGACGGCCTGCTGAGCGGATGAGGTCAGGAGACAGGTTCGATCCATATGTTGCGGAAGCGGGGGTTCTCGCCGGCGTCGCCGTGGTCCTGAAGGCGGATCCCGCCCGAGGCCACGCTCTCCGGGATGTGGTCGCCCGTGCCGCCGTCGACGGCCACGTCGTCGTGCACCACCACGCCGTTCCAGACGACCGTGACCCGGGCGTTGTCGGTCTTCACTCCCGCGCTGGTATACCGGGCCGCGCGGAAGGTGATGTCGTAGGTCTGCCACGTTCCCGAGGCGGTGGCCATGTTGCGGTCGGGCGCGCGCTTGTTGTAGATCGCGCCCGCCTCGTTGGCGGCCGGCGTGGTGTCACCGTACGACTCCAGGACCTGGATCTCGTAGCGTTCCTGGAGGAAGATGCCGCTGTTGCCCCGCTGCTGGCCGGTCACGTCCGGCGGGTAGTCCGGCTCGTACCACTCGGCGTGGAGCTTGAAGTCGCCGAACGTCCGCCGGGTGCGGATGTCGCCGCCGTAGGACTCCACGGAGCCGTTCGCGATCGGCCAGGTCGCCGTCCCGCCGGCCCGTTTCTCCCACGCCGCCAGACTGGACCCGTCGAACAGCGTGATCCGCTCCGCCTTCGACACGGTGATGTGGTCGAGGTTGACGTTGCCCGTGTCGCCGGAGTCGTACCTGTAGGCGATCGTGTTCGTGCCCCGGTTCAGGTTGAGCGGCTCCGTCTGGACGGCCCAGGCGTCCCAGCCGCCGGTGGCGGCCAGCCGCACCTGCCTGACCTTGGTCCCGTTGACGTACAAGCTCAACGACCTGCCGACGTCGGCCGCGTAGCGGAGCCCCACGTTGTGCGTGCCGGTCGTGTCCGACCACACGGAGAACGACGTGCTCGCGCCCTGGTTCCAGTAGCCGTCGACGAAGCCCTTGTAGGTGTAGCCCTGGTGGTTCTGGTTCGCCTTCGCGCCACCGGCCAGCGTGGCGTTCTCCGCCTCGAACACCCGCTGCGCGGCCACGGTGATGGAGTCCAGGTTGACGTGGCCCACGTCACCGCTGTCGAACCTGTAGGCGATGAGGTTGGCGCCCTCCTTCAACGCGAGCGGTTCGACCCGGGTGGCCCACAGGTCCCAGGTCTCCGTGGTGGGCAGCGGCACCTGCCTGACCTTGGTCCCGTTGACGTACACGCTCAGGGACTTGGTGCCGGGCGCGGGGTTCGGGCCGTTGGAGTAGCGCAGGCCGACGTGGTACGTGCCCTCCCTGGCCGCGTGCACGGCGAACTGCGTGGCCGCTCCCACGCTCTGGTAACCGTCGACGAAGCCGCTTCCCGAGTAGCTCAGATGATCGGTGTTCAGCTTCGCGCCGCCGCTGTGCGAGGCGCTCTCCGCCTCGTACACGGTGTCCGTCTCCGGACCGTCGACCATCGAGTTGAGCGTGTACCAGGCCTCGGTGCTCCACAGCGGCTGCCCCGACGCCGAACTGAACGGGCGCGGCGACCGCAGGTGCACCACGCGCCCCGGCTTGAGACCGGCGATCTTCAGCGTGACCTTCTTACCGCTGGGGTTCAGGTCCGCGGAGGTGACGGTCAGCGGCTCCTCGTCCACCTTGGGGCCACCGTAGGTGGAGGCCGCGGCGTACCGCCACTGGGTGGCCTGGTACCTCGCCGCCAGCGACGCGGCGGTCTCGGCCGACAGCGGCTGGGTGTACTGCAGCTCGAAGCCGCCCTCGATCGCGCGCATCTTCAGGATGTCGAAGGTCTTGTCATCGCCGGGGGTCAGCTTCTGCAGTCCGTAGGTGAGCTTGCCCGGCTGGCCCCAGTTTCCGCCGGCGCCGAGACCTCCGGCGTAGACGGCGCCGTCGGGCCCCAGGCTGATCCGGTTGACCCCCGCCTCAAGGCCCTGGGTGAAGCGGAAGACCGCGCCCTGGTACTCGCCGTTGACCTTCTCCAGGTAGCCGCGCTGGATCCCGCCGTAGGTGACGTCGCCGAACAGCATCTGCCCCGCGTACCTGCCCTGCTTCATGAGCAGTGGCGTGCTGGGGGAATTGGCGATCTCGTTGTGCGGCAGCCAGAGCACGGGCGCGCTCACCACGTTGTCGTCGAACCGGCCGTCGGGGTTGGTGTAGTGGTTGAAGAACCGGTCCTTCTTGACGTGCACCAGTTTCGAGGCGGGCAGCCAGCCGCCCTGGTTGTCCATGACGAACAGGTCGTCGTTCGGGCCCCAGCCGAGCCCGTTGGGCGTGCGCAGGCCGCCGGCGACGTACTCGACCTTGCCGGTGGCCTTGTCGACCTTGATGGTCGTGCCCCTGTCCGGCGCCGGTTGCGGGTCGGTGGTGGCACCGCCGTAGTTGATGGCGACGGAGAGGTTGATGTAGAAGTGGCCGTCACGGTAGAGCAGCCCGAACGCGAACTCGTGGAAGTTGCCGCCGAACGGCCAGGTCGCCACGGTCCTGAGGTTGTCGGCGACCTCGTCGCCGTCGGTGTCGTTCAGCTCCACCAGCCGGGACTTCTCCGAGACGTAGAGCTTGCCATCCACGTACTTGATCCCCATGGGCTCCTGGAGCCCACCGGCGATCTTCTTGGTGGTCACCTGCGCGGGTGAGGTCTTGCCCGTGACGTTGTCGAGCAGGTAGACCTCGCCGAGCTTGGTTTCCGAGCCGCCCCACGTGGCGACCGCCAACCGGCCGTCGGGCAGCCAGTCCATCGCGGTCACCTGCGGCTGGAAACCCTCCGGTCGCAGGTCGGTGAGCGTGAAGTCGGGGTGTACCGACTCCAGCGGCAGCCCGTCGCCCGGAGAGTCGGCGCCGCTCTCGCACTCCTTGCGCCCGGGGGCGGTGACCCGCACCACGTCCGCGTCCGTGCTCAGCACCGAGTTCGGCACGAGGGCGAACCCCGAGGATCCCGGTGGTTTCCACTCCAGCTTGAGCTGCTGGCCGTACAGGTGCTCGAAGTGGTCGACGCGCAACGCGTGGTAACCGGTGGTCAGGGTGATCGTGCCGTCCACGGCGATCGGCCCGTGCCGCCCGTCGTTGGTGATCACGACGGTGTCGTCGATGCGCAGCCGAGAGCCGTCGTCGCTGGTGAGCCGGAACTCGTAGGTGCCCGCGGTGGCGATGGAGATGTTGCCGATCGCCTCGGTGACGAACATGTCGGTCAGGCCGAAGTCGGCGTCGGAGCTCCAGTCGATCGTGGGCATCAGCTTGTCCACGTTGGGTGTCTGACCGGGCTTGAGCGTGCAGAGCTTGGACAGTTCGACCTGGACGTCGTAGGTGCGCAGGGTGACGCCCGGCACCTGTGGCGGCACTGCCACGTGTGCTTGAGCGGGTACGGCGAGCCATGAGAGCGCGGTGAGCAGTAAGACGGATAACAGGGGGGATTTCCGCATGACCGTTCCATCTCGGTGAGGAGGCCGCTTTTCGGCGCGGCGTGGGGGATGCGGCACCGCCGGTGTGACTGATCGGATGGCGGATGCCGGACCTGATTCGCTGTGACGGGGAGGAGTTAATGCCGCTCTGGCCGTAATCTAAAGCAAGATTTTCCACTTGCCCATACGTATATGCCGAAAACCAGCAAAAGTCATACCTATCACGGCAAAAGAAGAGGACGTCGCGCTCCGGCGCGACCGCACCACCGATCACCGACCGCGCTTCGGAGCCGCCCCTCTAGCCCGGGACCGGGCCTCCGAAGAGGCCGCCGATGACGCAGACCCGGGTGTCGGCGGACAGGACCTCCATCCGTACCGAGGCGCCGGGGGCGGTGAAGGGGATGTGGATCCTGCCGGTTCCCTGTTCGAGGACGATCTCGACCTCCTGCTCCCCCACCTGCACGTAGGCCGCCGTCCTGGCGGTGGAGCGGTAGTCGAGGCCGAGGACGACCATGCCGCCCTTGTGCGCGAGGGGGATCGAGATCGTGCCGCCCAACTGGGGGAAGCAGCCGCCGGGAGCGGCGACGTAGGGGCCGGTGAGGCGGACCGGGACGAGGCGGCGCCCGGTGGGGTCGAGCACGAGCGGGGCGACGGCGGGCCGGGGGTTGCGCATGAGGGCGGCGAGTTCGGGCGGGGCGAGCGGGCTGAGGGTGAGGTGGCTGAGCCCTTCGTCCCCGTACCCGAAGCCGAACTGGTCGTAGGGCGTCTGCTGGGGATAGATGTCACTGCCCGGCGGGGCGGAGGCGAGCGTGGCCCGCACCGAGGCGAGGTAGGAGCGGATCTCGGCCCGCCCCGGCTCCGTCCCCATCACGTATCTGTGCGCGGAGTAGACGGAGAAGGCGGCGACCGTCATCGCCAGCAACGCGCAGCCGGTCCCGGCGACGCGGGCCGGGATCCGCCAGCGGTACGGGCGCGCCTCGCCCAGCAGCGGGAGCATCGCCAGCCCCAGACAGAGGGCGATCACCGGGGTCACGTCCGCGAGGTAGCGGGCCTCCTCGCCCAGGGCCCGGTCCAGGGAGCGTCCGGCCAGGATCGGCACCATGAGGAGGGGCGGATAGAGGCAGAGGATCAGCCACGCCTTCCACGCTCCCCGCCTGAGGAGCAGGGTGACGGCGACGACCACCCCGATGAGCGCCCAGGCCGCGCCGACCATCGCCTGCGGCGGCACCGCGTAGAACTTGTACCACCAGGGCCCGGGTCCCCCTGCCGCGAGCACCGGGAGGGTGACGCCCAGCATCCGCGCCATGGCCCGGCCGGCCACCTCGGAGGAGGGCGCCCCGATCTCCTGGCCGTGCAGGCGGTCGAGCTGCAGGAGGAACAGGATCGAGTAGGCGCCCGCCATGACCGCGTACGCGCCGAACACCGTCGCCAGGGAACGCAGGCGCTCACGGACGGGGAAGTACAGGACGGTGACCAGGACGAGCAGCAGGGGGATGGCGAAGACGGCCTTGAGGTGGAAGGAGCCGAGCCCGAACAGGAACCACAGCCCGGTCACGACCGCGTCCACGCCGCGCCCGGAGCGCAGGAACGTCACGTGCGAGGCGACCGCCATCGCGATGGCGATCTGCAGCGGCAGGGCCTGGACCGCCGCCGCCCACCAGTAGAAGGCGGGCAGGGCGAGCGGTGTGAACAGGTAGAGGGACAGCGGCACCAGGATCATCCAGCGGGCACCGAACAGCACGCGCAGCATGCGGTACACGGCGAGCGAGGCGGCGAGCTGGAAGAGCAGCAGTGCCGCCGCGGTCACCGTCCAGTCGTACGCGCCGAGCGAGGTGACGACCGTGTTGGCGATCATCCCGACCGGCATCACGTGCGCGGAGTAGACGCCGAAGAGGTAGTCGAGCCCGAAGGGTTCGGCCGCGGCCCTGCCCACCATGTTGAGGTCGTCGCCGAAGAAGCCGCCCCGGTGCAGGATCACGGCCCGCCAGGCGAGCTGGACCACGATGAGGACGAGCGCGGCGCCGAGCACCCGCCGTCCCTCGGGAAAGGACCGCGAAGGTCCTGTCGGGGGATCGGTGACATCGTCAGTGACACCATCGGTGACCTGCGGGGACGCCATCATTCTCCAAACTCATCGGCTCTGATGAGTTCTTAGCCCATTCCTTCGGACATGAGCTACCTACTCACCGGTAATGCGACCCAATCGTTCCATTGCCTCGACGTACTGCTCGATCATGCCGAAGACGACGTCCCTGGTGGACCTGACCTGGTTCATCGCGCCGATGATCTGCCCGGCCGGGAAGGTCGCCAGCTCGGTCGCGTCGGAACGGCCGATCCTGCGGAGCGCGTCGGAGATCAGCATGAACTGCAGCGGCATGGGGAGCGTGCCGGGCGACTCCTGGGACTCCCAGGCGTCGGTCCACTCGTTCCTGAGCAGCCGGGCGGGCTTGCCGGTCCACGACCGCGAGCGCACGGTGTCGCGCGAGGTCGCCCCCAGGATGCGGCGCTTGACCACCTCGGAGGTGTCGGCCTCCTCCACGGCGAGCCAGATCGATCCCGTCCACACGCCCTCGGCGCCGAGCGCGAGCCCGGCCGCCATCTGGCGGCCGTCGCCGATGCCGCCCGCGGCCAGCACGGGGACGTCAACGGCGTCCACGACCTGCGGTATGAGGACCATCGTGGAGATCTCCCCGGTGTGCCCGCCCGCCTCGGTGCCCTGGGCGACGACGATGTCCACCCCGACCTCGACCTGTTTGATCGCGTGCCGCGGGGTGGAGGCGAGCGCGGCGACCTTCACCCCCTTGGCGTGCGCCTGGTCGACCACGTCGGCGGGGGGCGGGCCCAGCGCGTTGGCGAGCAGTGCGATCGGGTGCCGCAGGGCCACCTCGACCTGCGGGCGCGCGGTGGCGTCGGTCCAGCCGAGCAGCACCTTGCCCGCGTCCGCGTCGGCCGAGAGCGGTGGCACGCCGTGGGAGGCGAGCAGGCCGTCGACGAAGTCCCGGTGGCCCTGGGGGATCATCCCCTGGAGCCGTCCCACGAGGTCCTCGGGCGAGTCGACGCCGAGGTCGGAGCCCGCGTACGAGGCGGGCATGACCACGTCGACGCCGTACGGTTTGCCGTCGACGTGGTCGTCGATCCACTTGAGCTCCATCTCGAGCTCCTCGGGGGTGAAGTAGAGGGCGCCGAGCACGCCCATCCCCCCCGCGCGACTGACCTCGGCGACGACGTCACGGCAGTGGCTGAACGCGAAGATCGGAAATTCAATCCCGAGCATGTCGGTAACACGTGTCCGCATGCTGCGACTGTACGACCGCGTCAAACTAACTGCAACGCGTTCTAGTAGAGAACCTTTCTTTCGACCGAAAACCTAAGCTACTCGTGAGTAATGAAGCGGGGAAAACGATGGAACGCGTTCCAGCGGTGCGTCCGGGAACGAGGGTTCACGAGGTTCACGGCGAACGGAAAAGGAGGCCGCGGGCGCGCGCCCGCGGCCTCCCTCCACACCTTCCCCGTCGAGGGCCCGGCGCCCCCGGTCTCTCACATGTCCCTGCGGCGCCTCACGAGCAGGACGCCGGTGACGACCAGGGCGAGGCCGATCACCAGGAGCACCAGCGGGATCATGGTCTTGAGCAGCGTGATGCTGTTCCTGCTGTCGAGCGCGTTCTTGACCAGGTCGTCCACGGTGTTCTGGGTCATCTTCACGTCGGCGGCGAAGGCGAGCGAGCGCTCGACGCCGTCCGAGGTCTTGAGCACGTCGTGGCGCTGCTGTTCCTGCCGCACCGGCGAGCCGGTGGCCGGCTCGATCCAGAAGGTGTTCACGCCGTCGTAGACGCGGTCCGCCTGCACGTCGCCGGGATCGTCCATGCCGAGGATGGAGGCCGGGACGGTGACGGTGTCGATCTTGGTCGGCGGGACGGTCTGCTCGAACCGGTATACCGAGAGCCCTCCGACCTGCTCCTCACCGACGAACTTGGCGTCGAACGCCTTGCCGGTGATCGCGTTGAACACGCTGTACGTCTTCTTCTCGACGTCGAAGGGCCACTTGTAGATCTGCCCCTGGAGTTGCACGGGGGTCTTGTCGACGTTGACGTTGCAGCAGTTCACGCCCTCGCCCGTGTACTTGTTGAACGCGCTGCGACGCTCGCTGAACGAGATGAGGGGGTTCTGGTTGGTGACGTCGTTGACCGCCGTGGCCTCCTCCCAGACGACCCGGTCGCCTTCGGCCGCGGTAACGTCCCCCCTGGTGGTGACGGTAATGTCAAGGTTGCCCTTCACCACCTTCAGGTCCCCGGGGCTGAAGTACTGGGCGTCGACGGCCTCCAGCTTGCTGATGCCGTACTGGTCGGCGGGGGCGGCGATGAGACCGGTCGCCACCTGGAACCGCACGAGCGGTGCCAGAACGATGAGAAACGCCCCGAGTCCGATGAATATCAAACCGATGACGCGACGCATCGCTCCTCCTGGGGCCGCCCGCTACACATATATCCCGCTCACCCTATAACAAGTTCCATTTCGCGATATGTTAGTGCTGGCAAACATCCACAGTCACCAGGGATGCCGAAAAGTGACCGAAACAGGTTCTATGCCGGTTCACCAGGGGTCCACCGGCAGGGACGTGCGGGATCTTCCCGCGGTCGGCGGGCATCTCGACGCGATGGACGGCGTCCGCGCGGTCGCCTCCTTCGGTGTCCTTCTCTACCACGTGGCGAGCACGACGGGCGCCTCCCTCAGGGAGGGCTTCCTGCCCGCCCTGCTCTCCAGGGGCGACATCGGGGTGCCGATCTTCTTCCTGCTGTCGGGCTTCCTCCTCTACCGGCCCTGGGCCGGCGAGGTCGTGCGGGGTGAGGCGCCCCCCGGCGCCGGCGGCTACCTGTGGAAGCGCGCGCTGCGCATCCTGCCCGCGTACTGGCTCGTGGTCGCCGTCGCGCTGCCGCTGTGGTCGTGGCCGCAGGCGGCCGAACCCGTCAACTGGCTGCCCTTCCTGCTGCTGGTGCAGAACTACGTGCCGGAGCCGTGGTGGGCCGGCGCGAGCCCGCCGGGGCTCGGGCAGATGTGGAGCCTCTCGGTCGAGATGACCTTCTATCTCGCCCTCCCGCTCCTCGCCGTCGCGCTGCGCGCCCTCGCGCGGCGCGGCGCGGACCCCGCGGCCAGGGCCAAGCGGCTGCTCGTCGGCATCGGCGCCCTCGCCCTGGTCTCCCCCCTCTGGGCGGTCTTCAGCCACATCCCCGCGCACCGCCCCGAACTCGGGCTCTGGCTCCCCCGGTCGATGCTCTACTTCGCGACGGGCATGGCCCTCGCCGTCGTCTCGTTCTGGGCGCACGCCGAGACCGACCCCGACGCCCCGGTGCGGCGGCTCACCAGGGGGGTGCGCGAGTCGTGGGTGACCTGCTGGATCATCGCCGCTTTCGTCTACGCCGTCGCGGCCAGCCCCATCGCGGGAGGCCGCCTCTTCGAGGTCCAGGACCTGTGGACGGACATCTTCGAGATGACCCTCTACACGGTCTTCGTCCTCGCCCTGCTCTCTCCCGTGGCCCTGCAGACCTCCGAACCCTCGCCGCTGCGCTCGCTGCTCGGCAACCGGGTGATGCGCTATCTCGGCCGCATCTCCTACGGCGTCTTCCTGTGGCAGTTCGTGGTGATCGTGGGCTGGTACGAGCTGACCGGGCAGCAGAGCTTCAGCGGCGATCTGCTCACGACGCTGGTGGTGTGCACCGCGTTCACCGTCCTGCTCGCCGACCTCAGCCATCGGCTGATCGAGGCTCCGGCGCTGCGGCTCCGGCGCCGGGAGCGGGGGCGGGGGCGGCGGAGGCGCGACTCTGCAGGCGCAAACCCGCGAACAGCAGCAGCACGCCGAGCACGGCGCACGACAGCGGGATCACCCGATTGACGAGCATCGCCCAGCGAAGGAACTGCCGCGCCTCCCCCGCGTTCCACCGCTCGTCCCCGGTGCTGGTGCGCATGTCGGCGGCGAGCGCGACCAGCCGTCCCGCACCGTCGTCGGTGCGCAGGGTCTTGACCAGGTTCTCCCTGATCCCGATCACCATCCCGCTCTCCGGTTCCACCCAGAAGGTACGGGTCCCTTCGAGGTAGGCGTTGACGGGGAACGTCTCCCTGCCGCCCAGCCCGAGGACCGTCCCCGGCAGTTCCATCGCCCGCTGGACGAGCCGCTCGTTGACCAGACGCTGCGCGTAGCGGTTGACCCGGACGCCGTACAGGGTCTCGATCCCCTCGAAGCGGGCGGCCACCGGACGCCGGACGAGCGGGTCGTAGACCTGGTAGGCGACCGGCCCGGCTCCGAAGGGCCAGCGGAACACCAACCCGCGCGGGGCGGGGTTGCCGTTCTCGTCGACGTAGTTCTCGCAGCAGTTGACCGCCTGCCCCGTACGGCGGTCGAACGCGGCCCGCCGCTCGTGGTAGTCGATGCGCCGCCCGTCGCGGGTGGCGAGGGAGACGAACTCCGTCCACACCGCGACGTCCGGCGTGGACCTGACCGTGTCCCCGTATCTGGCCACGGCCGTCTCCAGCGGGACGCCCCGGTGCGTGCGCAGGGTGGCGGTGTCGAAGTAGGAGCCGGACTCGGTGGTCAGCTTGGTGATCCGGTCCTGCTCCGCGGGCAGTACCAGGCCGCTGGGATAGATGTAGAGGCGCACCAGCGCGGCCAGCGTGATCAGGAAGGCACCGGCGACCAGGACGAGCACACCGCGCGGTCTCCGGCCGATCATCGTCGCTCCACGGGTTGGAGGGGATCGTCCTTCTCCCACGCCCGTAGCCAACGGCGGGGCGACCTCGACACGCGCGCCGCGGCGAACAACAGGCCCACGGCGACCAGGGAGAGATACTGCGCTCCCGCCGCTCCCGCCGCTCCGCCGTAGCCGAGCGCGAGACCGGCCGCGCCGAGCGCCGCCACCACCGGGAACGGCGTGAACAGCACCCGGCCGATCCTGTACAGCCGACCGCCCGCGCTGTGCTCGGCCCCCGCGATGCCTCGCAGCCACAGGGCGAGTGCCGCCACCAGACCGGCCAGGGCGGCACCGGCCCACCCCTCGGCCACCAGGCCCAGCACGAGGGCCGGCGGCCACAGCCAGGCCGCCCGCAGCACCGCGGGCGGCGACGCGGGAAGCTCGCGGAGCGGGCGGCGGGGGCGGACCAGGGCGAGCGCGACGACCAGCGCGACCAGCACCCATCCCACGACCAGCGACATCCGATACAGGCCGTCGGGGGCGTACGTCATCACCACGGTCCCGCTCCCGGGGGGCAGCAGCCACGCCTGCCGCCACCCGTCCAGCCTCGCCGGTTCCAGCACGCGTCCGTCGAACGACGCCTGCCAGCCCTTGTTGAAGTTCTCGCCGAGCGCCAGGTAGGAGGGCTCCGTCGTGGAGACCCTCACCCGGCGCTCCCCCGCCTCCCAGCTCTCCACGGTCGCGGGCCGCAGGATCACCTCCGGCGCCGCGACGTTCCCGGCGCTCCCCGCGTTCCCGGTGCTCCCGGTGCTCCCGGCACCGCTTCTGTTCGGGCTTTTTGGGCTCTTCGGGCTCTCTGCGGCATTCTTGGCGTCGTTCGCGGCACCGTCGCCGCTCCCCTCGCCTTCCGCGTCGGCGGCGCGCAGGACCATCGAGTCCACCCGGAAGCCCTGGAGCGCGGCGGCGCGCACCCGCAGCGTGCCGTCCCGCGTCTCCACCGCCTCACAGGCCCGGTAGCCGACCGGACGGCCGTTGAGCAGGTCGCCCAGGGTCCCGCTGTGGATCTCGGTGGGCGTCGCGACCCCGTTCACGGTGAGCGTCGGGCCGAGCCCGCAGGGCATCCTCACCGGCTGCGTGTCCGGGGTGGGCAGCGGCTCGACCCCCGGGATCGCCACCCCGAGCACCTCCATCCGCCAGGAGCCGAGGGCGGCGAAGGTGAGCTTCACCCGGCTCGCCCTCATCGGCGCGAAGTGGATCCACCCGTCCTTCGAGGCCCAGGCGTACCGGACGCCGTCGTCGGTCGTGACGGTGACCCGGACCGGCGGAGCGCCCAGCCTGGTGTCGGGGAAGTCGACGCGCAGCCGGGACAGGTTCACCTCCCTGCCCAGCTCGAAGGAGAGCGAGGGCTCCAGGTCCTTGTCCCCGGCGTACCAGATGGTCCTGCGGTCGTCGTCGAAGGCCGCGTAGGCGCCGGTGGCCGGGATGTCGCTCGCGGTGGAGGAGGCGGTGACGCGGGGGAAGCTCCCCTCCGGCATCAGCACGGTCTCGGCCACCCGCCGGTCGGTGAGCACGGCCCTGCCCTCCAGCGCCTGCCTTCCCTCGGCGACGGGGACCAACCTGTCGAAGGCGTAACCGTCCTCGCCCACGAAGCGCAGCCTGTCCGCGCAGGTCCAGGCGTAGGAGCCGAGCATGCAGCCGGGGGCGGTGTCCGTCCGGCTGGTCACGACCGTCTGCCCGGGCGAAGCGGGGTCGGCCGAGGAGGCGGACGAGGAGACAGGCGGCACCACGAGCGTGCGCTCCGCGCGGACCCCGGGAATGGACAGTTCGGTGATGCCGACCCGGGGGTTGGGGTCACGCAGGACGCCGGTGACCCGGATCCGGATCCGGGACGTCTCGCCCTGCGGAACGTTCAGCCGCTCCCACAGCGAGGTGAGGCCGAGCCGGGTGCGCACCCTGCCGGTGTCGGTCTCGACCATGACCTCGGAGACCGTCACCGTCTCCTCCGAGCGTTCGAAGACCGCCTGGATGAAGGGCACCGAGGTCGGTTTGGCGAGCTGTACCTCCAGCCACTGCTCGGTGGCGGGCTTCCAGCCGGTGGAGCGCCAGCCGGTGCGCAGGTCGAAGTCCACCGCCGCGTACGGCTGCTGCCCGCTGTCGCGGGTTCCCGGGGTCACCCCGAGCCCGGACTGCGAGGAGGAGGCGGTCACCCCCTTGATCCCGATGAAGGCCGCGACGGTGCCGGGATCGGACCAGCCGGGGTCGGTGAGGTCGTAGGCGGGCCCGTACCCCTTGTAGGGCTCGTCCGGCGTCATCGTCTCGCCGTACGGCCTGCGCAGGTCGCTCACCACCAGCTCGCGCCGCCGCATGGTGTCGGTGAGCACCGTGTCGGCGGCGGGGATCGCGTCCGCTCCGGGGTCGTCGCCGAGGATCACCGGCCGGTCGTCTTCGAGGACCCCCTCCTCGGCCATGGTGAGCAGTGCCTCGGGACCGCCGGAGACCCGCAACGGCCGCTGCGCCGCGACCGTGCCGACGACGGGACGCGCCCCGGTGACCTCGTAGATCTCCAGGGACGCGTACGGCTGGTCGAGCCAGCTCGCGCCGGTCTGGGAGTCCTCGAAGCCGACCGTGGGCCCGAAGCCGCGCACCCGGGTCAGGCCGGGAGAGCGGTCCAGCGCCTCGTGCACCCGGGCGGGCCACGCGTCACCGAAGGCGACCCTGTCGAGGTCGTTGCGGATCAGCAGGTAGCGCACCCCCATCCGGCGCAGCGTCCGGGTGAGCCCTTCCGATCCCTGCCCGTTGGCGAAGCGGTCGTCGATCGCCTTGACGAGCCGGTTGGAGCCGGCCGTGCCCCACGGCACGATCGTGTTGCTCACCCAGCGGGCCTTCTTCAGCAGCGGCTGGAACGGCTCGTCGAGCGGGCGCCCCCAGGTGTACTCGCCTCGCCGGGCTCCGGGCAGGACCAGCACGGTGCCCTCCTCGGCCCGGTCGTCCAGCCAGGAGGCCGCCTGCCGCCAGTGCTCGGGGACGTCGGCGAAGGCGCCGCTCGGGGCGATGCCCGCGGTGGCGACGGGGACGAGGGTGAGCCCGACCAGCCCGGCCCCCACCACCACGGCGGGGAGGCGGACGGCGGGCCTGCGCGCTCCCACGTAGGAGACGAACGCGGCGAGTCCGAGCACCAGCGGCAGCCGTACGAGCGCGTTGAACTTGTGCAGGTTGCGGAACGGCGCGAGCGGGCCGTCCAGCAGCGCCCTGAGGGGTTCGGCGAGCGGCCCGGCGTGGCCCGCGACGAGGACGGCGACACCCACGAGCGCGGTCAGGATCAGGAAGGTCCGCTCGGGCGTGCGCGCGAGGGTGAGCCCGGCCAGTCCCAGCCCGGCGACGAGCGCGGTGACCAGCACGAGCCAGGGCACGGTGGCGTGCTCGTAGGCGGCGGGCAGGAAGGGGCGTCCGTCCACCGGCAGGAAGGCGACCCAGCTGTTCATGCCGCGCAGCACGTTGGTGAGCGAGCCCACGACCGTGGTCGTCCACGCGTTCTCGGTGAAGGGCATGAAGGAGAAGACGTAGCGGCCGAGCATCACCAGCGGGACGAGCCACCAGAACGACACGGCGGCGATCGCGGCGAGCCACCAGGCGATGAGCCGCCGCTTGCGCGGGCCGCGCGCCCGGGTGAGCAGGTAGATCATCGGCACCACGAGCACGGCCAGTTCGGCGGCGGCGTTGATGCCGCCCGCGAACAGGAACACGAGCGCCGACAGGCAGGCGGCCCTGCGCGGGCTCGTCTCCCCCTGCGCGCCCCTGACGAGGAAGAGCAGCACCCAGGGCAGGACGGCGCTGGGGGCGAACTCCACGGAGTTGAAGCCCATGAGCGCCTGCGCGTGCGGGGCGAGCGCGTAGGCGAGACCGGCCAGCACCCCGGCGAGCTGCCCGCCGATCCGCAGCGCCCTGGCCAGCTGGGCGACGCCGACGAAGGCGACGCACAGGATCAGCGTCACCCAGAGCCGCTGCACCACCCACGGGGGCATGCCCGCGTTGATCAGCAGGGTGTAGAAGGGACCCATCGGGAAGATGTAGCCGTACGCCTGGTTCTGCAGGTGTCCCAGGTAGTCCTGGTCCCACATGCTCAGCGCCTGGGAGAGGAAGCCGATCGGGTTGATCGGCATGTCCAGCTTCGTCTCGGCGATGAGCATGCCCGGCGCCATGTGGAAGGCGACGGCGGCGAGGAAGAGGCACCCGGCGAGCAGCCTGAGCCTGCGGCGAAGCCCGGTGTCGGAGGCTCCGAACTCGGAGGGAGGTGCGGAAAGGCGGGTGATCCACGCCTCGGGGATCACCGTCACTTATGGCGGGTCGGTCTCACCCGCGGCGAGACAGAGATCGGATACATGAAGGTGGCGGCCGTTTTTAGATAGTTCTGTGGTGATTAGTCCGGTCATCGTAGCGCCCGTTCTCCCCCAGGTGAATTCGGCCGCCCAGAGCCTGCACGCCTGCTGGATCTCCTCGCGCCTGGCCGGGTCCGACAGTTCCCGCAGCGCGCGGTCCACCACGTCGGCGAGCACCTCCCCCTCTCCGACCAGCCAGCCCGTGACACCGTCACGCACCGAGTCGCGCAGTCCCGCGACGTCGTAGGCGACGGTCGGGACGCCGAGCGCGGCGGCCTCGATGACGGTCAGCCCCCAGCCCTCGAACTCCGAGGCGGTGACGTTGACCCGCGCCGCCCCCAGGATCGCGTTCTTGGCGGCCTCGGACAGGAAGCCGTGCAGGTGGACCCGGTCTTCGAGGCCGCGGCGGGCGGCGTGTGCCGTGAGCCGCTCCTGTTCGCAGCCGCGTCCGATGACGTGCACGTGGATGCCCGGCCACGCCCCTTCGAGGTCTCCGGCGAGGTCCACCACCCGTTCGACGCGCTTGTGGCCCACGAGCCTGCCGAGGTAGACCACCGAGGGGTCCCCCGCCACGCCCTCGCCGCTCGCGACCAGGCGCGCCACCGGGCTGCCGTTCGGGATGATCTGGATCGGCGCGAGCCAGCCGAGCCGCTCGCGCAACTCCTTCCTGGAGGACTCGGAGACCGTGACGGTCGCGCGGCGCCGGTAGACCAGCCGGGCGACCGGCCCCTCGATGAAGCAGCCGATACGGGCCAGCCAGCGCGGGAAGAAGGCGTAGAACTGGCGGTCGTGCACGTGGTGCACCAGGGAGATGACGACCGTGCGCCGTCCGGTGACCAGGGGGGCGAAGAAGGGGATGCCGTTCATGCAGTCGATGACGACGTCGAAGCGCCGGCGCCGCAGCAGCATCCAGAGCGGGACCAGCAGATAGACCAGGAACGGGTTGCCCATCCGCCGCAGCGCGATGCCGTCGCGTTCCTCGGCCGAGGACTGCCCCGCCTCCTTGGAGGTGACGAAGGTGACCGACGCCCCCTGCCCCACCAGGTGGCGGCTCACCTGCCAGGCGTACTCCTCGGCGCCCCCCGCCACCGACTGCAGCGGCTCACGGAAGTTCAGGACGGCGACGCGCACCCCGCGCAGCAACGGCCGCTGCCGCGCCGTCGCGGCCACCAGGCCCGCGGGGGACGGGCCCGACGCCCGGCGGGTCGCCCTGGCGCCCTGTCCGGCCACGACCACTCCTATCTCCGAATTCTCCGAGCGCTCCGTGTCCCTGTACGCTCCGCACTCTCCGGACGAGGTGTCACTTTATGGGGTGAATGTCGCTGTCCGGCATGCGAGAACGACGGCACCGAGGGTTTTCGCGCATGCGGCGGCCAGGCCCTGTCTCGTCGACGTGATCCGGAGCGGGTCTCCGCCCCCGAGGGCCGGATGCTCAGGTGAGCGCCAGGACCGATCCGCGGCCTTCGCGCGTCACCTGTTGCCGTAGTTGTAGAGCGGCCTGTTGGGCGGCTCGGGGGTCGGTGCCGCGACGTTCACGACGGCCACCGAGGCTCCGACCGCCAGCACTGCCCCTACCGCCAGAGCGGCAATCACTCGCAACACCCGAGTTCTCCCTCCAACGCGCGGTCGTGCGGTCTGCCTGACAGTAGAACCTGATACAGGTACTCAGCTAGTCAATCGCCGAAAGTGTGTGGAAAATGCTACCAGCTGGTAAATCTCGGTGTATTCGCGTCCCAGAGGATCAGAGGCGGTACAGCACGAGCTCCTGACCAGCGAATATCAGCCGCGCGCCGGGCAGTCTGGAACGAAACAAGTTCTCGCTCGACCTCTGGACCAGCACGTGGCTGATCCCCTCAGCGGCCAGCGGCCCGGTCAGCGGGCCGGACCCCGCGAGGATCGCGCCGACCCTGCGCGCCCTCGGATCCTCGCCCGCGAGGACGAGCGTACGACCGTCTCCCAGCCCGACCGGCAGACCGTCGTTCCAGACGACCTCGCGCCGGAAGGACTTGACGGCCGGATCGAGCACCACCCGGCCCCCGTTCCAGCCGAACACCCGGTAGGCCCCCCACGGCAGCGTCAGCAGCGCCCCCGGCGCGGGATCCGCGTCCACGACGCTCCGCACCCCGGACCAGTCCGGGTGGTAGTCGACCGCGACCAGCCTGCCGAACGCCCCCAACGCGAAGGTGGGCAGCACCAGCAGGGGCAGCACGAGCATGCCGGGACGGATCACCGGAGACAGGCGCGCGGTCACCGCGGCCAGGCCGACCGCCTGCAGCAAGGCGAAGGGGGCGAGATAGAGCTGCCCGTCGCGGAGCGGCCCGAAGCCGGGCCACAGCCCGACCAGCGCCTCCACCGCCCCCGGCAGGAAGGCCCCGGCACACGCCACCGTCAGCCCCGCCACCGAGGCGACCGTCAGCCCACCCCAGTACGCGGGCCGCCCGCTGTCCCGCCCGCCTCCAGCCGTACCCCGTCCGCTCTTCGCGACCGGCCCGCCCCCGGCCACGTGGCCCGCCGACGGCCACCCCCGCGTGAGGAGGGCGTACCCGGTCACCGCCGCCACGGCCACCACGAGCCGGACGAGGGCCGACCACCAGGTCTCCTGTCCCGGTACGGCCGCTCCGGAGTTCCACACGCCGCCGAGGGTGAGCAGGCTGCCGAGGGTGCCCAAAGGCCCGTCCGCCCGTGGTGCGAAGGCCCGGACCCCGGCCGGATCGGTGACGGCGGAGCTGCCCAGCGCCGGGACCAGCCACGGCAGGCTCAGCACGGCGACGGCGAGCAGCGCTCGCGGCGCCCGGCGGCCCGCCACCGGCACGACCGACATCGCCGAGACGAGCATCGCCTGGAAACCCCCGATCGCCGCGGGGATCAGCGCGAGGACCGTCCTGCACATCCCCCCTCGGGTGACCGCGCGTACCGCCCACGGCAGGCCCGCGTACCCGAGCAGCAGCGCCCACTGGCCGAGCAGCAACCGCTGGGCGAGGTAGACGTTCCAGGCGTAGAAGACCGCGGCGACCAGCCGGGCGACCCGGCGCTCCCCCGGCACCAGGGCCGCGGCGCCCGTCGCGGCGAGCACGAAGATCCCCAACAGGATCGCCTTCTGCACGATCTGGCCGGGAAGGACCGAGGAGAGCAGGGCCACCACGAGGTCGCTCGGCACGGCACGGGGGAAACCGCCGCTCCGCGCCGGGATCGGCGGGTCGGGCACGAACACCATGTCGTAGCGGAGCACGAAACCGGAGCCGAGCGCGGGCCAGAGCGCGAGCACCCCGAGGGCGAGCCCTACCAGGGCCGGGACCAGGGACGACGCGAAGGCGTGCCCCGCGGCCGGGTGCGGGACGGGGGTGCGGGGGGCGAGCGCGCGGGAGGTGAGGGCTCGGGGGGTGAGCGCGCGGAGGGCGGAGACGCGGGAGGCGATGGCACCGAGGGCGCCGAGAGCGGACACGCGGGGAGCGCGCACTACGAGACGGTGGGACGGAACAGCACCATGTTCACGTACTCACCGCCGGGCCTGACGAGACGGGAGACGAAGCTCCGCTCCACCTCGGCGACCGCCGCCGCCTGGTGGGCGGCCAGGTCGAAGCCGTCCAGCGGAACCCAGGTGCCGCCGGTGAGGACGGAGCCGGTGTAGCCCCACTCCGCGAGCTGGTCGACGACCAGGCCGATGTCCTGGTGTCTGGTCTCCAGCTCGACCAGCAGGACGGGCCGGTCCCGGTGGACGGTCCGCGCGGCGCCGCGCAGCGCGGCGAGTTCGTGACCCTCCACATCGACCTTGATGAAACGGACGTCCTTCAGGTCCAGCTCGTCGATGGTGACGGTCGGGATGTCCACCGGCACCCCCTCCCCCTCGCCGTGGACGAGCGAGGCCGTGGCCTCCGCTCCCCGCCCGCCGCCGGGTATCCACAGCCGCGCCGTGCCCGAGCTGTCCGAGGCACCCGCCGCGATCACCCGGACGTCGGGAAAGGTCCGCCCGAGCATGGCGGCCAGGCGGGGGTTCGCCTCGATCGAGACGACGTCGCAGCCGAGCCGCCGAAGCCTCGCGGTCCACGGCCCGTACCAGACGCCCACGTCGACGGCGGTGCCGCCGCGTGGCACGAACTCCTCGGCACGGGCCAGTTCGGCGTCCAGCCGGGGGTAGACCCGGCGGATCAGGGCGCCGAACCAGCGCAGCGGGATCGCGCCGGCCACGGCGCTCCGGACGACCACACCTGGCCGGAACCGCATCGACATGCGCGAAGCCTAACCGAAGGGGTCAAACCCGACCTGTACTGAAATAACCGGCCTTGACCTGCGGTGCCCGCCCGCAGGATCACGGGCGGGCGAGAACGCGCCTTCCTTACGCTCACGACGGGAGGCGGGTCACTCCCCGGGCGCGGGCACTCGGGACGAACCGAGCACGTCCCCTCACCACGGCAAACGGCTCACTTCCCCGGCTCGGGGTCGCGGGGCAGGCCGAGCATGCGTTCGGCGATGATGTTGAGCTGCACCTCCGTGGTACCGCCGTAGATCGTCATGGCCCGGGTGGAGAGGACCGCGCGGTTCCAGTAGCCCGCGTCGCCGAGCTTCATGTCGGCGGCGACGACGGCCGAGGAACCGAGCAACGAGACCGCGCACTCCGAGACGTGCTGGGCGTGCGAGGTGGACAGGAACTTGCGGACCGATGCGTCGGCGCCGGGCTCCTGGCCGGTCAGCTGCTTCAGGGTCACCCGCAGTCCGAGCGCGGCGATCGAGTGGCCCTCGCAGACCACGCGGGCCAGTTCCTGGCGCTCGGCGGGGGCCAGCTCCCTGCCGAGGCGCCCGGTCAGGCCGAGCAGGTCGGGGACGGACGAGCCGGTGCCGCCGGAACCGGAGGAGAGCGAGACCCGCTCGTTGGACAGCGTGTTCCTCGCGACCTTCCAGCCCTGCCCGACCTCGCCGACGACGAGCTCGTCGGGGACGAACACGTCGTCGAGGAAGACCTCGTTGAACAGGTTCTCCCCCGTCATCTCGGTGAGCGGCCTGACCGTGACACCGGCCCCCTTCATGTCGACCAGGAAGTAGGTGATGCCCTCGTGCTTGGACCCCTCGGAGGAGTTGCGGGCGATGCAGATGCCCCACTCGGCGAAGTGCGCCACCGAGGTCCAGATCTTCTGACCGTTGAGCCGCCAGCCGCCCTCGACCTTCTCGGCCTTCATCTGCACGTTCGCCAGGTCGGAGCCCGCACCGGGCTCGGAGAAGAGCTGACACCAGATCATCTCGCCGCTCAGCGTGGGCGGCAGGAAGCGCTCCTGCTGCTCGGGGGTGCCGTATGTGACGATCGAGGGCACCACCCAGGCACCGATGATCATCTGGGGCAGCCTGACCTTCGCGGCCTTGAGCTCCTGGAAGATGAGGACCTGCTCCAGCGGCTTGGCGTCGCGCCCCCAGGGCCTGGCCAGGTGCGGCATGACGTATCCGGCGCTCGCCAGTGCCCGCTTCTGCTCCTGGCCCTCCAGCGCGGCGATCCCGGCGATCTCGGTCCGGATGCTCTCGCGCAGCTCGGCGGCCTCGTCGGGCAGCTCGATCTCCAGCTCCCGGCTCACGCCGTTCAGTGCCAGCTCCGCGACCTTCTCCGCCCACTCCCCCGAGGAGCCGAGCAGGGCGCGCAGGGTGAGCGCGCGCCGGTAGTACAGGTGGGCGTCGTGCTCGTAGGTGTAACCGATGCCGCCGAAGATCTGGATGGCGTCCTTGGCGCAGAGCACGGCCGCGTCGGGGGCGACCACACCGGCGATCGCGGCGGCGTACGCCCGTTCGTCGGCCGACACCTCGGTGCCGCCCGTCACCTCGGCGGCACGGACGGCGTCCCACACGGTCGCGCGGGCCTGCTCCAGGGCGACGAGCATCCGGGACGCCTTGTGCTTGACCCCCTGGAACTGCCCGATCGGGCGGCCGAACTGCACGCGCACCTTGGCGTACTCGGCGGCGGCGGTCACGCACCACGACGCGACGCCCGCGGCCTCCGCGCCGAACAGGATCGCGGCCAGATCCAGGACCTGCGAGCCCCGCAGCCGGTCGAGGATCCGCCCCGCCGGTACGGTGACCGCGTCCAGCTCGACCTTGGCCACCCCCCGGGTGAGGTCGAGCGACCTGACCGGGGTGACGGTCGCCGCGGAGGCGTCCACCGCGACCCACTCCTCGCCTCGGTCGGTGCTCACCGGGAGCACCAGGACGTCGGCCGACGCGCCGCCCAGGACCGGCTCGGCGACGCCGCCGATCGTGAGGGTGCCGTCCTTCGCGCGGGTGCCGGTGATGGAGGCGCCCAGCGCGACCGCACCGGTCAGCGTGCCGTCGGCGAGACCGGGCAGGAGCTCGGCCTGCGCCTTGCCGTCGGAGGCGAGGATCACGGCGCCGGCCAGCACCGTGGGGACGTACGGGCCTGGGGCGACGCGCTCGCCGAGGGCCTCGACGGCGACGACGGTCTCCAGCAGGCCGTAACCGCTGCCGCCGTGCTCCTCGGGGATGTGCAGGCCGAGCAGGCCCTGGTCGGCCAGTCCTGCCCAGAAACCGGGGCGTTCCTCACCCTCCGCCGCGACGGCGGCGCGCACGGTCCCGGACGGGATGTTGCGCTCCGCCCACCTGGTCACCGACTCCCGGAGCGCCTCGTGCTCCTCACTCAATCCGATCGCCATGACAGCCTCCAGACAGGATTCAATGCCAGAACCATATTCTAGAAGGTACTTCCATCACAACGCGCGAGATCACCTTCCGGGCACGCGATCTCGCGCCGTGGACAACCGGAGAGAATCCCGCACGCCGAGGCTCCCGCCCCCCGACCCGCCGCGTGGAGGACACCCGTTCTGTGCCCGCCCGTCGGCCTCCCCCGTGAGCCGGGGCCGGACGGACGCGGAAGAGGTCAGAGGGCGCGGACGCTCGCCATCAGCGGAGCGATGTCGGCCCAGAGCCGCTTGCGCCCGTCGGGCACGGTCACGAAGAGCATCGAGGGCTTGCGACGGCCGACGTCGATCACGGCGAGCGCCGCCTGCGAGGTGCGCTTCTTGCCGTTGACCTCATAGGTGACCCTGTAGGCGAGCAGCCATCCCTTGCCTCCGGCGGGCCGCTGCGAGGCGGTCCAGACGACCTTGCTCCCCGCGGGGTGGTGGCCGCGGATCGTCCACCTCACCGCGTTCAGCGCCGCCCTGCGGTAGTCGGCGTCGCTCTTGAGCGCCTTGGCCGGGGTGGCGCCGGGCAGTGGCCCCGAGGCGATGACCGTGCGCGGCAGACGGGTCGCGCCGACCTGCTGGCCGACCGAGAACGACGGCACGGCCTTGCTCTCCCACGGCGTTCCCAGGCTGGCGTAGGTGAGCGCGGACCTCGTGTCGGTCACCGCGCCCAGCACCGTACTCGGCGTGCCCGGCAGGACCTGCAGGGCGGTCGCGCCCGGCAGGGCCGGCAGTGTGATCGGCGAGACGGTCGGCGATGGCTTCGCGGCGGGCATCACCGCCCTGCCGACCCCCGCCGGGTCCTTGGGCTGGTCACCGGAGAACAGGACGAAGATCAGGGCCACGATGACACCGGTGAGGACGGCGGCACCCAGGCTGTAGGCCAACCGGATCGGGATGTCGCCGATCCGCATCAGCAGGCCGCCGGACCTCTTGGTCCCACCCCGCGCCTGCGGCCCGCTCTGCGCCTCCGGCCGGTCCTGCCCGCCGGACTCCGCGAACACGCCGGGCCGCCGCGCCGCGCCGGGCCATCCGGCCGCCGTGCCCTGCCCGTCGCTCTGTCCACCGTCCTGCCCGCTGCCGAGCCGGTCGCCCTGCCCCGCCGTGCTTCGCCCTCCGGCCGCACCCGCCAGTGCCCCTCCACCCGTCCGGCCGGGCATGCCGGTCCGATCAGGGCGCCAGAGCCCCGCGGAGCCGCCTACCTGCCTGACCGGGATCGTGCCGAGACCGCCTGACTCACGCACCCGGTCGGCGTCCTTCTCAGGCTCGTCCCGCCCGTCACCCGACGCCGTACCCGGCGAGGATGGAGGGTGAGGGAACGATCCAGGAGGCCCGGAGACCAGAACGGTCTCCTCGCCGTCGCCGATGGGAAACCGCCGGGGCACCCGAGGGCTGATGATCGAGCCGTCTTCGGCGGGTATGGCGGGTATGGGAGCCGTGGGCGCCTCGTATGAGGGGATGTATCTCTCATGAGAGCGCCCGGAGGAATTGCCGCCGACGTCCGCCATACGCGCCAGGTTATGTCACCCCGGAAAGATTCGACGCATCGTCGTTTATTACGCTTCGGCTACGGGAGGCACATCCGCCCAGGTGACCGCCTTTCCCGCCGCATGAACAGAATGTCACTCCGCTGGTCCCGGCATGGGGTGCGCGAGAGGTCGACGCGCTCACGATCGGGCGAGCTCCGCCGCGACAACCCTCACAAGGCGTATCTTCCTCTCTGAGCTGGGCAAATACCCTTGCATGGGGGGATCAAAGACAGGCGTCGCGCTACTGGCCGCCGCCGTGACACTCGCGGGCTGCGGCCAGGGCCCGGAACTGCGAACATCCGGGATGGCCGGCTCACCCGGCGCCCCCACACCCGGCGCGCCGGCGAGCACCTCCGCCGAGGCATCCCCGCCGGGCTCTCCCGCGCCCACGTACGTCCCGGACGCCCTGGAGACCGCGTACGAGCGGACGATCGCCAAGGTGCTGCCGTCCATCGTGCAGATCACCACCGACAACGGCCTCGGCTCGGGGATCGTCTACGACGACGCCGGGCACATCATCACCAACGCCCACGTGGTCGGGAGCTCCAAGCGTTTCGAGGTCACGCTCGCCAGCGGCGGCGCCCCGCGTACGGCGAGGCTGATCGACTCCTTCGAGCTGGGCGACCTGGCCGTGATCAAGGTGGAGGACCCGGCCGGGCTGAGGCCCGCCGTCTTCGGCGACTCCTCCAGGCTGCGCGTCGGTGAGATCGTGATGGCGATGGGCAACCCGCTGGGCCTGTCGGGCAGCGTCACCGACGGGATCGTCTCGGCGCTGGGCCGCACGATCACCGAACCCGGGGGCGAGGGCTCGCCGGGCGCGACGATCACCGGGGCCATCCAGACATCCGCCCCCATCAATCCGGGCAACAGCGGCGGCGCCCTGGTCAACCTCAGGGGCGAGGTCGTCGGCGTGCCGACCCTGACCGCCGTCAACCCCGAACTCGGCAACGCCCAGGCCCCCGGCATCGGCTTCGCGATCCCGGCCAACACCGCCAAGGACGTCGCCACGCAGATCATCAGGGACGGCAAGGTCACCAACACCCGCAGGGCCGCGCTCGGCGTCGTCGTACAGACCGTGATCGACATGAACGGGGAGCCCGCGGGCGTCAGCGTCGTACGGGTACAGAGGAACAGCGGCGCGGAGAGGGCGGGCCTCAAGGCCGGAGATCTGATCGTCTCGGTCAACGGCACCCCCACCCCGTCGACCCAGGAGCTGGCGACGGTCCTCGCGCAGCTCAGGCCCGGCGACGACGCGAAGGTGGAGACCCTGCACCCCAACGGCTCGACGACCACCGTGACGGTTCCCCTCGAAGAACTCCCCGGCTGATCCCGGTGCCCCGCGGGAAACCTCGGGACACGCTCGGGTCCTGCTCGGGTCCTGCTCGGCCACCTCGGGGCGCACCGAAGAGACATCGACCGTCCGGCCGAGGATCGGTAGGCCAGGACCGATCCTCGGCAGGTTCAGATCAGTTCGGGATGATTCAGGTCAATCCGGGCTGACTCAAACCGTTTCCGGTCAGGCCGGGCCGGGTCAGTAGGGCAGGACGCGGTCGGTGAAGGACTTGGCCACGAAGGGGGCCTTGAACTTGGGGAAGGCGACCGTCTTCACGTCGCCGTCGGAGGTGTAGCGTTCGTCGGCGTTCGCCTTCAGCCAGTCGAGCCAGGCCACGGAGCAGAACTTCGCGCAGTCGCCCTTCTTGTCCATCGAGCGGATGCGCGGGATGCCGAGCGGGTCGAACTTCTTGTTGAACGGTGACATCGCCGGGGTGTAACCGGCCAGGAAGACGCCGCCGTAGTCGTAGGAGACGTCGCCCGAGGAGCCCTTGCGTCCCCACTCCTTGCCGTCGGGCTGGTTGCCGTACGGCAGGGCGAGCGTGACCGGCGGCACCTTGATCAGGTCGGTGATGAGCCGGTGGCCCGCCGCCACCTCCGTGTTCACCTCCTTCTTCGGCTTGCCCCTCAGGTTGAGATGGTCGCGGGTGTGGTTGCCGATGTCGAAGCCCTTCTCGGCGAGCCAGAGGAGCATCTGCGCCCCCTCCTCGGGCGTCGCCTTGCCGAACATGTCGCGCGTCACATAGAACGTTCCAACCCCTCGGAAGCCCGGGTGTGCCTTGGCGACCTCCTGGAGGATCGCGACGGCGGTGTTCGGCTTGGGCAGGCCCATCCCGTCCAGATCGAACTGCGAGGGCGAGGAGTCGTCGAAGGTGAGGACGACGGGATGCTTGCCCGCCGGGATGTCGATGCGCCCGGTGACGAACTCGGCCGCGGTGATCGCGACGTAGTCCTCCTTGGCGAGCCGCTCCAACTCGGTACGGAACTGCTTGGGGGTGCGATCGTCTTGGGTGGAGGGTTTGTCGACGATCCGGTGATACATGAGGACGGGCACCTGCCCGAGCTCGTTGGCCTTGACCTTGGCGGCGGCCTCCGTCTTGGCCTTGAGGAGGTTGGCCTGCGAGGCCGCGGCGGCCGACGCCTTCGCCGCAGCCGCCACCCTGGCCTTCTGTTCGTCATTCTCATCCGGCCCCGTCGATCCGCATCCGGCCAGCACGGCTCCCGTCGCGACGACGGCCACACCGGCCCTGCACATTCTGAGACGGCCCATCGAATTCCTCCAAGCGCACTGAAGATACGCTTCTCATCCCCCTCTGACCTGCGAGTTGACCTCCGCACCCGGCAAAGGTTCCCGCCCGAGCGGCTCTTGGCTGCGCCGGGAGGGCGCCTGGAGACACCGGACGGCACTGGGCGGCACTGGGCGGCCCGGAGAAGAGGACGTCCTCACGCGGAATCCCGGAAGGGGACGGGATTCTTACTCGACGGTTACATCGCAGGTAGGGACATAAGGGCATGTTTCGGTGGCGTTGCCAATTACTTAGATTTTTGACCAAAAATCAACAATCTCGTCACGAAATCGTTGACCGCCCTGGAATTCGTGCCTACCGTCCGAGCATCCGGAGCGGCGCCGTGAGGGGGAAATATGGCAGAACGCCTGAAAAACCGGGGTCTTCTTGGCGAGATGGCAGCCGAGTTCGTGGGCACCATGATCCTTATCCTGTTCGGGGTGGGGGTGGTGGCCCAGGTCGCGGCGGCCGAGATCGGCGACCACGACAGCATCGCGTGGGCATGGGGACTCGGAGTGACCCTGGGCGTCTACGTCGCGGCACGCACCAGCGGAGCCCACCTCAACCCGGCCGTCACCGTCGCCCTCGCCGCCTTCAAGGGCTTCTCCTGGCGCAAGGTCCTGCCCTACGCCCTGGCACAGACCGCGGGCGCGTTCGTGGCGGCGCTCATCGTCCGCTTCAACTACAGCGAGGTGCTGCAGAAGGCCGACCCGGGGCTCACGATCAAGACCCAGGGCGTCTTCTCGACCCTGCCGGGCAACGGGACCCTGCCCATCGGCACCTGGGGCGCCTTCCGCGACCAGGTGATCGGCACCGCGATCCTGCTCCTGCTCATCCTCGCCGTCTCCGACGCGCGCAACTCGGCGCCGATGGCCAACCTCGCCCCCTTCGTGATCGGCCTGATCGTCGTGGCCATCGGCATGGCCTGGGGCACCAACGCGGGGTACGCCATCAACCCCGCCCGCGACTTCGGGCCCCGGCTTGCCTCGTACCTCACCGGGTATGAGACCGCCTGGCAGGATCAGTACGGCCAACTCTACTTCTGGGTGCCGATCGTGGCGCCGGTGATCGGAGGGCTGATCGGGGCGTTCCTGTACCAGGTCCTGATCTCCAGGTTCCTTCCTCCCGAGGAGGCCGAGCCCGAGGTGGGACGGATGCCGTCCGACGAGAAATCCGACACCGCCTGAACAGGAGCGGGACGACGACCACGGCCGAGAACCGTTATGGGGAGAGCGGCAGATCTCCCGGAGAGTCTCACAGAGGAGGCACCATCCATGCCTGACTTCGTCGGAGCCATCGACCAGGGAACGACGAGCACCCGCTTCATGATCTTCGATCACGGCGGTAACGAGATAGGTCGCCACCAGCTCGAACACGAGCAGATCCTGCCGCGGGCCGGGTGGGTCGAGCACAACCCCACGGAGATCTGGGAGCGCACGAGGGCGGTGATCGAGACCGCGATGAACAGGGCGGGACTCTCCGCCTCCGACCTCGCCGCGCTCGGCGTCACCAACCAGCGCGAGACCGCGGTGGTCTGGAACCGCAGAACCGGGCGCCCGTACCACAACGCGATCGTCTGGCAGGACACCCGTACCGACCGGATCGCCTCGGCCCTGGACCGCGACGGCAGGGGCGACGTCATCCGTCACAAGGCGGGCCTGCCCCCGGCGACGTACTTCTCCGGCGGCAAGGTCCAGTGGATCCTGGAGAACGTCCAGGGGGTGCGCGAGGCGGCCGAGGCCGGGGACGCGATCTTCGGCAACACCGACTCGTGGCTGCTGTGGAACCTGACCGGCGGCCCCGACGGCGGCGTGCACGTCACCGACCCGACGAACGCCAGCCGCACGATGCTGATGGACCTGGAGACCCTCGACTGGGACGACGAGCTGCTGTCGTTCTTCGGCATCCCCCGCCGGATGCTGCCGGCCATCGCCCCCTCCTCCCACCCCGGCCTGTACGGCACCACCCTGGCGAGAGGCCCGCTGGGAGGCGAGGTCCCGCTCTCCGGCGACCTCGGCGACCAGCAGGCCGCCACCGTCGGACAGGTCTGCTTCGGCGTCGGCGAGGCCAAGAACACCTACGGGACCGGCAACTTCCTGCTGCTCAACACCGGCACCGAGCTGGTGCGATCCCAGAACGGCCTGCTCACCACCGTCTGCTACCGCTTCGGCGAGGAGCCTCCGGTGTACGCGCTCGAGGGCTCCATCGCGGTGACCGGCTCCGCGGTGCAGTGGCTGCGCGACCAGCTCGGCATCATCTCGGGGGCGTCGCAGAGCGAGGCGCTCGCCCGGCAGGTCGAGGACAACGGCGGCGTCTACTTCGTCCCCGCCTTCTCCGGCCTCTTCGCCCCGTACTGGCGATCCGACGCCCGGGGCGCCATCGTCGGCCTGTCGCGCTTCAACAACAACGCCCACCTCGCGCGGGCCACCCTGGAGTCCATCTGCTACCAGAGCCGCGACGTGGTCGAGGCGATGCGACAGGACTCAGGGGTCGCCCTCGACGTTCTGCGCGTCGACGGCGGCGTCACCGCCAACGACCTGTGCATGCAGATCCAGGCCGACATACTCGGCGTGCCCGTCTCCCGGCCCGTCGTGGCGGAGACGACGGCCCTGGGTGCCGCGTACGCGGCGGGACTCGCCGTCGGCTTCTGGAAGTCGACCGACGAGCTCAAGCAGAACTGGCAGGAGGGCCGCCGCTGGGAGCCCCAGTGGTCGGACGAGCAGCGGGCCGACGGCTACGCGCACTGGAAGAAGGCGGTCGAGCGCACCCTCGACTGGGTCGACGTGTCCTGAACGACCGGATCCCGGTCGCGGGTACGACTCCGCTCGCCGACGGGATCCCGGTCGCGGGTGCGACCCGGTTCCCGGACGAGAGACCCGGTCGCGGGTGCGCCTCCGGCGGTGAGCGGGATCCCGGTCGCGGGTGGAGTCCTGGTGGCGGGTGGAGTCCTGGTCAGGTGGCGACGAGGAGCGCGCCCAGCCGCTCGACCGTGGGCCGGGACTCCACGTGCAACCGGGAGACGTCCAATCCCTCGTCGGCGAGCACGACGAGCAGCGCCTCCTGACGCACGGCGTAGACGACGATGTACCCGCTGCGGCAGCGGGTCACCACCTCACGAAGCTCCCCCATGCCCACTTCGTAGCCCGTCCGCTTGCCCAGGCCGAGCGTGGCGGCGGCCAGCGCCGCCAGCACCTCCGGCCTCGGCCCCTCGCTGTCGGCCGCGACGAGCAGCCCGTCCACGGACGCGACGGCCGTCTCCATCACGCCGGCCACCTGATCGCGCAGGATCTTCAGCTCGGCGAGCACCGCTTGCCTGGTCATCGTGTTCCTTTCAACGTGGAGCGCCCCGCCTTCAGGCGTGGGAAGAAAACGCGGCAAGACACCGCACGGGTTGTCAGCATGTGCGTGCGGTGGCGACGACCAAGCCGCCGCACGTATGACCCGCACCACCCTCGCCGCCGGGCCGGCGGAGAGGGAAAACGCCTGTGGAGCCGAGGTAAGACCTCAAAGGGGAGAGTTTTCCTCCTGGCGGGCAAACGGCGATGAAGCAGGAAACCCGACCCGTGAGGGTCGGAGTCCCCTGGCTTCGACCGTGGGAAGGAGGTCAATCGCCCTCCGGTTCCCAGGAAGGCGGAAGCGAGGGCAGGGACCGCAGGGCGAGGAGGGGCTGGGAGGGGATCGGCCCTCCCCCTGCGGCGGCCAGTATCTCGTTGACCTTGCTGGTGCCCGGATGGCGGCGCGGCAGCCCGGGAGCCGGACTCTCGTCCGGATCCTCCGCCGCGGGCTCGGGAGCGGGCGTCACCTCTCCCGCCGGGGAACCGCCGAGGTCGAGCACCCCTTCCTCGACCATCCTCGCGATCTCGCTCATCACCGCGAACAGGCCCTTGCCCAGGACGAAGGCGATGTCCCGCGGCGTCCGGCGCCCGTTCGCCCGGTCCAGGACGGCGCGGCGGATGCGGTCGGCGCCGAGCAGCGTGGGAACGGAGACGGCCGGGGGCACGGGCCTGACGCGCATGGACAGGCCCAGCCGTCGCCAGGTCTCCACGTATCCCATGCGGCGCGCGGTCTCCCGTGCCAGCCGTTCGTGCCCGATCCCCGGCAGGACGGGCAGCAGCGGCCGGCGGTCGCCGGAGCCCACCGGTTCGGCGGCGCACGACTCGACGCCGTACAGGACCATGGCGAACACCGCGTCGAAGAGCGCGGCCAGGCACACCGCCTCCAGACCCGCCTCGCCGATGACGCCGCGCTCGGCGAGTTCGGCGGCGAGCCGGTCGGCGGGGGCACCGGTCGTGTACGCGTCGGTCCAGTCCTTCTCCGACACCCTGCCCGAGCGCAGCAGCAGCGATTCGGGGCCGGGGGCCGCCGGGGTCGTGGCGGCCACCACGAGGCCGTCCCGCACCCACAGCGCTCCTCCCGGGCCTCCTTCGACGCGGAGCACGCCGGAGAACCGCTCGCGGGAGAGTTGCTGCAGGCATCTTCCGATCTCGCCCAGGATCTCCGGCTCCCCGGCGGTCACGCCGTCATCCCGTTCGGGGAAGGGGAGCGGCCGGCCGCTCCACGAGACGGCATCGGCTGGATGGCGGCCGACGACGGCACAGGGTCACCTCTGGTTCTGCTCGCTGAGGGTGAGTCGTTCACGTACGGAATGTGGGCCGGTCTTCACCACCGGATGTCTCCCTCGGCTCTTTCACGGGCGCTCGGACGGGAGACGACGCGGCCCCGGCGCCCGTGCACTCCGGACGAGCCGGGAGACGCCCGGATGCGGCACGACACCCCTGACTCCGTGGGACGGCACAGGCCATGCCCCTACCACGAACTCCGGATATCTCCCCTAATGAGCTGTTCATCCGCTACTAGACCATATTGCACTTCACTAACGGTAGTAGTTAAGTGTACTTTACGTATCGACAGCCACAAACTGCCCCATCTGTATGTCCGATAAGTCCCCTCCTCGGCGAGGCGCCGGGGGGCGGTCGCTCGCCCGGGAAAGAAGATCATGAACATCGAAACCGCCCTCAAGGAGACCATGGCGATCGACGGCGCGGTCGGCGCGGCGCTGGTCGACTACGAAAGCGGCATGTCTCTCGGCACGATCGGTGGAGGCCGCGACCTCGATCTGGAAGTCGCCGCCGCGGGCAACACCGAGGTCGTCCGGGCCAAGGTGCGGACCATGGCCGCGCTGAACATCAACGACTCCGTCGAGGACATTCTCATCACGCTGGCCAGGCAGTATCACATCATCAGGCTGCTGTCCGACAGTGCCGGCCACACCTTCCTCTACCTGGTGCTCGACCGCGACCGCTCCAACCTCGCCCTGGCCAGGCACCACCTCAGGCGCATCGAGTCCGCGCTCACCATCTAGCCGCGAGAACCACGGGGCGGCGTCACGACCGGAAGGCGAGTTCACCCGGCGACGAAGGCTTCCGAAAAAGCGACCCCGCTGCGGCCAGGAAAAGACGAAGGGCGGCCGAGGCGGCGCTGGGCCGACTCGACCGCCCTTCGGCGATCTGTTCCGCGCGGTCGGCGCGGAACGGGGGTGGAGGTGGCGGGAATCGAACCCGCGTCCTTCAACTCCAAGACAGGGCTTCTCCGGGTGCAGCCTGCTGTGCTTTTCTCAGCCCCGGCAATCACGCAGGCAAGTCGCCGACGGGCTCAGCCACTGTAAGATTTCCCGATCTTCCCCGTGGCCGGGTCGATCGGTTGAGCCTCCTAGCGATGCCGGATCCGGGCCGGAGGCGCTCCCGGGCCGGCAGAAGTCACTCGCTGCTTAGGCGGCGAGTGCCAGGTTGCCCTGGCTGACTTCGGAGTGCGTCTTATTGGCACTTGTTGGTCGCGGTCACAGTGTTAACGAGGTTATGTCCGCAGTCCTCGACCCGCTTCACCTGGCTTGAAAAGCCAAAGTCGAAACCAGTCACCCCCTGTTGAGTTTTCAACGCGACCCCGTGGGGTCGAGCCATCCGAAGATACCTCCTACAACACGGCCGACGCGAATCGAATTCCCGCGCGGCGCCTGCGTGAACCAGCGGAGCCCCGAACGCCGAAACCCCGGGGACACCCGCGAATCGCGAGCGTCCCCGGGGTTGACCGGCAGGGTCGAGCCGGTCCTGACGGCAGGGCTTCCCCCGAGATGAGGCCCTGTCCCATCATTGCGACCGGGTCCGCAACCCCCCAAGCGGAGCCCGGTCACTTAGAAGGACGCAAACAAGACACCCCATGGTTGCTCAGGGTGAAAAAAACAGTGCGGAACGTCACAACCCCGCGTGAAGCCCCTGGAAGAACCTCCCCGCGACGGCCGCCCCGGCCGTGGCGTCCGAGCTCTGCGTCAGCACCGCGACGGCGACGTCCCCCTGCCACCCCACGAACCAGGCGAGCGGCCTGCGTTTCTGCGAGGCGACGGCGGTGATGCCGTGGACGGGGTCGCCGGGTGCCGCGGCGGCACGCGCGGAGCCCACCGTCACTCCACTGCGCATGAAGGTGCGGAGGGTCTCGACCGTCTTGTCGTCCAGCTTGACCGGGTCCGGCGCCTTGGACGGCTTGGCGTCGGGTGTGGAGTCGGCGACCTCGGGCTCGGTGACCAGGACCGGCGGGCGCCAGGTGCCCGAGGAGACGGCTCCCGCGACCAGCGCCATGGACAGCGGGCTGACCAGGACGTTCTGCCCGGCGATCGCCTTGGCCGTGGCCGCGTCGTTCTTCAGCGGTTTCATGGAGCCGCTGAACGACCTCAGCGGGAGCGTCCACGGCGCCCCGATGCCGAACTTCGCGGCGTCGGCCGCCAGCTCCGCGCCGTCGATCCTGCGGGCCAGCGCGGCGAGCGCGGTCACGCAGCCGGTGGCGAAGTTGGCCTGGATGCTCGGCGAGCTCCCCGCGGGCGCGCCCTCCTGGTGGAACGCGGCCCCCCCGACGGACCTGTCGGCCGGGCAGGCCATCTTCTGCTTGGGGTCGATCTTCGCCTTGAGCATGCCCCCGACGGTCATGATCGAGAAGGCGGTCCCCGCAGGGAACCTCCCCGCGAGGGCATGCTTCTCCTGGTCGTACTGCTCGGTGCTGGACACCGCCAGGATGTCGCCGGTCGAGGCCTGGACCGCGACCAGCATGCCGGGAGCCCCGCCGCCGAGCAGCGCGCTGTCGGCCGCCTTCTGGTGGGAACGGTCGAGCGTGGTCTGCACGGACGAGGTGGAGCGGTCGGGCCGCCACTTCTTGAGCTCGGTCACCTTGAGCGTCTTGAGATCGACGATGATCACACGTGTGTCGGTCGAACCGGTCAGATGCTCCTGGTACGCCTTCTGCAGACCGGCCCTGCCGACCGTGTCCCCGGCCCGCTGCGGGCCGCCGAGCTGCTGCTCGCTCTCCGGGGTGACCGCGGTGACGGTGCCGACGATCTGGGTGGGCGAGGCGGGGGCGACCGCCTGCTCCTGCGCGGAGAGGGTGATCCCGGGGATCGCCTCCAGCTGCGCGCGCAACTGCCCGAACTTCGTACGGCCGAAGGTGACCAGGGGGACCTGGAGGTTGGGCGGCGCGGAGCGGATCCGGCTCAGCAGGCGGTCCTGGGGAAAGCCTGTGATCTTGGAGAGTTTCGCGCAGAGCTCGTCCGCCTGACCGCTCTTCAGGGTGGCCGGGACCACACTCGCCACGTGCAGGACGGCCTTCTCCTGCAGCGGGTCACCGTTGCGGTCGAGGATCGGCTGACGCCCCTCGGGGGTGACCTTCACGGCGAACCGCTCCCCCTCGCGCAGCTGGGGGTGCAGGACGCTGGGCGACCAGCGCACCTTCCACCGGCCGTCGACCAGGTGGAGCGGCAGCACGCCCTCGTACTCCCACAGGGGGTTGTTCTCCCCCAGGTCGACCTCGGCGTCGAAGTCGGCCTCGACCTCGTCCGCCGCGCGCCGCATGCTCGTGACGTCGAAACGGAACGAGGCCGCGTCGAGCTGGAGCTTGGCGTCCTCCAGCGCCCGGCTCACCACCTTCTCGTCGCCGTCCGTGCGCCTGGCCGCGGCGGCGTAGTCGCCCGTCTGCCAGCCGATCAGGAAGTCGCGCACCGCCTCGTGAGCCGAGGGCTCCTCGAAGCACGCGGACAACATGGGAGTCGTCACCGCCAGCGCGAGCGCCGCGGCGGTGGCTCGCCGGGCCTTGCCCCTCACGATCACCTGTTCCTGTGCCTGAGCGCGCGCGCCATCTCCCGCTTGGCCTGGTTCTCGGCCAGCGTCTGCCGCTTGTCCCAGTCTTTCTTTCCCTTGGCGAGGCCGATCTCTATCTTGGCCCTGCCGTCCTTGAAGTAGATGGCGAGCGGCACCAGGGTGAGCCCGCCCTCCTTGGTCTTGGAGACCAGCTTGTCGATCTCCTTGCGGTGGAGCAGGAGCTTGCGGGTTCGGCGCGCGGCGTGGTTGGTCCAGGTCCCCATGGTGTATTCGGGAATGTGGACGTTGATCAGCCAGGCCTCGCCGTCCTTGATGACGGCGTACCCGTCGAGGAGGGAGGCACGGCCGAGCCGCAGCGACTTGACCTCCGTGCCCTGGAGCACGAGGCCGGCCTCGTAGGTGTCCTCGATGTGGTAGTCGTGCCAGGCACGCTTGTTCTGAGCGATTACCTTCCGCCCGGTCTCACGTGGCATGTCTGGAGCCTACCGGTGACCGGAGTGTCGAGCCGCGCCCGCGAGCGCGGGCGAGGCCCGGAGCGAGGTGCGGACGCGCCGCGCCCGCGGGGCGTACGAGGACACCGGAGCCGTCACACCCGCAGGTAGCGGCGGAGCGTGACGAAGGACGCCAGAACACAGATGAGCACGCCGAAGATCATGGTGATACTGATCACCGAGGCGACCGTCTCCCAGGACAGCTGGCTGTTGGGAGAGAGGTAGAGCTGCACCCCGTCGAAGAGGAAGACCTTGCTGATGATCAGCAGTATCGCGGCCATCACACCGCCGATCAGACCGGCGATGACGCCCTCCATCACGAAGGGCAGCTGGATGTAGAGGTTGGAGGCCCCCACCAGCCGCATGATGCCGGTCTCACGCCTGCGGTTGTACGCCGAGAGCCGCACGGTGTTGCCGATCAGCAGCGTGGCCGCGAAGACCAGGATGATCGCCACCACCAGGGCCGCCCAGCGGAGCTTCTCCAGCAGCCCGAAGAACTTCTCCAGCAGCTCCCGCTGGTTCACCACGTTGGAGACCCCGGGGGCGCCCTTGACCGCCTCGATCACCGCCGCGTAGGCGTCGGGGTCCTTGAGCTTGACCCGCAGCGACTCGGGCATGTCCTCGACCTGGATGGCGGAGAGCAGCACGGTGTTGTTGGCGTTCTGTGCCCGGAAGTTCTTGTAGGCCTGGGCCGCGTCCTCCACGTCGACCTTCTCGACCTGGGGCATGGCCTCGATGTCCCCCTTCAGCGCGGCCCGCTCCTGGGCGTTCACGCCACCGCTGCCCTTGCACTGCGGGAAGGGGTCGTCCTTCTTGCACAGGAAGACCGAGACCTCGACCTTGTCCGCCCAGAAGTCCTTCATGCTGGAGATCTGGGAGTTGATCATCAGACCGACGCCCAGCAACGCCATGCCGATCGCCACGGTCACGATGACCGCGATGGTCATCGTGAGGTTGCGGCGGAGGCCGATCCAGACCTCGGAGAAGATGAAGTTTGCCCGCATGCTCTTCCTGTCGCTCTATCCGGTCCTGGTGTCAGTACGCCTGGCCGTACACGCCTCGCGACTGGTCACGGACGATCTTGCCGTCCTCCAGTTCCACCACCCGCTTGCGCATGGAGTCGACGATGGCCGCGTCGTGCGTGGCCATGACGACCGTGGTGCCGGTCCGGTTGATCCGGTCGAGCACCTTCATGATGCCGATGCTCGTCGCGGGGTCGATGTTTCCGGTCGGCTCGTCGGCCAGCAGGATCATCGGCCGGTTGACGAACGCGCGGGCCATCGCGACCCGCTGCTGCTCGCCACCGGACAACTCGTCGGGCATCCGGTGTGCCTTGCCCTCAAGGCCGACGAGCTCGACGACCTCCGGGACCACCTTACGGATGAAACGCCGGGGCTTGCCGATGACCTCCAGGGCGAACGCGACGTTCTCGTACACGTTCTTGTTCGGGAGCAGCCGGAAGTCCTGGAAGACACATCCGATCCGGCGGCGCAGGTGTGGAATCTTGAAGTTGGACAGTCGGGCGAGGTCCTTGCCGGCCACGTGGATCGCGCCCGAGTTCGGGCGCTCCTCCTTCAGGACCAGGCGGAGAAAGGTCGACTTCCCGGACCCCGAGGGGCCGACGAGGAACACGAACTCGCCCTTGTCGACATCGACGCTGACGTGGTCCAGCGCGGGCCGGTTCTGGTTCGCGTAGACCTTGGTGACATTATCAAAATGGATCACGGGCGCATCACGGCATGCCAGTCTAGGGGTTAGGACGGTCGCAGGAGTGGCAGAGGGCCACTTCCGCCTCTCGCCGGCCGGGGGGCGCCGGTCTTTGCTCTCGATCGACGTTCCGGTTGGCCGGAGCCCAGTCTAGGGGGAAGACTGACATGGAAAGCCCATAACGGAAACAAAACGATTCGGCGCCCGGTAACGACCGCATAAAGTAGTTCTGACCTCGACGAGGGAGGACATCATGAGCTGTGAAGACCTGGTCTGCGCGGGGTGCGCCCACCCCGTGGCCGAAGGCCGCTGCCCCCGCTGCCGCGCGTATCGCGAGCGGATGCACCAGCACACCTTCGGGGGCATGACCCCCGCACTCCTGTCGCTGGTGCTGATCGCGCTCTTCTTCCTCACCCTGGCCCTGAAGCACCTCAGCGGCGCCTGACACGCCCTTCCGAGGCGGTTTTCCCGTCTCGCGTGGAAAACCCGCCTCACGGGCGCTCAGCGGCGCCCGTGAGTGAGGACTCCGACATGCCCGGGGCCGGAACACGGTCTTTCCGCCGGCTCCCGGCTCACCGGGAGTTCCCGCGGGCATTCATCCTTCGGAAACGAGGGCCCCGGATGTCGGCGAGCAGCCGTTCCCGCTCGTCCATTCCCCGGGACGAGGGTTTCCGCCCGTGTCCGGCTCCCAGGGACGGGAGAAGGACGTCCTAGTCGTCGGCGCCCGACTCCTGGCGTCGGGTCCAGCGGATCTCGGCCTCGATGAAGCCGTCCAGGTCGCCGTCGAGCACCCCGCCCGGGTTGCCGTCCTCGGCGCCCGTCCGCAGGTCCTTCACGATCTGGTACGGGTGGAGCACGTAGTTACGGATCTGGGTGCCCCACGACGTGGTCGACTCGCCCCGGATCTCGTTCAGCGCCGCCTTCTCCTCCTGACGCTTGCGCTCCAGCAGCTTGGCCTGCAGGACCGCCATCGCGGTCGCCTTGTTCTGCAGCTGCGAGCGCTCGTTCTGGCAGGAGACCACGATGCCCGTGGGCAGGTGGGTGAGGCGGACCGCGGAGTCGGTCGTGTTGACGCCCTGGCCGCCGGGACCCGAGGAGCGGTAGACGTCGACGCGCAGGTCGTCCTCGTTGATGTCGATGTGGTCGGTCGTCTCGACGACCGGCACCACGTCGACGCCCGCGAACGAGGTCTGCCTGCGCCCCTGGTTGTCGAACGGGCTGATGCGGACCAGCCGGTGGGTGCCGTGCTCGCCGCGCAGCGTGCCGTACGCGTAGGGGGCCTTGACGGTGAAGGTCGTCGACTTGATGCCCGCCTCCTCCGCGTAGGAGGTCTCGTAGATGTCGGTCGGGTAGCCCTTGCGCTCGGCCCACCGTAGGTACATCCGCTGGAGCATCTGGGCCCAGTCGGCCGCGTCCACACCGCCCGCCTGTGACTGGATCGTGACGACCGCCTCGCGGGCGTCGTACTCCCCGGACAGGAGGGTGCGGACCTCCAGGGCGCCGATGTCGCCCCGCAGGGACTCCAGCTCGCGGTCGGCCTCCTCCCGCGTGTCGTCGTCTCCCTCGTCGGCGGCGAGTTCGTACAGGACGGAGAGGTCGTCCAGCCGCTGCTCCAGCGACTCGATCCTGTTGATCTCGCCCTGGAGATAGGAGAGCCTGCTGGTGACCTTCTGCGCGCGTTCCTGGTCGTTCCACAGGTCGGGGGCGGCGGCCTGATCCTCCAGCTCCTCGATCTGCTTGCGCATCGCGCCAAGGTCGAGCACGTCCTGGATGCTGTTCAGCGTCCCGGTAAGCTCGTTGATCTGTTCTGCCGGATCGATGAGTGCCACGTCTGTAAAGGGTACGCGACCTCCGAACCCCATCGTGTACGGCAGGCTCCCCCACCATGGCTAGCATGGCCCGCATCGGGGAGTATCGGGAGGCGTACGTGCGCGAAAACGGGCGACGGGGTGTGCTCGCACTCGCGCTGGCGTTGATCATCGCGACCGCGGCGTGTTCGGGTTCCGGCGACGGCCGGCCCGAGCGGAGCCCTTCGGCCGACGCCGTCACGCCGACCGCCCGTCCCACGGCCACCCCCTCGCCGCCCCCGGTCACGCTCGCCGAGGCGAAGAGGGCTCTCGCGGGCGTCGTGGGCGCCGACGGGGTGCTGGGAGCGGCGACGCCGCACCTGGACGCCGACCGCAGGCTCATGCTGGAGCAGACCCGCGACGGGCAGGAGGCCCTCACCATCGCGGCCTTCAGCGGCTCCGCCGAGGACATTCCCCACTACACGTGGGGCACTCCCCGGCTGCTCGTCCCGCGCAACCAGCAGGGTCCGCTCTGGTTCGCCGCGTTCGTGGACCGCGAGGAGTCCTCGGGCGAGGTGCGCACCGCCGTGCTCACCCTGATGCGGCAGGGCGGTGAGGACTGGCGGGTCAGCTCGACCTCCCTGCTCGACGAGGGCGTCCGGCCCCCGGAGATCGTCACGGACACCGAGGGGTACGCGACGGCGCTGGGCGAGGAGGACGCGACGGTGGCGATCAGCCCGCGCCTGATGGCCCCGCTGCACGCGACCTCGGCGGAGGAGGGCGAGCGGGGGTTCGCGACGGGGCTGATCGAGGAGGGCCCGCACACCACGGGGCTCGCCGACGAGATCACCAGGAGGCGCGCGGAGGAGAAGAACAACTGCCTGGGCTACGACTCGATCTTCGCGGCGAGCGACTACCCGGTTCACGCGCTGCGCACCGCCGACGGGGGCGCTCTCGTCCTGTACTCCCTCATCAGGACGACGACGCGGTCGATCAAGGTCACCCCGTGCGGGTCGGACACCCGTATCCCGCCCGAGGCCAGGAAGCTGACGAAGGAGCGGTTCATCCTCAAGGAGCTGCGCACGGTGGAGACGCAGCTGTACGTGAGCACGGTCCCGGCCAAGGACAGCGGCCACGCGGCCAAGGTGATCGGCTATCTCGGCGGTCTCACCAAGGTCATCGTGAGCTAGGTTCCCCCTCCCGTGTGAGCCGTGCGAGGTTCACCGAGTTCGTACGGAGCCCGCGGCACGGACCGGCCGCGCACCGGCCCGTGCCGCGGGAAACCGGACCCGTCATACCGGGCGACGCGCCTACCATGTGGCGCGCCGCCTGACCGGACCCCGATGAAAGGAGGCCCGGCCGGGCGTCGGGCGGGTCAGGCGCCGGTGTGCGGGAGGTTGATGGTGGCCACCAGCGTGCGGATCGCGCGCAGTGCCACCGAGAGGGTCGCGAGGTCGAAGTTGTCGCTCTCCCAGATCTCCGACAGGGTCTGCCGCGCCCGTGAGACCGCCGCCGAGTTCGCCTCGGTCCAGCGTGCCAGCCGCTCCTCCGGCGACAGTCCGGGGGTGCTGTGCGTCAGGACGCCGTGGGTGAGCGCGGCGTGCGCGGCGTAGAGGTCGTCACGGAGTGCGGCCCGCGCCATGGAGTTCCAGCGGCTGTCCCTGGGCAGCGCGACGACGCGCTCGCGCAGCCTGGAGAGCTGGAGCCGGTCGGCGACGTCGAAGTAGACCTCGGCGACGTCGTGCACGGGACGGCCGGTGCGTGCGGCCACCTCGACCAGGTCGAACGTGGAGTAGGCGGGCACCATCGCCGCGACGCGCTCGGCCAGCTCGGCCGGGACGCCCCGGGAGACGAAGCCGTCACGCCGCTCCTCGAACGCGGACAGGTCGACCCCGGTCAGCAGCTTGGGCAGGTGCGGCAGCAGGCCGTTCATCCCCTTGGCGAAGAAGCCGACGGTGGAGGCGAGGTCCAGCGGCGGGCGCCGGTTGCCCAGCAACCAGCGGGTGCCCCGCTCGACGAGCTTGCGGGCCTCCAGCTCCATCGCGATCTGGGTGGGGGTGTCGACCTTGTTGTCCAGCTCCTCGATCTGGCGCCAGAGGTTGGGCATGTCGAAGACCTCGCGCGTGACCAGGTAGGCGCGGGCGATGTCGGGGGTGGACGCGCCGCTCTCCTCGCCGATGCGGAACAGGAAGGTGGTCCCGCTGGAGTTGACCAGGTCGTTCACCACCCCGGTGGTGATGATCTCCCTGCGCAGCGGGTGGGTGTCCATGTAGGTGCGGATCCGGGCGTCGCGCAGCGCGGAGGGGAAATAGGACACCAGCCAGGAGGCGAGGTAGGGGTCGTCGGGCAGGTCGGAGGCGAGGATCTCGGCGTCGGTCACCAGCTTGGTGTAGGCGAGCAGCACCGAGAACTCCGGCGCGGTCAGCCCGAGCCTGGCCTGACGCCGCTCGGCGAGCATCTTGTCCGACGGCAGGAACTCCAGCTCCCGGTTGAGCAGCCCGGCCCGCTCCAGCCTGCGCAGCTGACGCGAGTGGACGTGCAGCATGTCGGGGGCCTGCTCGCGGGCGGCGGCGAGCACCACGTTCTGGTCGTAGTTGTCGCGCAGGACGAGCTCGGCCACCTCGTCGGTCATGTCGAGGAAGAGCTGGTTGCGCTGTTTGTCGGTGAGCTCCCCGTCGCGGACGGCCCGGTCCAGCAGGATCTTGATGTTGACCTCGTGGTCGGAGGTGTCCACCCCGGCGGAGTTGTCGATGAAGTCGGTGTTGACCAGGCCGCCGTTGAGCGCGAACTCTATCCGGGCGAGCTGGGTGAAGCCCAGGTTGCCGCCCTCGCCGATCACCTTGCACCGCAGCTCGCCGGCGGTGACCCGCAGGCCGTCGTTGGCCTTGTCGCCGACGTCGGCGTTGGACTCGCTCGACGCCCTGACGTAGGTGCCGATGCCGCCGTTCCACAGCAGGTCGACCGGGGCCCGCAGGATGGCGCTGATCAGGTCGGCCGGGGCGAGCGACGTCACGTCGGCGTCGATGCCGAGCGCGGCGCGCGTCTGCGCGGAGACGGGGATCGACTTGGCCGTACGGGGCCAGACCCCGCCTCCCGCGGAGATGAGCGAGGCGTCGTAGTCCTCCCAGGAGCTGCGGGGCAGCGCGAAGAGCCGGGCGCGCTCGGCGTAGCTCACCGCGACGTCGGGCCGGGGGTCGATGAAGATGTGCCGGTGGTCGAACGCGGCGACCAGCCGGATGTGCCGGGAGAGCAGCATGCCGTTGCCGAACACGTCACCGGACATGTCGCCGATTCCGGCGACGGTGAAGTCGGTGTTCTGGATGTCCACGCCGGTGGTGCGGAAGTGGTACTTGACCGACTCCCAGGCGCCCCTCGCGGTGATGCCCATCGCCTTGTGGTCGTAGCCGATCGAGCCGCCGGAGGCGAAGGCGTCGCCCAGCCAGAAGCCGTACTCCTTGGCCACCGCGTTGGCGATGTCGGAGAACGTCGCGGTGCCCTTGTCGGCGGCGACCACCAGGTAGGTGTCGTCGCCGTCGTGCCTGACGACGTCGGCGGGCGGGACCACCTCGCCGTCGACGAGGTTGTCGGTGAGGTCGAGCAGGCCGGAGATGAACATCCGGTAGCAGGCGATGCCCTCGACCAGGGTGTCCTCCCGCAACCCTGACTTCGGCGGATTTTTCACGACGAAGCCACCCTTGGAGCCGGTGGGGACGATGACGGTGTTTTTCACCATCTGCGCCTTCACCAGCCCGAGCACCTCCGTACGGAAGTCCTCCATCCGGTCCGACCAGCGCAGCCCGCCCCGCGCGACCTTGCCGAAGCGCAGGTGCACGCCCTCGACCCTGGGCGAGTAGACGAACACCTCGTACGCGGGCCGGGGCAGCGGCAGCACGCTGATCGACGGCGAGTCGAGCTTCAGGCTGATGTACGGCTTGCGCTCGCCGTCGACCCGCTGGAAGTAGTTGGTCCGCAGGGTGGCCCCGATCATCTCCAGGTAGGCCCGCAGGATCCGGTCCTCGTCCAGCGAGGCCACGTCGTCCAGGGCCGCGAGGATCTCCTCGCGCAGCGCCTCGGACAGGTCGGAGCGGACCTCGGCCGGGCGCCGCGGGTTCAGCCTCGCCTCGAACAGGCGCACCAGCAGCCGGGCGAGCCGCACGTTGCCCGTCAGCACCCGCTCGATGTACTCCTGGCTGAACGCGGTGCCCGCCTGGCGCAGATACCTGGCGTACACGCGCAGGATCTCGACCTGTTCCCAGGTGAGCCCGGCGGCCAGGACGAGGCCGTTGAACCCGTCGTTCTCCACCCGCCCTGCCCATAACGCGCCGAACGCGTCCTGGAAGAGCCGCTTGAACTCATCCCTGTCGACCTCGGGCGAGGGCGTGTAGCGCAGGCCGAAGTCGTAGATCCAGGCGTCCTTGGTCGCCGGGTCCCCGTCGCGGTCGACCTCGTACGGCCGTTCGTCGACCACCTCCACGCCCATCCGCTGGAGCAGCGGCAGCACGTGCGAGAGGTAGACCGGCGCGCCGAGGCGGTAGAGCTTGAAGCGGCGCTCGCCCTCCGTCGCGTCGTGCGGCTCGTAGAGGTTCATCTCGATCTCGTCCGAGGAGGCGGCGAGATCCTCCAGGCGGCGCAGGTCGGCGACCGCCATCCGGGCCGGGAAGTCGGCCTTGTAGCCCTCGGGGAACGCCTGGACGTAGCGGCGGACGAGCTTGGAAACCTCGCCCTCGGGGCACAGCTCGGTGATCGCGGAGGCCAGGTCGTCCTCCCAGGACCTGGTGGCCGCGGCGAGCCTCGCCTCCAGCTCCTCGACGTTCACCGTGTCGACGCGCAGCGGCCTGCCACGCTCACCGCGCACGACCACGTGCAGCCTGGCGAGTGCCGACTCTCCGATCATCGCGCTGTAGTCGAAGGTGGTGGCGCCGAGCGTCCTGAGCAGGATGTCCTGCAGCTTGATACGGATCTTGGTGGTGTAGCGGTCGCGCGGCAGGTAGACCAGGCACGAGACGTAGCGGCCGTAGTCGTCCGGGCGCAGGAAGACCTTGACCTGTTTGCGCTCGCGGAGCCTGAGCACGCCGAGGGCGATCGGCAGCAGCTGATCCACCGAGGTCTGGAAGAGCTCGTCCCTGGGGAAGGTCTCCAGGATCTCGATGAGATCCTTGCCGTCGTGGCTGTCGGCGGTCAGCCCGGCGAGCACGAGCACCTCGGCCAGCTTGCGCCGGAGCACCGGGACGCGCGAGATCGACTCGCTGTAGGCCACGTGGGTGAAGAGGCCGAGGAAGCGCCGCTCGCCGACGACCTCGCCCGAGGCGTCGAAGAGCTTGACGCCCACGTAGTCGAGGTAGGCGGAGCGGTGGACGGTGGCGCGGCTGTTGGCCTTGGTGACGATCAGCATCTGCTGCTTCTCGCGGGCCTTGGCGCGCAGGTCGGGCGGGAGCGCGGCGAAGCTGCCCGAGTCTGCGCTGTCGCCGCGGAGGATGCCCAGCCCCGTCCCGGGAATCGGGTGCAGCCTGTCGCCCTCCTCGCCCTCCTCCAGGCGGTACTCGCGGTAGCCGAGGAAGGTGAAGTGCCCGTCGGCGAGCCAGCGCAGCAGCTCCAGGCTGTCCTCCACCCCCGCCGGGTCGAGGGGCGGCGGGTTGACGGAGACGTCCTCGGCGGTCCGCAGGGCGAGCGCCCGCATCTTGGCGAAGTCCTCGACGGCGCCGCGCACGTCCTCCAGGACGCGCTGCAGGTCGGTCTCGATCGCCTTGAGCGCGGCCTCGTCGTTCTGCCTGTCGATCTCGAAGTGCATCCAGGACTCGGCGAGCACCTGCCCGGTGACGTTCTCCTCGTCGCGGCCGAGCAGCTTGCCCGTCATGTCCCTGCGCACGCGCATCTGCGGGTGGACGACCAGATGGATGCCGACGCCGTGCCGGTTGAGCTCCATGGTCACCGAGTCGACGAGGAAGGGCATGTCGTCGGTGACGATCTCCACGACGGAGGACCCGCGGGCCCAGCCCTGCTCCTCGGGGGTGGGGGTGTAGGCGCGCACCAGGGCGCGGCCCTGGGGGCGTTGCTCGGCGAGCCGCCGCTGGACCATCGCCGGGCCGTACACGTCGACCAGGTCGCGGCCGAGCAGATCCTCGGGGGCGACATGCCGGTAGTAGAGCCGTAGGAAGGCGAGCGCCTCCTCCACGCTCACGTGATCACTGCTCGGTGTGCGCGCGCACGTCTCCGCGGCACTCCTCAGCAGCTCGTCCTTGGCCTCGTCGAGCGGCATGTCGCTCTCACTCCTTTGTGAGGGGTTTTGCATGGTTGGGTGAGACTCCAGGATGGAATCTCATAAGCTCCGCGGAAATGGTGCCCGGCGGAGAGAAAGTGATGTCGCCCGCGCCCTCGGGGATGCCATGTCCTCGCCGCCCTCGCCCTGCCGCCCGTTTCCGGCCACATTCAGCTCCCCGGCAGCGGGGGCACGAAACGCCCACCACGGGGTGATCGTCTCTTCACGGGTGATCGGGATCGCAGCCAGGCGCCACGGCTCGTCATGGGAACCGCGGTCTCTCGCCGCTGCCAACGGGGAACGGAAGGGCTCCTGGTCGGAGACGGCGGGTTCTCCCCACGAGGTGGCGGTGGGGCAATCATTCCACAGGGTCGCCTCGGAACGGCTACGGCGCAGCCGGGCGAGTCTGGCCTCGCCCCGGACGCCTCGCCCGGCGATCGGGGTCGACCGACCCGCGCTCCGCCCATCGGGCATGGCCCGCGGCACGACACCTCCAGTGGCCGTCTGTCCCGATCCTCGTTGACCGGGACGTACCACCGTTCCTGATATCACCCCAAAAGCAGCTAAACGTCAATGTGGCGTGCGGTCATCGTCCAGGGAATTGGAGCGGTCCCGCTTCACCGCATCGAGAAGTCCGGGAACCTCGGTGAGTTCCCGGAGCTCGACCTGGCACTCCTCGCAGGTCATGAGATGGCGTTGGAACGTCTCGTGATCCTCTTCGTCGAGCACCCCGAGCGCGTACGCCGCCACGTCATGATGCGGGGAGGGCAACATCAGCTCGCGACACCTCTCTCCTTCAAGACCTTTCGGAGAGCCCGGATCCCGTAGTAGAGCCGGGACTTGACCGTACCCGGCGGTATCCCGAGGATTTCCGCCGCCTCGTTAATCGTACGGTCCCGCAGGTAAGTGTGCTCGATGACTTCGCGGTGTTCTGGGGACAGTTCTCGCAGCGCCTCGGCGACAACCATCGCCTCCAGCGCGCGATCGGCCCCGTCGGGAACGGGCACGGCGTTCGCGTCGGCGGGTTCGACCTCCTGTGGTCGGGTGCCTCGTCTACGGCGCCCGTCGATGACGATACGACGGGCGACGGTCAGGAGCCAGGCCCACAGAAGACCGGGCTCTCGTTGCAACCTTCCTGCGTTACGCCAGGCACGGACGAGCGTCTCCTGGACGACGTCCTCTGCCCACTGCAGATCGTTACCGGTGGCCTTACGCACATGGCGGAGCAGGGGTACACCGAACTCCCGGTACAGATCTTCTACCAGGAGGACATCGGTGTCCGCGCTCTCGAACCGACTGTCGAGTTGACGCACGGGCACATCTTTACACCTTCGTTATCCGTCCCGTCTGCATCTCTGGCAACTCCAGTCATTTCTAACTATCTCATCACTTCTGCTGAACCACCCCGGGCAGTGCCGCGTACCTCCCACCAAGTGCGCCCGCATCGGCGGGCCCCGGGGAAAGGAAACGACATGGCGGTGCGGCACATCCCGTGGCCGGTCGGAACTGTCCTCCTCCTCACGCACCCGGCCCCTCACGGGCCGGGCGGCACGTTCGTCACCGCGCCGGGCGCCGAGAAGGCCCCGGTGGCGGCCGGTATCTGAGAGCGGGGCCGGGCCATGTTCAGATCACTGTTCCGCCGCTTCAAGAACGGCGAACCCCTGCTGTTCGGGGTCTTCATCGCGGTCGCCGCCGTGGCGGTCGTCCTGATCACCCCTCCCGGCGGCGGTGCACTCGCCGATCAGAGCTGGGTCCAGACCCCTCAGGGCCCTCTGGGTCCGGCCGATCGCGACCTGCTGGTCAAGGTCCGCCTGGCCGGGCTCTGGGAGATTCCCAGCGGCCAGCAGGCCCAGCAGCGGGCGGCGAGCAAGCGGGTGAAGGAGGTCGGCATGCATCTGATGACCGACCACCTCAAGCTCGACGAGGAGGTCCGCGCCCTCGCGGCCAAACTGAACGTGCCGCTGCCCGACCAGGCCAACGCCGACCAGCAGTCCTGGATGGCGCAGCTGACGGCGGTGAAGGCGGGCGCCGAGTACGACCTCCTGTTCGCCCGGCTGCTGCGGCAGGCCCACGGAAAGGTCTTCGGGGTGGTCGCCGGCGTACGAGCCGGCACCCGCAACGACCTGGTCAGGACATTCGCCCAGCGGGCGGTCGAGGTGGTCATGAAGCACATGACCCTGCTGGAGAGCACCGGGTTGGTCGACTACTCGGACCTGCCCGAGCCTCCGATGCCCGCACCGCCGCCGCCCGCCTCCGCTCTCGACACACCTGTGAGGAGAGAAATCGCTTGAAGATCATGAAACGCTCGATGGCCTCCCTGTCGGCGCTGGTACTGGCCGCCGGCACGCTCACCACCGTCACGTTCACGGTGGCGGTCACGACCCCCGCCTACGGTGATCACTGCGACCCCGCCGAGCAACAGAACCAGAACCAGCAGAACCAGCGAAGTCAGCAGGACCAGGGGCAGCAGAACCAGAATCAGAACCAACAGGATCAGGGCCAGAACCAGAACCAGCCCGCGCAGGACGCTCCTCCGCAGGACCAGCCGGCCCAGGACCAACTTCCACAGGACGCTCCACCCCAGGACCAGCCCGCTCAAGACCAGCCGGCCCAGAACCAGCCCGCTCAGGATCAGCTCCCTCAGGACCAGCCCGCCGACGCGCCTCCCGCGGGCGGAAGCCTCATCCCGGCCTCCCCCACCGACCCCGCCACCCCCGACGAGTTCGCCGACCAGGAGGCACAGACCCTGGGCGGCGACGGTAACGACGGCAGCGACGCCAATGCCCGCCGCCGGCCGAACCAGGCGCCCACGCAGAACCCCGCCCAGCCCCCCGTCGACACTCCGCCGACCGACGCCCCGCCCGCGAACCCGGCACCCGATGAGACCTCCGCTCCCCCGCCCGGCGGCGAGGAGGCCGAGTGCGCCGACCTCGGGCCGTTCCCCGAGGACTTCATCGACATCCGGCGAGTCCCGCGCAACTTCCAGGACGTCCGGACCCGGCGCGGCGGCTCCGGCGGCGTCTTCACCTCCCGGTGCGGCACGAACAGGAACGGCCACCACAACTCCGACAACTTCATCGTGGCCCCCGGCGTGTCCAACGGCGCCCACCACATCCACGACTACGTCGGCAACCTGTCGACCGACGCCTTCTCCACGGACCAGTCACTGGCCGCCGCGGGCACCACGTGCGCGTTCAACGACCGCTCGACCTACTTCTGGCCGGTCCTTCGCGACCGTACGAGCGACGCCAACGCGAACGACCCGGACGGCAACGTCGGCACCATCATGCGGGCCCGCCAGGTGAGCCTGCAGTTCCGCGGGAACCCGGTCTCCAGGGTGAGCCCGATGCCGCGCTTCATCAGGATGCTCACCGGCGACGCCAAGGCCGCCACCAACGGCGGCGCGAACGCCCTCGCCAAGTGGACCTGCACCGGGTTCACCAACCGGATCACCACCAAGTACCCGCTCTGCCCGCGCGGCAGCCTGCTCGTCCGGATCCTGGACTTCCCCAGCTGCTGGGACGGCCAGAACAACGACAGCGCCAACCACCGCACGCACGTGGTGTTCCCCGACGCGAACGGCGCCTGCCCGTCCGGCACCAGGGCGATCCCGCAGCTGCGGATGAGCCTGTTCTACGCCACACCGCGCACCGCGTCCTTCGCGCTGGACGCCTTCCCCGAGCAACGGCACAACCCCGTCACCGACCACGCCGACTTCGCCAACGTGATGCCCGACCGGCTGATGAGGTTCGCGGTCGACTGCATCAACAGGAACCGTCGCTGCTGACGGAACCCCTCCCGGGACCGCCGCTCCCCGTCTCCGCGCCTCTTCCACACCCCGCGGAGACGGGGGGCGGCATCTCGCGATATCAGAGTCCATCCCCCTCGGACGCAGCCGTCGTCCGAGCCGCTTCGCAGACAGGAGCAACAGGTGGGTAACAGACGGACTCCGAGGCACACCCGGTCCGAGGCCGGGATCAGCCTCGACCAGAGGCCCGCCAGGATCGGCCTCGGTGTCACGATCACGGTCTCCGTGGTCGGCCTCCTGATGCTCGGGCGTACGGCGCCCGGCATGGAGGTGGCCGCCGCCGTCCGCGGCGTCTTCTCGTTCTTCTCCGGCGTGATCGCCCTCGTGTCGCTCACCGTGACCGTGGCGCTCGGCCTGCTCTCCGCCGACCGGATCGTGCTGCCCGTCCTGGGCAGGATCCGGTCGCAGCTCGCCCACCGGGCCACCGCCATGGCCGGCATGGGCTTCCTCGCCATCCACGTTACGATGAAGATCATCGAAAGCAGGACATCTCTTCCCTCCGTCGTGATCCCGCTCTCGGCGAGCGGCCAGGGCCTGTACGTCGGCTTCGGCGCCATCGCCTCCGACCTGATGATCCTCGTCTTCCTCACCGGGGTGGCCCGTGCCAGGTTCGCGGAGAACAGCAGGCCGTGGCTCTGGCGCATGCTGCACGGCTCCGCCTACCTGGCGTGGCCGATGGCGGTCCTGCACGGGCTGACCGCGGGCCGCGCGCCCGCCGAGTGGGTGACCTGGAGCTACGTGGTCTGCCTGGTCGCGGTGGGAGCCGCCCTGCTGATCCGGGTGATCTCCGAACTGCAGCCCAAGCCGATCTTCGTACCCGAGGAGGCACCGGTGGCGGTGCCCGCCGCGGTGCCGGCCGCGGCGGAGACGACCTCGCCCACCAGCCTCACCCCGCCCACGAGCATCGTCGGCCGCATCCCGCGCATCGTCCGTGAGGAGCAGCCGGAGCTTCGCCGTATCGGAGATGTCGGATGATTCCCTACCGTGTCCCACCCGTTCGCCGGCTGGGGCCGGCCAGGCTGACCGCCGGACTCGACGACTGCCGCAGGATGGACCTCGCGGAACACCGCGACATGCACGGCACCGCGCCGAGCATGTCCGGTGAGGAGCTCGCGGCGCTCGCCGACGAGGTGGACATGCGCGGGCGCGGCGGGGCCGCGTTCCCCTTCGCCCGCAAGGTCCGCGCGGTGATGGACAAGAAGGCCGACAAGATCGTCCTGGTCAACGCGGCCGAGGGCGAGCCCGCGAGCAGCAAGGACACGATGCTGCTCACCAGGACCCCCCACCTGGTCATCGAGGGCGCGCTCCTCGCGGCGGACGCGATCGGCGCCAAGCAGGTCGTGATCGCGACCGTCGAGGGCGGCATGGGCCAGTCGTCCGTGGCCGCCGCGGTCGAGGAGCGGGGCATCAGTGACCGGGTCCGGGTGGTCGGCATCGTCGAGAGGTTCATCTCCGGCGAGGGCGGCGCCCTGGTCCGTTCGGTGAACGGCCAGGTCGGCGAGCCGCCCGGCCGCAAGGTGCGGGCCGTGGAGAGCGGCGTGAACGGGCTGCCCACCCTGCTGTCCAACGCCGAGACGTACGCCCAGCTCGCGGTCCTCGCCACCCTGGGCGCGGAACGGTACGCCGACGTCGGCACGGCACGCGAGCCGGGGACGGTCCTGCTCACCGTGGGCGGCTCGGCCAAGGCCCCCGCCGTGGTCGAGGTCGCGACCGGCACCCCGCTGTACGCGGTCCTGGACGCCTGCCAGGCCTCGACCGGCGACGGGGTGCTGGTCGGCGGCTACCACGGCGCGTGGCTGCACGCGGACGCCGCGGCCGTGGCGACCGTCTCCCGTCAGGGCATCGCGGAGGCGGGCGGCCAGCTCGGCGCCGGGATCATCGTGCCGCTCGGCGGGGAGACCTGCCCGCTGGGCGAGACGGTCAGGGTCGCGAGATACCTCGCCGCCCAGTCGTCGGGGCAGTGCGGCCCCTGCCGCCTCGGCCTCCCGGACGTCGCGCAGTCGATGGCCGAGCTCGTGAACGGGTCCGCCTCCGCCCTGGACGAGTTGCGGAGCAGGTCCGCGAGCGTGAAGGGCAGGGGAGCGTGCTTCCACCCCGACGGAACGTCCAGGTTCGTACTGTCGGCGCTGGACGCCTTCCCCGAGGACATCGAGGAGCACCTGCTGCGCGGCGGCTGCGGGCGCCCGGTGCACGGTGTGCTCCCCCTGCCCCCGCAGGAGAACGAGCCGGAGGTGAAGCTCACCGTGGACTGGACCCGCTGCCAGGGCCACAGCCTGTGCGCGCAACTCGCCCCCGACCTCGTCCGCCTCGACGAGCACGGCTACCCGGTGTTCAGCCGCGACACCGTACCCGCCCAGTTCCGGCGGATGGCCCGCAGGGCCGTCGAGATGTGCCCGGCCCTCGCACTGCGCGTGGTTCAGGGGACGTGATGCGAACGTGATCAACCTGAAGGGCGGTGTGGCCGTCCTTATCAGGCAGGTGACACCGATTCTCGGGAGTAAGAACATGCCGACCCCCCCGGACAGGCGGGCATTCCTTCGAACCGGCGGCCTCGCCGCCCTCACGCTGGGCGCTCAGGGCTTATCCCCCCTGGGCGCCGTCGGCATGAACGGCGCCCAGGCCGACACCACCGCCAGGGGCGCCGCGGGCGCGCCACGGCCCGCCGACTGGCGGGCGCTCGCCGAAGGGCTGGACGGCAAGCTCATCCGGCCCGGCGACGCCGCGTACCCCGGCGCCAGGAAGCTGTTCAACCCCACCTTCGACGCGATCCGGCCCGCGGGGGTGGCCCTCTGCGCCAACCCCTCCGACGTCGCCGAGTGCGTCGGCTTCGCGCGCCGGTTGAAACTGCCGCTCGCCGTACGCTCCGGCGGCCACTCCTACGCGGGCTGGTCCACCGGGAACGGTCTCGTCCTCGACGTGTCCCGGATGAACAAGGTCGCCCACTCCTCGGGGCGCGCGACCGTCGGGGCGGGTGCCAAGCTGATCGACCTCTACGACAAGCTGGCCGCGAGCGGGGTCAGCGTCCCCGCGGGCACCTGCGCGACGGTCGGGGTGAGCGGGCTGACCCTGGGCGGCGGCATCGGCGTGGTCTCCAGGAAGTACGGGCTGACCTGCGACGTGATGGAGTCGGTCCAGATCGTCACGGCCGACGGACGGCTGCTGACCTGCGACGCGAACCACAACGCCGACCTGTACTGGGCCTCGCGGGGCGGCGGCGGGGGCAACCTCGGCGTGGCGGTCTCCTTCGAGTTCCGCACCCACCCCACCCGCGAGGTCACGGTGTTCTTCCTGCACTGGCCGTGGTCGAAGGCGGTGAAGGCCCTGCGCGCCTGGCAGGCGTGGGCTCCCTCGGCTCCCGACGCCATGTGGTCGGGGATGCACCTGAGCCGCAACGGCGGGACGGACGTGGAGGTCGTCGGGCTCTACCTCGGCGGCAAGGCCGGCTGCGAACGGCTGCTCGACCGGCTCGCCGGCGCGGCCGGGTCGCCGTCGTCGAGTTCCGTCACCCAGACCTCCTACCGCCAGGCGATGCTCATCATGGCGGGCTGCGCCTCGCGTTCGGTCGCCGAGTGCCGCCTGCCCGCCACCCTGCCCGGACAGGCCCGGGGCGGGCGGCTGTCCAGGGGCAACTTCACCGCCAAGTCGCACATGGCCTACCGCCCGCTCTCCGAGGCCGGGGCCAAGGCCCTCGTCGCCCAGGTCGCCCGCCCCGGCGAGCACACCGTGCTGCTGGACGCCCTCGGCGGCGCCGTCGCCAGGGTCCGCCCCGACGCCACGGCCTTCCCGCACCGGACCGCCCTCTACAGCGTGCAGTACTACGCCCACCGCCTCGGCGCGAGGGTCTGGACCAGGACCGCGCGTGCGGCGATGCGGCCCCACTTCGGCGACCACGCGTACGTCAACTACGTCGACCCTGAGCTCGGCGGCTGGCGCGCCGCCTACTACGGGGGCAACGCCACCAGGCTCGCCCAGGTCAAGGCCGCCCGTGACCCGGGCCGCCTGTTCCGCCTTCCCCAGGGGATCTGACCCCCGAAGGCCGCGTGACACCGCTCCCGAGGGGCGGCCGCCGTCGTGCGACGCCGCTCCCCGGGAAGCGGTGCCGCGCGACACCGCTTCCCGGGGGCCAGAGCGGCTTCCTGGGAGCCAGAGCGGCGTGACACCGCTCCTCGGGAGGCCAGAGCGGCGTGACGCCACTCCCGGGGGACGGCCGGTGCCGGGTGACACCGCTCCCGGGAGGCCGGTGCCGGGAGGCCGCTCCCGGGAGGTCGGTGCCGCGTGGCACCGGTCCCCGAACGGTCGACGCCGCGTGGCTCCGGGGGCGGTCGGCGCCGCGTGCCCGCGATTCCTGGGAGGTCAGTGCCGGGTGATGTCGGCTCCCGGTACGAAGTGGGACAGGACCTCGGGGTTGGCCATCGCGTCGAGGTTGGCGGCCTGCTCCGGCGCCGCGCCGAGGAGGATCTTACGGATGGGGACCTCCAGCTTCTTACCGCTGAGGGTACGGGGGATGCCGGGAACCTCGATGATCTCGTTCGGCACGTGGCGCGGTGAGAGACCTTCCCTCAGCTCCCTGCGCAGGCGCCCGACCAGATCGTCGTCCAGGGGTGCCCCCTCGGCCATGGTGACGTACAGCAGCAGGCGACCCTCCTGACCGAGCTGGCCGGTGTCGATCACCAGGCTGTCGGTGATCTCCTCGAAGCGCTCCACCACGCGGTAGAACTCGCTGGTGCCCATCCGGACACCGCCCCGGTTCAGGGTCGAGTCGGAGCGGCCGTAGATCACGCAGCCGCCATCGGGAAGGATCTTGATCCAGTCGCCGTGCCGCCAGACGCCCGGATACTCGGAGAAGTAGCTGTCGCGGTAGCGGGACCCCTCGGGGTCGTTCCAGAACATCACCGGCATCGACGGCATCGGCAGGGTCAGCACCAGCTCGCCCACCTCGCCGACCACCGACGCGCCCGACGGGTCGAAGGACTCGACCCTCGCCCCCAGGCAGCGGCACGGGATCACCCCCGCGCGGACCGGGAGCAGCGGTACGGCGCCCACGAAACCGGTGCACACGTCGGTGCCGCCGGAGAACGAGCCGAGCTGGACCTCCGGCATCACGTCGTGCGCCCAGGCGAACCCCTCGGGCGGCAGCGGCGAGCCGGTGGAGCCGAGGCCACGCAGCCGGTCGAGACCGGACGGCTCCAGGCCGGCCTTCATGGACGCGATCACGTACGGAGCCCCCGTACCGAAGTAGGTGACCCCCTCCTCCGCGGCGAGCCGCCAGAGCGCGCCGGTCTCCGGGTAGGTCGCCGCCCCGTCGTAGAGCACCACCGCCGAACCGACCAGCAGGCCGCCGACGAGGTAGTTCCACATCATCCAGCCGGTCGTGGTGTACCAGAAGAAGACGTCGCCCTCGCCCAGGTCCTGGTGGAAGGAGAGCGCCTTGAGGTGCTCGAGCACCACGCCGCCGTGACCGTGCACGATCGGCTTGGGCAACCCGGTGGTGCCCGAGGAGTAGACGATCCAGAGCGGGTGCCCGAACGGCACCGGCTCGAAGTCGAGCGGTCCCGCGACGGCGCGTACCTCCGCCCAGCTCACCGTACGGACGCCGTCACCGGTCACGGCCGCCTGCTGTGCCGTACCGGAGGTGTCGGCGCCGAGCGCGTCCTGGGCCGGGACGCGCACCCGCGCCACCAGGGTCGGCAGCTTGGCGGCGATGTCCTGGACGACCGCGCTCCGGTCGAAGCGCCTGCCGTTGTAGTCGTAGCCGTCCACCGCGATGAGCACCTTCGGCTCGATCTGGGTGAAACGGTCGATCACGCTGGGCGCGCCGAAGTCGGGCGAGCAGGAGGACCAGACGGCGCCCAGGGAGACGGTCGCGAGGAAGGCGATCAGCGCCTCGGGGACGTTCGGCAGGTAGGCCGCCACCCGGTCACCGCGCCCGACACCCAGCGCGGCGAGCCCCGTACGGACCCGCGCCACCTCCTCGGCGAGTTCTCCCAGGGTGAGCGCCCGGCGTCCGCCCGCCTCGTCGCGGGAGACCACCGCGAGCCGCCCGGGGTCGGACGCGGCCCCGCGCAGCGCGTTCGCCGCGTAGTTCAGCGTCGACCCGGCGAACCACTCGGTGCCGGGCATCTCCCCCGACATGACGGGCCCGTCGCCGCGCTCCCCCACCACCCCGAAGTAGTCCCAGATCGACGTCCAGAACTCCTCAGGCGCGTCGACCGACCACCGCCACAGGGACTCGTAGTCACCGGACCGGCCCAGCCATTCCGCGTAGCGGGTGACCTTGGCGTTTCTCACGATCTCCGGGGACGGCTCCCAGAGCGGCGCACCTTCCTCAACCATGACTCCATCCTCTCGGTGCCCCACCCGAATGTCATCCCCCGGGACCACACACCCTCCGGCCCCCCGGTGTGGGACACCCACGTACGGACCTTCCGAAGGGAACGAGCGGCATCGGGCCGGGGACATGGATCGCCGCCGGGCATGTGGGGCCGACCGGTGACGAAGGGCAGCTCCGGACAGCTCCGGACAGCTCCGGACAGCGACGGACTCCGTGTGATTCGCCCTCGTACGGCCGTTGGCCGCCGCCGGGAGCCGGAGGTCAGCGGTCCGCGGGGAAGTGGCCGGCACGCCGGGCCGGAGAGGTGAGACCGGCGACGGCGGCGACGACCTCGGAGGGGTTGGAGAGGTCGGGCAGGACCACGTCGGCTCCCGCCTCGTGCAGTTCGGCCGGGAGGGAACGCCCCGAGGCGACCCCGATCATCGCGGCCCCGGCGATCCTGGCGGCCTGGACATCCCTGGCCGAGTCGCCGACCAGCACCGTGTTACGCCCGTCGAAGGTCGCCCCGTACTTCCGCTTGGCCCGTCCCTGCGCGACCTGCAGGAGGGTCGCCTTGGGATATACCTCCTCACCGTAACCGCCGATCTCGAAGTCGATGTGCCTGTCGAGGCCGAACGCGGTCAGCTTGTGCGCCGCGTTGCTCTTGATCGTGCCGGTGAGCACCGACTGGACCACGCCGTCGAGCCTCGCCACGGCCTTCAGGGCGTCGCGGGCGCCCGACATCATCCTGCCCTCCTTGGCCAGGCGCCTGCGCCGGGCTCCGAAGGAGTCGGCGAGCGCGTCGAGGAACCGGGGGAGGTGGTCGTCCTCGGCGAGGATCCCGTTGATGGCGAGCATCTCGAACACGATCTCCGAGTCGGGACGCCCGTTGGCCTGGGTCAGTTTGACCAGGGGCCTTCCGGTGACGGCGCGGAACGCCTCCGCGTATGCCTCACGGGTGACGATCGACACGTCGACCAGCGTGAGGTCGATGTTCCAGAGAACGAGGCGGTTGATCGGGGGCCTCCCGGAATGGGGGTGGATGCCCAGGGTAAGGCCCCGGGCGTGCGGTGACCGCCTTCGATACCGAAAGGATCCGTTCGCCGGTTCTCGTGAGGTCGTGTCAGCGCCCTCAGCGTCCGTCGGTGCCCTCGGTGCCCGTGTCGGCGCCCTCGGTGCCCGTGTCGGCGCCCTCACTGCCCTCAGGCGTGGTCGAGCGCGTTCTCCAGGGTGTCGACGACCGGGACGCCGAAGGCCATCAGATCGGCCCGGCTGGTCATGCCACCGGTGTAGAGGACCGCGCGTGCCCCGACGTGCTGAGCGGCGTGCGCGTCGTCCAGGCTGTCGCCGATGACGAGGACATCGGCCGGGTCGACGCCGAGGGCGGCGAGGTGGGCCACCATGGATTCGGCCTTGTGCCCGCCGGGGACACCGCGCAGGCCGTCGATCCGGGTGAAGTGGTGGTCGATCCCGAACTCCGCGATCTTGGGAACCAGCCGTTCGTGCGCCCACATGGACAGCAGAGACTGCTTGCCCCCCGCGCGCTCCCAGCTCCGCAGGGTGGAGAGGGCGTCGGCGGCGAGCCCGCACTCCAGCATCAGCCTGTGGTAGTTCTCGTGGAAGCCGAGGTCGAGCCTCTCCCACTCGCCGTCCTCAAGGGCACGGCCGAGCATGCGCTCGTAGGCGGTCCAGATCGGGCGCGTGTAGACCGCGCGGAAGCTGTCGGCATCGTAGGAACGCCCGTAGGGCTCGAACACCGCGTTCGTCGCACCGACGACGGCGTCGATGTCGTGAAACAGCGTGCCGTTCCAATCCCAAACAATGTGTCTCATATTGCCCTCCAGGATAGCGAAATTTCCCGTCGGATCGGCGCCGCGGCAGGGGATACGGCCCTCTCGGCGCCCCGGTCCGAGGCCCGGTCCGAGGCCCGGTCCGAGGTGCTCACGACAGGGCCGGCCGAGGGAATCTCCTCCGCGCTCGGCCCGCGGGAGGAGAGGACACGAGACTCCGGACGCCACGCTGCCGGACCGGTCTCGCGCCACCAGATCGGGCACGACATCCATCAGTGATCAAGGCCCCTGACCACCGGCGAGGGCACGGTCCGACCTCAGGACTCGAACATCGGTCCAGCCGAAGAGGGTGCTCACCCACCGGCGGCTGTCAGGCACCGAATCCGCCCGATCAGCCGACCCGGTGGCTCCCATCAGCCGACCAGGTCGGGGATCTCCTGGGTGGCGTACCACAGGAGTTCGTTCGCCTCGGCGCCGTCCACGGTGAAGCGGGCGTCGTCGTCGCCGCGATCGGCCGCGGGCAGCGCGGCGAGAGCGGCCTCGACGTCCTTCACCGCGGGCAGGTCGTCCACGTGGACCGCGGCGACCAGCTTCAGCGGGACCACGGCGGCGAGCCGCACCCGGGCGCGCTCCTCCAGGTCGGTGCTCGCGCTCACGTCGCCCTCCGGCACGTCGACGGCGACGACCACCCGCCGCGCGGCGACCTCCACCCCGTCGGCGCGGTCGGCGGCGAGCATCCGCAGGGAATGCCTGGCCGCCTCGGTCAGGGCGACGTACTCGAGTTCCTCGGTGTCACCCGAGGCGTACCACTCGGTCAACGCGGGGGTCACCGCGTAGCCGGTCAGCGGGGCCGGACCCAACTCCCCCACGGTGACCACGCGGGCCAGCGCCGGAAGCGTACACGGCAGATAGACGCGCATCCATGCCTCGATCTGTCTCTCCGACATCGGCACCGTTCGGCGCCGATTCACGCATCGAGTGTGCCAGCATCGGCGCCCCCCGGTGTTACCACCCGCGCGGAGCGGCACGATCCGGGGGCGGCGACCGACGGCCCGGCATCGGGCACGGTGACAGGGTGACAGGGTGAACAGGGTGAGAGGTGAGCGGGACAGGTCAGCGCAGCGAGACCTGGAACAGGGTCTCCAACTCGGCGATGGTCACCTCGGGGTCGCGGTGGTGCACGCCGACGATGCCGAGCCGCCGGGCGGCCTCGATGTTGGCCTTGACGTCGTCGACGAACACACACTCCTCCCCGGCCAGGCCGATCCTGCCGAGCGCGTGCTCGAAGATCCTGGGCTCGGGCTTGCGCATGCCGATCTCCCCCGAGATGACGACCTCGTCGAAGAAGTCGTCCCAGCCCTCGCGGGGATACTCGTTCGCCCAGGAGTTGGAGAGCAGGCAGGTGCGCAGCCCCGCCGCGCGGGCCTCACGGAGCATCTCGTACATCGGCTCGACCCGGTGGAAGCGGGAGAACATCCTGTTCAGCAACCCCTCGGCGGCCGGCGGCACGCCGTCCGTCGTGATCAGTCTGGCCGCCAGGTCACGTTCGAAGTCCAGGCCGGAGATCTCTCCGCGCTCCAGGGCGTGGATGGTGTTCTCGCCGTTCTCCGTGTTCTCGTACGCGTGGACGATGAGTTCACGCATCACCTCGCGGTAGTGGGCCTCGTCGAGTCTCTCCGCGACGATCCACTCGGCGACCGCCTCGGTGAGATCGACGGTGAGCACACCGCCCCAGTCGATCAGCACGCCCTTCAGCATCTTTCCTCCTTGCCGGAACGGTTTCCAGGTTAGGCGCGGACCGGTGGACACGGGCGGCCGCCTCTGTCGAGGTCGTCGCTCCGAGGAGGGCGCGCGAGGCCGTCGACCGCGCCGTCCGGGTCCGTGGTGGCACGGGATCGTCCGACGACGTCTCGCTCTCGGCGGTGTACGGGTGGGTCCACGCGACGCGCGTCTTCGGCGATCCGCCCGTGGTTCACGAACCGTGGCCTGCCGCGAGCCCGGGTCGCATACCTCCCAAAACATCCCTAAACAGACAGGGCGCGACCCGACGGTCCGGAGATTCCTCCCCTAACATCCGATTCAACGACCGTTACGCGTTTCACGGTCTCAATACGAGGAAGATTACGAGAATGGCACTCAGGCCATATAACCGCACGTAGAAGGCATGATCGACCTCCTGCGGGCTCCATTTGCAGCTTCCCTCGGTTCCCATGAGGAGGGATCATGGCAGTAGCTCAGGCGAGCCGGTCGCGCGCCCGTACGGCACAGCGACCGACCACATCCGCGCCGTCCACCACGCATGCCAAGGCAGGCGGGAAACAGGACGGCAAATCGTTAACGCTCAAACTTCCGATGATGACCGTGCAGCTGCGGCCTCCGCATGTTCACTTGCCGCATGTCAGCAGGCAGGAGGCGGGACAGGCCGTGGACACGGCCAAGTCCTTCCTCCCGCCGGCCGAGCGCATCGCCTACTACGGAGGGCTCGGCGCGCTCGCGGTGGCTGGATTGCTCGAATGGCCGGTAGCGGCGGCCATCGGGGTCGGAACGCTGATCGCGCAACGTGCACGCAGGAAGAACGGGGCGCCGAGCCCGGTCTCCAGACCCTCGACATCCGCCGCCTCGCCCGGCGGCGCCACGTCCCCGACGACGAGGGCGACATCCCGGACCCGGACCACCGGTGCCACATCCCGTTCTCGCACGGGAGGCACCACGTCCCGGACACGGGCCGGCACGTCCACCTCACGTTCACGGACCGCGAAGCCCACGGCACGGACCACGCCCTCCCGTACGGCGGCGTCCGCGTCACGCACCGCCTCCAAGACCGCGAGCACCGTCTCCCGAGCCGCGGGCACCGCCGCGTCGCGCACCGCGAGCGCCGCGTCCCGGGCAGCCGGTACCGCGACCCGCGCGGCGGGCACCGCCGCCTCACGCGCGACCCGCACCGCCTCACGGGCGACCGGCGCCGCCTCACGCGCGACCGGCGCCGCCTCACGCGCGGCGGGCGCCGCGTCCCGGGCCACGAGCCCCACCTCACGGACCCGCACCACCGCGAGCCGTACAGGGGGCACCGCCTCACGGGCCACGAAACCCACATCCCGTGCGAAAAGCACCACCTCACGCGCGGCGGGCGCCGCGACCCGCGCGACCGGCGCCGCCGCCTCACGGGCGACCGGTGCCGCCTCACGCGCGGCGGGCGCCGCGTCCCGCGCGACCGGCGCCGCGTCCCGGGCCACGAGCCCCACCTCACGGACCCGCACCACCGCGAGCCGTGCGGGAAGCACCACCTCACGAACCACGAGCGGCGCTTCCCGGGCCGGCACGTCCACCTCGCGCTCACGGACCGCGAAGCCCGCGTCCCGGGCCGCGAAGCCCGCGGCACGGACCACCAAGCCGGCGTCGCGGACCACCAAGCCGGCGTCGCGGACCACCAAGCCGGCGTCGCGGACCACGAAGTCCACGTCGCGACGGGCCGCGACGCCCACTTCGCGGGCTCGCGCGTCGGCGTCCACCTCTCGCACCGCGAGCTCCGCGTCCCGGGCGACGCCGTCCGCCTCTCGCTCGAAAGGGTCGACCTCCGGGAAGTCGTCCAAGTAGTCGCAGCGATGGGGCCGATCAGGCCACGCGTCAACAAAGGCCTGATCGGCCCCGTCATCTTGTCTGCTGGAGATCTGAATGTTCGTGCCCCGCCTGCTGTCCGTTCCCGCGGAAACCCTCTGGAGCGTCGTGCCCGGTGCGATCAAGGTCGTACCCGGCGCGGTCAGAAACGCCCTGCCACATTCGCGTGGGAGGCGTGTCTGTTCCGGAGGGCTCCATGTCGATCTGCGTGTGATCGGCGCTCCGGGGAGCGACTCCAAGGCCCGGCGGCTGGAGAAGGCCCTGCTGAAGCTGGAGGGGGTCGAGCGAGCGGAGGTCAACGGTGTCCTCGGCTCCGTCTTCGTGGGGTGTGACACGGGCCTGGTCGACCTGGAGAGGCTGATGGCGATCATCGACGCCCTCGACGACGAGGGTGCGGGCGACGATCTGACCGACGACCTGGAAGAGGAAGCCGAAGAAGCCGAAGAGGAAGAGGATGAAGCCGAAGAGGAGGAAGAGGACACCGAGTCCGGCGAGACCTCGTCTCCGGCGCTGAAATTCGTCGCCTCCAGGCTGGCGGAGCACCATACCGCCAGGCTGGTGGAGCGGCACACCCGGGCCGGCATCCGGCTCGGCGCGAACCTGATCGGGGCGGGTGTGGCGTTCGCCGGGCAGGCGGTGCGCGCACCGTCGATCCCGCCGATCTTTCCCGCCCTGCTGGGTCTGGCCGAGTCCACCCCGAGAGTCCGCCACGAGGTGGAACGCCGCATCGGCGGTCCGGCCACCGTCAACCTGTTCGCGACGGCGAACATCGTCACCCACACCCTGGCGCTGCGCCGGGTGGAGATGCTCGTCCAGTCGATCACCGCCGCGGGCCGCTACGCCGAGGCGCGCGACACGCGGCGGGCCTGGGAGGCGCGTCAGCACGAACTGGCGTCGAGAAAGGGCTCCTACCGCCACATCCGCACCGCGAGGAGGCGGCGTCCCGCGCCCATGGCCCACAGCCCGGTGGATCGGTTCGAACGCGTCGGAAGCCCGGTGGCGGCCGGCGCCTCCGGGCTGACGTACCTTCTCGGCGACGGCCACGCGCGTGCCGTCGCCATGCTCACCGCGACGACGCCCAAGGCCGCGAAACTGGGCCGCGAGTTCTTCGCGGTCGCGATCGGGCGCGCCCTGGCGAGACGCGGCGCGGTCGTCCTCCACAATCGCGCCCTGCGCCGCATGGACGGCATCGACACGGTCATCCTCGACGCCGACGTGCTCGGCACCGGTTCGTGGGAGATCGACCGCATCATCCCCCTCGGTGACGCGGACTCCGCGAACGGCGAGGGGCTCGACGTGCTGCGTGCGCGGTTGCTCACCCTGATCGACGTCGACGACCCCGGCGCGCGGAGGGAGCGCGACACGTGGAAGGCCGAACCCCTCGAGGGTCCCGCCGGGCTCGTCACGGAGGAGGCCAGGGACTGGGAGGTCCGGGGGATCCGGGCCGTTCACGTGACGAGGAAGGGCGTTCCCGTCGCCCTTGTCGGCATGGCGCCGCGGGTCGACCCGCTCGCCGACGCGATCGTCGCCGCGGCCGGGGGTGCGTGCGCCGTGGCGCTCGCGGGAGACGACACGGAACTCGGCCTGCGGCTCGGCATCGACGAGATCGTGCCGGGCGGTCCCCGGCTCGCCCGGTCGGTCCGCGCCCTCCAGGCGGCGGGTCACGGGGTCGCCGTGGTGTCGGAGCGCCGCATGGCCGCGCTCGCCCAGGCCGACCTGGGGATCGGTGTGCTGCGCCGCTCGGGCCGGGTGCCCTGGGACGCGGACGTGATCGCCGAGCTTGAGGAGGTTCACCTGCTCCTGAGTTGCCTGGGGCCCGCGAGGAGGACGAGCGAACGCTGCGTGTGGCTCACCACCGCGGGAACCGTCGCCGGAGGCGTGCTGACGACCCTCGGACCGGCGGAGAACTCCCAGAGCAAGGCGCAGTTCGCGAGCAGTTGCACGTCAATGGCCGCCCTCGTCGCGGGCGGGTGGGCGGGCTGGCAGGCCGGACGGGAGAAGCCGCCGGTCCTGATCGACACGACCCCCTGGCACGCGATGCCCGCCAAGGAGGTCCTGGCCCTGCTGGGCTCGTCGGCCGAGGGGATCAGTGAGGCCGAGGCCAGGCGGCGCAGGTCGACCACGGGATCGGGAGAGCCGAAGGGCCCCGATTCGCTGCTCCACGTGTCCGCCGAGGAGCTGGCCAACCCGCTCACCCCCGTCCTGGCGGCCGGGGCGGGCCTGTCGGCCATGGTCGGCTCGGTCTCCGACTCGGTGATGATCGGCACGGTCGTGCTCGCCAACGCTCTCATCGGAGGGAGCCAGCGATACAGGGCCGACCGGGCACTGCACCGCCTGACCGAGACGGTGGCGATTCCCGTACGGCTGCGCCGCCCCCAGGATCAGGCGAACGTGACCGCCAAGGACCTCACACCGGGCAAGCGGGCGAGATCGGCTCCACCTTCCGATCCCGGCCCTCAGGAGAAGGCGAGCGCCGCTCGCTCCCACGAGCGGGTGAAGGCGACCGTCGAGGACCTCGTACCCGGCGATGTGGTCGAGCTGCGCGCGGGTGACACCGTGCCGGCCGACTGCCGCGTACTCAAGGCGGTGGGCCTGGAGATCGACGAGGCCGCCCTGACCGGCGAGTCGCAGCTCGTCACCAAGTCACCGGAGCCCGTCAACGCGCCCGCCGTCGCCGACCGGACCTCGATGGTCTACCAGGGGACGACGGTGGCGGCCGGAAGCGGGCTCGCCGTGGTGGTCGCCGCGGGTGAGTCGACCGAGGCGGCGAGGACCGCCAGGCTCGCCGCGGAGCAGCCCCCGGCCTCGGGCGTGCGGTTGCGGCTGCGGGAGCTGAGCCGGCGGGTCCTTCCCGTCGCGGTCGGATCCGGCGTCGTCCTGCTCGCCACCGACCTGTTGCGCGGCAGCCCCGTGGCGCAGGCGCTCGCGCCGGCGGTGAGCCTCGCCGTCGCCGCCGTACCCGAAGGGCTGCCGTTCGTCGCCTCGGTCGCGGAGCTCGCCTCCGCGCGGCGGCTGTCGACCCGCAGGACCCTGGTGCCCAATCCCTCCACGATCGAGGCCCTCGGCCGGGTGAACGTCCTGTGTTTCGACAAGACGGGAACCCTCACCGAGGGGCGCATCAGCCTGCGGTGCGTCTCCGACCTGCAGGAGGCACGCACTCTGGAGGACCTGACGCCCGAGCTGAGGTACGTCGTGACCGCGGGGGTACGCGCCTGCCCCAAGCATGGCGAGGGGCGTTCCGTCGCGCATCCCACCGACCGTGCCGTGTTCAAGGGGGCCGAGCAGCTGGGCGTGACCGAGAAGGGGGCCGGGAGCTGGGAGCGGATCGACGAGATCCCCTTCGAGCCGGGGCGCGGCTACCACGCCGTACTCGGCAAGGGTGACTCCGGCCCGCTGCTGAGCGTCAAGGGCGCTCCGGAGATCATGATCACCCGGTGCACCTCCATACTTCGTGACGGCCAGGTGGTCCCCCTCGCGGACCATCTCGTGGCGGAGATCGAAAAAGAGCTCGACCAGCTCGCCCGGCAGGGCTATCGGGTGCTCGCGGTCGCGGAGCGCCCCGCCTCCAGCCGTCGTGATCTCGACGAGTCCCGCATCCAGGAGCTGTGCTTTCTCGGGTTCCTCGGCCTCGCCGACCCCGTGCGGCCCACGGCCGCGGAGAGCGTCGGCCGCCTCACCCGGGCGGGCGTACGCGTTGTCATGATCACGGGCGATCATCCGAGCACGGCCGAGGCGATCGGCGTCGAGCTGAACGTGCTGAACGGCGGGCAGGTGATGACGGGGCCCGAGCTGGACGAGATGGACGACGACGCCCTGGTGGAGGCGCTGCCCGAGGTGACGGTCTTCGCCAGGACCACTCCGGCGCACAAGGCGCGGATCGTCGGCTGCCTGCGCCGGACCGGCAAGGTGGTCGCGGTCACCGGCGACGGCGCCAACGACGCCCCCGCGATCCGGGTCGCGGACGTGGGGATCGCCCTCGGCTCCCGCGCCACCCCGGCGGCGCGGGCGGCGGCCGACATCGTGGTGACCGACGACCGCATCGAGACGATCGTCGACGCGATCATCGAGGGCAGGGCGATGTGGAGCTCGGTCCGCGACGCCCTGAGCATCCTGCTCGGCGGCAACATCGGCGAGATCGTCTTCGCGGTCGGGTCCAGCCTGGTCAGCGGCGGAAACGTGCTGAACGCCCGGCAGCTGCTGCTGGTCAACCTGCTCACCGACATGCTGCCCGCGATGGCGGTGGCCTCCAGGCCGCCGACGGCCACCAGCCCGGAGAAGCTGCTCGACGAGGGGCCCGAGGCCTCGCTGGGGGCCTCCCTGACCCGCGACATCTACCTGCGTGCCGCCACCACGGCGAGCGCGGCGGGTCTGGCCTGGGCGATCGGCAGGGTGACCGGTACGCGCGGGCGGGCGAACTCGATGGGGCTGGTCGCGCTCGTGGCGTCGCAGCTGCTGCAGACCCTGGCGATGGGCAGCCGGGATCGCATGGTCGTTCTCGCCTCGCTGCTCTCCCTCGGCGTTCTGGGGGCGTCGGTCTCGCTCCCGTGGCTCTGCCGGTTCTTCGACTGCCGCTACCTGGGGCCGGTGGGGTGGACGGTCGCCCTGGGGAGCGCGGCCGCCACGACGGCGGCCGGGGTGGCCTTCCAGGCGTCGAGGCGGGGTTCGTCACCGAACGTTCACCAAACGGTAACCTCGTGACTGGTGACTTAGACTCCTTTGGTATGAATTATCGCCTTAAGACCCCTTTCTCCCTGTGAGGTTACTATGTCCGGATTCATCTCCACCGTGATCGCGAAGGCCGCCGTCATGCTGATCGAGGCCCTGCTCACGCGCATCATCCAGTCGCTCGTCGTCTCGCTGGCCAGGACCGGCAACCTTCAGGTCGCCTGATCCACCCCTGACGGCACGGAGCCCCGGGGTCCCGCTCAGCGGCCCCGTGAGGCGATGAGCCGGGCGACCTTGAGATGCTCGGCCGAGCGAAGCACCCGCTCGGCCTTGGCGGGGTCGGCGACCGGCGCCTTGTTCAGCAGGCCGCGAGCGGCCTTCAGCTTCAGCAGTCGCCGGACGGACTGGTCGAGCCGCGCCTCGGAGATCTTTCCGGACGCCACGGCCGCGAGCAGCGCCCGATGGGCCTCGCGGTAGTCCGGCGGCATGAGCAGCAGGTCCACCCCCGCCTGGATCGCCCGTACCGCGACATCCCCGTCGCGGTACTTCTTGCGTACCCCCGCCATGTCCAGCGCGTCGGTCGAGACGACCCCGTCGAAGCCGAGCTTCTCGCGGAGCAGCCCGGTCAGGATCGGCTTGGAGAGGGTGGCTGGGTCCCCCGAGGGGTCGAGCTTCGGCATCACGACGTGCGCGCTCATGATCGCGTCGACGTCCTTGCCGATCGCCGCGGCGAACGGCGGAGCGTCCAGTCTGTTCCACTGGGACCGGGAGTGCTTGATCACCGGCAGCCCGGTGTGGCTGTCGACGGCGGTGTCACCGTGACCGGGAAAGTGCTTCGCCGTCGCCCCGATTCCCGCGTCGTGGAAGCCCTGTACGGCGGCGGCGACCATCGGCGCCACCTTCTTCGGGTCGGAGCCGTACGCGCGCGGGCCGATCACCGGGTTGCGCGGGTTGAGGTTGACGTCGGCGACGGGCGCGAAGTCGAGGTTCACGCCCAGGGCGCGCAGTTCGGTGCCCGTCACCTTGGCGGCCCGGCGGGCCAGCGAGACGTCGCCGGTCGCGCCGATGACCGAGGCCCCGGGCAGGGGGGTGACCAGGGGGGCGAGGCGGGATACCTTGCCGTTCTCCTGGTCGATGCCGATCAGGAGCGGGATCTCGGGGGACGCCTTCTGCAGCCCGTTGGTCAACGCCACGACCTGCCGCACATTCTTCACGTTGCCCGCCCAGGGAAAGAGGATCACCCCGCCGGGGCGATAGCGGGCGACCATCTTCGCCGGGGTGTCCACGCCGAACCTCGCCTGGTTCTCCCCCGACGCCGTGTCGGCCGACGGGCCGTAGAGCACGGGCATGAACAGCTGGCCGACCTTCTCCTCCACGCTCATCGCGGCGAGCACGCCCTCCACGCCCGGCGCCTCCGCCGTCGCGGAGGCCGCGGGGGGAGCGGAGGGATCGGGAGTCACAGCGGTCTCGGGTACCCCGGGGGTCACAGCGGTCGTGCCGGTGGGTGCCGCCGCGTCGGCGTTCGCGGGGGTCTCGTCTGCCCGGGTGGCACCCGAGGTGGGCGGAGCGGCCATCCCCGCCTCGGCGCATCCCGCCATCATCGTCGCGATCACTGCGATACCCGCCACACGTGTCCACCGAGCCATGCCGCTTACGCTATCCGGGCTTGCGCACCACTGCCTCCGCATCCACCCGGTCACCACCGGCCCCACGCCCCTCACCCGCCGGGTCCTCGCCACCTGTGAAGGGGATCCACCCACGTCAGAGGCCGAGATCGGCGAGGCCGGGCAGGTGCGAGCGCGCCTCGGCGCGCGCCTCGCCCGCGGAGGAGGCGGCCCGCGCCGCGACGGCGGCGAGGTGGCACTGTTGCCGCGTGTGGCGCGCCAGAGCGGCCCGCACGGCGGGCAGCGACGGGGCGGACATCGACAGCGAGGTCACCCCGAGCCCGACGAAGACACAGGCGAGGGCGGGATCGGCCGCGGCCTCACCGCAGACCCCGCACGGCCTCCCGCGCTCGGCGGCACCCGCCGCGGCGAGGGCGACCAGGTCGAGCAGCGCGGGCTGCCATGCCTCCTGGAGCCCGGCCAGCGCGCCCAGCTGCCGATCGGCGGCGAGGGCGTACTGGGCGAGGTCGTTGGTGCCGATGGAGAAGAAAGCAGCACGGACCGCCAGGTCGGCGGCGCGCAGGGCCGCCGACGGGATCTCGATCATCACGCCCGCCGACGGCAGCCCCGCCGCGTCGCAGGCGTCGGCGAACCAGGCGGCCTCCTCGGCGGTGGCCACCATCGGCGCCATCACCTGGAGCCTCGCCGACGAACGGGAGGCCGCCGCGGCCAGCGCGGCGAGCTGGGTGTCCATGATCTCCGGGTGCGTCCTGAACAGCCGCACCCCGCGCTCCCCCAGCGCCGGGTTGGGCTCGTGCGCTCCCGGTGGCAGGAAGGCGAGGGGCTTGTCGGCTCCCGCGTCGAGGGTCCGCACGACCACCCCGCCGCCGGGGAAGGCGTCCAGCACCTCCAGGTAGGCGGCCTCCTGCTCCTGCTCTGAGGGCGCCTCGGCCCGGTCGAGGAAGAGGAACTCGGTCCGGTACAGTCCGACCCCCTCGGCCCCGTGCTCCAGCGCGGCGGCCACGTCGCGCGGCCCGCCGATGTTGGCGAGCAGCGGCACGGCGTGCCCGTCGGCGGTCCTGCCCGGCCCCTTGGCGGACGCCTGTCCCGCCTTCCGCGCGGCGGCGGCCTCGCGCGCCCGGAGGACCTCGTCGTCGGAGGGCTCGGGCCGTACGAGGCCCGAGGCACCGTCGACCAGCAGCGGCGTCCCCGGAACGATCGAGGTCACCCCCTGGCAGGCCACCACGGCCGGCACCCCCAGGGCGCGGGCGAGGATCGCGGTGTGGCCGGTGGGTCCGCCCTGCTCGGTGACGAAGGCCGCCACCACGTCGGGAGACAGCAGCGCCGTGTCGGCGGGCGCCAGGTCACGGGCGACGAGGACGTACGGCTGCCCGGTGCCGGTGGGCACGCCGGGCATCGACCTGCCCTCGATCACCGCGACGACACGGTCCCTGATGTCGTCCAGGTCCGCGACGCGCGCGCCGAGGTATCCCCCGGCCGCGGCGAGCAGGTCGCGATAGTGGCCGAACGCCTCGTAGACCGCGCGGGCCGCGGAGGTACCCGCCTCGACCAGCCTCGCCACCCCGTCGGCCAGGCCGGGGTCGCGCGCCATCATGGCCTGCGCCTGGAGGATCTCCCTCGCCTCGCCTCCGACGCGGACCCCCCGCTCCTCCAGGTCGGCGGCGACCCGCTCCAGCGCCCGCCCGGCCCTGGCCAGCTCCGCCTCGGCGTCCCCGGCGTCCCCGCCGTGCCGGGAGTCAGGGGCGGGGACGGTCGCCTCGTACGCGAGCACGTGGGCGGGGCCGACACCGACCCCGGGGCTGACCCCCACCCCGGTGAGTGTGCTCACGGCGCCGACGCGATGTCGGCCAGCCGGTCGACGAGCTCGTCGGCCCCCTCACCCTCCGCCCTGATCACCACGGTGTCGCCCTCCCTGACGTCGAGCGAGAGGACCCCCAGGATGCTCTTCGCGTTCACCGGCTCGCCGCCCCCCTTGGCGACGGTGACGTCCAGGGACGCCTTGGCGGCCGTCTGGACGAACGTCGCGGCGGGTCTGGCGTGCAGGCCGACCTCCGACTTGACGATGACTTGGCGCTCGGCCACGTGTTCCTCCCGAGAGTCCTCTCGCGGTCTAGACCGCGAGATCGTTGGGCGACAGGGGCCAGGCGACCCCCGTCAGGTCGGTGACCACGAGATCGGCCCCGGCCAGCTCGGTGCCCGCGTGCGTGGTCGCTATGCCCACGCACGCCATGCCCGCCGCCTTCGCCGCCGTGATCCCGGCAATGGAATCCTCGAACGCCACACAGTGTGCCGGATCGACCGACAGGCGTGCGGCGGCCAGGAGGAATCCCTCGGGGTCGGGCTTGCCCACGATCACGTCGTGGGCGGACACGATCGTCTCCAGCAGGTCGCGGACACCGACCTGCGCGAGCCGTTCCTCCGCCCAGTCACGGTCGGCGGAGGTGACGACCGCGACCGGCGAACCGTGCGCCGCGACCCTGCGGACCAGTTCGGCGGCGCCGGGCACCGGCACGATGCCGGGCAGGCCGGGATGGTCCTGGAAGGAGAAGACCTCCTCGATCAGGTCGTCGATCCGCTTACCGGGGAAGAGATGGGCGCGCTCCGTCAGGACGTCGCGCCCACGCCGTCCCATGAATCCGCGCAGCACGATCTCGTCGTGGACCACCCCGTGGCTGTCGAGCAGCATCGACCACATCGCCATGCTCCGCCGCTCGGTGTTGATCAGCGTTCCGTCGAGATCGAAGAGTGCCGCCTTCACGGGCGGTCTCGCTGTCGTCGCCACTTCTCGTCCCCACTCTCGGCTTCGCCCGGTGTCGCACGGCCAGTGTCTCGTGGTCGCTTCCGCGAGCTCTCAGACCGGATCGTCCCACTCGAAAAGGTCGTCCCCGGCGTCGACGGCCCCCGTGACGAGGCCGGTGACGGCACTCGCGGCGGCGTCGAGCGCCACGACCGGGCAGATCGGGCAGCGCCCGCCGGCCTCGATCCCGGCCGGATCCCACGCCACCACCGGCTGCCCCGCGCTCACCCGGTCACCCTCGGCGGCCAGTGTCTCGAAGCCCTCGCCCCTGAGTTCGACCGTGTCGATGCCGAGGTGGACGAGGACCCCCCGGCCGTCGTCGCCGACGACCACGAACGCGTGCGGGTGCAGCTTGACGATGGTGCCCGCGATGGGAGAGAGCACCCTGCCGGGCACCCTGTCCGGCTCGATCGCCACACCGGGCCCGACCAGTCCTTCGGAGAAAACCGGGTCGGGCACCGAGCCGAGCCGCACGGCCACCCCCGCGACCGGTGCCAGAACTGTGGTCACCGTTCCCCCCTCGGCCTGCCGCCGCCCGCGAGGGCGGCCCATCCCTGACCCTGCCGCCCCTGCCACCCGCGTCGCCCGTACCACTCGGGCCGTTCGGGCACACCCCCGCCGTGAGAGCGTCCTCCCCTGCCCTGATCGGCTCGTGCCCATGTCCATGTCGGTCGTGTTCAGCCGATGATGTCCTCGATGTCGCTGGCGATCGTGTCGGCCTCGGGGCCCACCACCACCTGGACGACGTTGCCCGCCGCCATCACACCGTGCACGCCGGCCGCCCGCAGGGCGGCCTGGTCGACCCTGGAGGCGTCGCGCACCTCGGTGCGGAGCCGGGTGATGCACGGTTCGATCTCGATGATGTTGTCCGCCCCACCGAGTCCAGCGATGATCGCGTCGGCGTCGGCCGCCATGTCGCCTCCAGATGTGATCACCCTGTCCCCAAGGCTATGACCAGGCTAAAGGACATGTCACGATCAGTCGGTCTGGGTCACCTTGTTGAGACCTCGGGGGGAGTCGGGGTCGATCCCCAGCCTGCGCGCGAGCGCCTCGGTGAGCAGCTGACCTGGGACGATGAGGCCCAGCGGCGCGACCCACTCGGGAAGGTCGGGGCCGTTCAGCGCGGCGGTGGCGACCGAGGAGAGCGCATTGCCGCCGCCGACCGTGTACGCCGAGGCGCCCGCGCCGGTCACCCTCTCCGCGAGCGCCACGGTGCCCGCCAGGGTCGGGCCCTCGCCCGCCGCGACCAGGATGGCCGGGGTGTCGGAGTCGACCACGGCGATCGGGCCGTGCAGAAGGTCGGCGTACGACAGGCCCATCGCGTGCAGGTAGCAGGCCTCCTTGAGCTTGAGCGCCACCTCCAGCGCGGTGGAGAAGGCCAGACCCCGGCCGGAGACCACGACACCCGGCTTGTCTGCCAGGCCCTCGACGATCGCCTCCAGGTCGCCCGGGTCACCGATCAGCTTCTCGACCGCGTCCGGAACCCGCCGCAGATCGGCGGCGTCGACGTCCGCGCCGAGCCCGAGGGCGAGCACGGCGAGCGCGGCGAGCGCGGTGGTGTAGGTCTTGGTGGCGGGGACGGCCTTCTCCTCGCCCGCGACCGTGCACAGGGCGAGGTCGGCGGCCTGCGCGAGGGGGGTCTGCTCGCCGCCGTTGGTGATGGCCACGGTCCTGGCGCCGCAGTCCTTCGCCCAGGCGAGGGTCTCGACGATCTCCTCGGTCCTGCCCGACTGGGAGAGGGCGACGGCCAGCACACCGTCGAGGTCCAGCCTGCGCCGGTAGGTCGTGGCGATCGAGGGAGCGGCGAGCGTGGAGAGCCTGCCCGTGTGCGTCTCGGCGAGATAGCGGCCGTAGACCGCGGCGTTGTCGGAGGTGCCGCGGGCGATGAACAGCAGCTGGCGGGTCTGCCCGGCGAGCCGCTCCACCTCCCCGACCCTGGGGAGAAGTGCGTCGAGCGTGGCTCGCAGCGCGGCGGGCTGCTCGGCGATCTCGCTGCGCATCTTGGTCGTCATCTCGCGCTCATCCTTCGGTTCGGACGGACGAGACCGGGCCGTTACCGATCCGTCTCCGGTCCGTACGTTGACACCCTTTTCCGGCCTGTGGTCTAGTCCGGACTAGACCAGTACGAACCATAACTCATGAGGCATCTCAGATCGAGGGGGGAGGATCCTGTGGCCCGGATCGATCCGGACAGCCCGGTGCCCAAATACTTCCAGCTCCGGGAGATCCTGCTCGATCTCATCGAGAACAACGAGCTGGCGATCGGCACGGCGATCCCGTCGGAACGCGAGCTCTGCCAGCGCTTCGGACTGTCCCGCATGACCGTGCGGCAGGCCGTGGACCACCTCGTCTCCGAGGGCAGGCTGCAGCGGGTGGCGGGCAAGGGCACCTTCGTGGCCCGCCCCAAGATCGAGATGTCCCTGCGGCTCACCTCCTTCAGCGACGAGATGCGCGCCAGGGGCATGGAACCCGGCTCCCGCGACCTGGACCGGCGGGTGGTCAGGGCGAGCGCGCACCTGGCGCGGGAACTCGGCATCCAGCCGGGCGACGAGGTTCACTTCATCGAACGGCTGCGGACCGCGGCCGACGAGCCCATGTGCATCGAGCGGGCCCACATTCCCGTCTCCCTCGCGCCCGACCTCGACACCCACGACCTGACGGGCCGCTCCCTCTACGCCCTTCTGGAGACCCGCTACGGCCTGGTGCTCGACGCCGGAGAGCTCACCATCGACGGCGGCATCGCCGATCCCGGTGACGCCGACCTGCTGAAGCTGCCGCGCGGCGGGGCCGTGCTGCTACTCCAGCGACGCTCCTTCGCGGGAGGTGTCTGCGCGGAACTCGGGGTGTCCACCTATCGCGCCGACCGCTACCAGCTCCGTACGATCCTGGAGATACCGACCCGCCGCAGCTGACCACGCTTCTCGGCCACAGCCGAGACCCGCCACCGATCCCGCTTCTCGGCCACATCCGAGACCGGTTACCGGCCTCGACTTCCCGCGCACGTCCCGTCCACCGCCGACCTCGCCCTCCGACAACGTCCCATCCGCCGTGCCCGTACCGCCACCGTCACCCCCCGCCCACCGCCCCTTCGCCGCCCTCCTCCCTTCCAGCCTCTGGAGGAAAGCCCGATGAGCCCTCTCCCGGCGGACGCGGGTCCGCCCGCCGCCCACCCGCGCGGGTCCGCGGCGATGAGCGTGCTCCAGCGCCTGGGACGGTCCCTGATGCTGCCGATCGCGGTCCTGCCGGCCGCGGGTCTGCTGTTCAGGCTCGGGCAGGACGACCTCCTCGGCCGGACCGACAGCGCGCTGCTCGACGACGTGGCCCGGGTCGTCGGCACCGCGGGCGGCGCCCTGTTCGACAACCTGCCCATCCTGTTCGCGATCGGCGTCGCCATCGGGTTCGCCCGCAAGGCCGACGGCTCCACCGCCCTGGCGGCACTCGTCGGCTACCTGGTCTTCCACGCCGTGAGCATGAACATGTTCTTCATCCTCTTCGACGCCGATCTGCGGGGGCCCATCACCACGGAGGTGTTCGACAGGAGCGACCCCGGCGTCCCCGACACGGTGCTGAACCTCGGCGCGCAGAACCCGACCCGGGTGCTCGGGGGGATCGTGATGGGCCTGGTCTCGGCCCTGCTCTGGCAGCGCTACTACCGCACCAAGCTGCCGACCTGGCTCGCCTTCTTCGGCGGGCGTCGCCTGGTGCCGATCCTCACCGCCTTCGCCGGGCTCGTGATCGGCGTGCTCTTCGGCTTCGTCTGGCCGTTGCTGGGCGGCTGGGTCCGCGCCTCGGGGGCCTGGCTCGCCTCCAACAGCGAGCTCGGCGCCGGGATCTACGGCATGATCAACCGCGCCCTGCTCCCCCTCGGCATGCACCACATCGTCAACAACGTGATCTGGACCCAGGTGCCCGAGTGCGTGGTCGACGGCAAGAAGCTCGCCGGGGACCTGATCTGCTTCAACAACGGCGCCGTCGGCTACGGCGGCTTCGAGGCCGGCTTCTACCCGGTCCTCATGTTCGGCCTGCCCGCCGCCGCGATCGCCATCTGGCGGGCCGCGCCACCGCACCGCCGCACCGCGGTCGGCTCGATCATGATCTCCGCGGCGCTCACCGCGTTCCTCACCGGGATCACCGAACCGATCGAGTTCGCCTTCATCTTCGTGGCGCCGGTCCTGTTCGTGATCCATATCGTACTCACCGGCATCTCCATGGCCGTCGCCTCCGCCCTGGGCGCCAAACTCGCCTTCAGCTTCTCCTCCGGATTGATCGACCTCGGTCTTTACGGGACCGCGCCCAACGCCCGGGGGATACCGATCATCATCGTGATGGGGCTGTTCTACGCGGTGATCTACTACACCGTTTTCACCTTCCTGATCAGAAGACTGAACATCATGACCCCCGGCCGCGAGCCCGAACCCGACGTCGACTCCGGGGAGTCCTCCGCCCCGGTGCGGGGAGGCGCGGACGGTGGCCGGACGCTGGGAGACACGAACACCGGCCGGGCGCGAAGCCGGGCGGATGACGATCCGGCACGGGGAAACGCGGACACCGACCGGGCTCAGGAAAACACGAACACCGGCCGGGCCCGGGGAGACGCGGAGAGCGGACCGCCCCTCTCCTGAGAGGTGCGCCGAGTGGTTTCGGCCGTCCGTCGGCGATCACGGCTCTGGCCACAACCCGCCTCAACCGGAAACGACCGCTCCAACCTGAGGCGACCTTCTCCGCCCAACAGGACGAAGCGACCGCGATTTCCGGGAAGTTGGCGGGCCGCGTATCTGCACAGCGGGCCGAAAACTCCCTGATGTGTTGATTTCCCCGCCCCCGGACCAGCACATCGGAGCCCTCATGCCGCCCCCACGACGCCCGGCAGCACTCCCCAGAATCGCCCCCTCCCCCGCCGCGGAACCGCCCTACGACGACGACCGCCCCACCGGGAACGCCCCGGCCGTACCGCCGTACGTGCAGGGCACTCTCGCTCTCGCCCTCGATCCCCGAGAGCCTGGCTCCTCGACCGGGAAACCGCTGGTCTGGGGCCCGCCCGGCGCGGTCCCCGACGAGCGGAGACTGCGGGCCCTCGCGCAGGCCGTCGCCGAGATCCTGTCCGGAAGGCGCCCTCCGGCGAGCGTCTCCTGTCACCTGACCGGCAGGGTCCAGGCCGAGCTGGCCAGGAGTGGGAAGGTCATCGACAGTGCGCGCCCGCCCCGGGTCGGCAGGGTCCACGTCTCCCAGCCCGAGGACGGGATCGTGGAGATGTGCGTCGTGGTCGACTGCGGCGACCGCTCGCGCGTCCTGGCGTTGCGGCTGGAACGCAGGGGCGTGCGCTGGCTGTGCACCGAGTTCGAGACGGCCCCCGACCGCGTCCCGCGCCGAGGGCCCGCGACGCCCAGGCCCACCGCCGCGTCCGCAGCTCGTCCCCGAAGGCCGTGAAGGCCGTGAAGCCGACGACCCCCTGACCGGCCCGCTCGCGACAGAGTCCGCCGCACGCGTCGCTCGTTCCAGGAAATCGTGGCCGGCCGCTCCCACGCGGAGCCCGCCACGCCCGTGACCGCTCGTTGCCGGAATCCGTGCGGCCACCGCCCCCGGCCCGCCGCGCTCCGCCCAGAGCGCCGGAACGGAGGAGATCCGGACGCGCCGGAGGGCCCGCACCGTGGTGGTGCGGGCCCTCCGGCGACGGTCAGACCTCGACGTTCTTGGGGTCTCCGTGACAGCGCTTGTACTTCTTGCCGGAGCCGCAGGGGCACGGGGCGTTGCGCTCCACGTTGCCGTACGCGTCGCGCTGTGCCTTGGTGCTGACCCGGGTGTGCTCCACCTCGCCACTCTCGCCGGGAGCCGTGTACTCCAGCTCGGCGGGACGCTGCGGGCCGCGCAGGCCACGGGCGATGATCGAGCGGGTCTCCGCGAGCGCGGCGTCCTCGGAGTGGTCGTGCTCCTCGACGATCGGGTTGCTCTGGACCTCGACCTCAAGGTTGAACAGGTAGCCGACCGACTCCTCCTTGATGCCCTCAAGCATCTGGGAGAACATCTCGAAGCCCTCACGCTGATACTCGATCAGCGGGTCGCGCTGGGCCATCGCCCGCAGGCCGATGCCCTCCTGGAGATAGTCCATCTCGTAGAGGTGCTCGCGCCACTTGCGGTCGAGGACCGACAGGATGACGCGGCGCTCCAGCACCCGCATCGCCTCCGGGTCCATGGCCTGGGCGTTGATCTCCTCTTCGCGACGGTCGTAGGCGGCCATCGCGTCGGCCTTGATCCGCTCGTCGAGGAACTGGGCGGTCAGCTCCTCGCGTCCCCCGGCCTCCTCGATGAGCTGCTCGGCGGTGATGCTGATGGGGTACAGCTGGCCGAGGGCCTTCCACAGCTTGTCGAGGTCCCACTCCTCGGCGAAGCCCTCGGCGGTGGCGCCCGCGATGTACTCGTCGATCACGTCGTTGACGAAGCCGCGGATCTGCTCGTGCAGGTCCGCGCCCTCCAGCACCCGGTGACGCTCGGCGTAGATCACCTTGCGCTGCCGGTTCATGACCTCGTCGTACTTCAGAACGTTCTTACGGATCTCGAAGTTCTGCTGCTCGACCTGGTGCTGGGCGGAGGCGATGGCCTTGGAGACGATGCCGGACTCGATCGGGACGTCGTCGGGGATGTTGAGACGCGTCATGATCATCTCGACCCTCGCCGAGTTGAACAGGCGCATGAGGTCGTCTTCGAGCGAGAGGTAGAAACGCGACTCGCCCGGGTCGCCCTGACGGCCGGAACGGCCGCGGAGCTGGTTGTCGATGCGCCGCGACTCGTGCCGCTCGGTGCCCAGGACGTAGAGGCCGCCGAGCTCGGTGACCTCGTCGTGCTCGGCCTGCACGGCCGCCTTGGCCTTCTCCAGCGCCTCGCCCCAGGCCTTGTCGTACTCCTCCGGGGTCTCGACCGGGTCGAGACCCCGGCTGCGCAGCTCCAGGTCGGCGCGGAAGTCGGGGTTGCCGCCGAGCATGATGTCGGTGCCTCGACCGGCCATGTTGGTCGCCACGGTGACGGCGTGCTTGCGGCCCGCCTCGGCGATGATGGCCGCCTCACGGGCGTGGTTCTTGGCGTTGAGGACCTCGTGCTTGACGCCCTTGCGCTTGAGCTCCTTGGCGAGGCGCTCGGACTTGGCGACGCTCGTGGTGCCGACCAGCACCGGCTGGCCCCGCTCGTAGCGCTCCTTGATGTCCTCGACGCTCGCCAGGAACTTGGCGTCCTCGGTCTTGTAGACCACGTCGGCCTGGTCCTTGCGGATCATCGGCCGGTTCGTCGGGATCGGGACGACGCCGAGCTTGTAGGTCTGGTGGAACTCGTTGGCCTCGGTCGCCGCGGTGCCGGTCATGCCGGAGAGGGTCTCGTAGAGGCGGAAGTAGTTCTGCAGCGTGATCGTGGCGAGAGTCTGGTTCTCGTCCTTGATCTTGACGCCTTCCTTCGCCTCGATGGCCTGGTGCATGCCCTCGTTGTAGCGGCGTCCGTGCAGGACTCGACCGGTGAACTCGTCGACGATCAGGACCTCGCCGTCGACGACGATGTAGTCCTTGTCCTTCTTGTAGAGCTCCTTGGCCTTCAACGCGTTGTTGAGGAAGCCGACCAGGTGGGTGTGCTCGGGCTTGTAGAGGTTTTCGATGCCGAGCCAGTCTTCGACCTTCTCCACGCCGGACTCGAAGATGCCGACCGTGCGCTTCTTCTCGTCGACGGCGTAGTCGCCGGTGTTCTCCTCGCCGTCCTTGCCCTCGGTGCCCCTGCGGAGCCGGGGGACGATCTTGGCGAACTCGGCGTACCACTTGCCGGACTGCTCGCCGGGGCCGGAGATGATCAGCGGCGTCCTGGCCTCGTCGATGAGGATGGAGTCGACCTCGTCGACGACGGCGAAGTGGTGGCCGCGCTGGACGCACTCCTCGAGCGACCACGCCATGTTGTCGCGCAGGTAGTCGAAGCCGAACTCGTTGTTCGTGCCGTACGTGATGTCGGCGTTGTACTGCTTGCGACGCTCGTCGGCCGGCATGTTGGCCAGGATCACGCCGACTTCGAGGCCGAGGAAGCGGTGGATACGGCCCATCTCGTCGCCGTCACGCTTGGCCAGGTAGTCGTTGACCGTGATGACGTGGACGCCCTTGCCCGAGATGGCGTTGAGGTAGGTGGGCAGCGTACAGGTGAGGGTCTTGCCCTCACCGGTGCGCATCTCCGAGATGTTGCCCATGTGCAGGTTGGCCCCGCCCATGATCTGCACGTCGAAGTGACGCTTGCCCAGAACCCGCCTGGACGCCTCACGAACGGTGGCGAACGCCTCGGGAAGCAGGTCGTCAAGGGATTCACCCTCGGCGTAACGCTGCTTGTAGTCGTCGGTGAGCGCGCGCAATTCGGCGTCGGTCAAGCTCGTGAAGTCGTCTTCGATGGAGTTGACCTGGTCGGCGATCCGCTTGAGCTTACGCAGAAGCTTGCCTTCGCCGGCGCGAAGAATTCTATCGAGAAAGGCTGGCACTTTAGGTAAAGCTCCTCGCAGGTCTTCCGCGGCCGGACCGGCCCGGCTGAGGACGAGACATGGTTCTCCGCTGCCATCGTAGGCGGTTCCGCCACCAGACACAGCCACCCTCAAAGACGCTCTTGTGGCCCTGGGAGTTCCTTGCCCGCTTCTTTGAGAGAGTACGACCAGCTTCATAGGGTATGTCGCTCTTTGCCGCGTCCGCGAGGGATTCGCGCGGGCGCGTCGCCATGCCTGGTCACTGCCTGGGAGGAGGAGTCGTGATGGCGGAGGACACACGTCCGGCAGGTGGCGGGACCCACGAGGGTCAGGGGGGCGACGGCGGTCCCGCGCTCCACAAGGGCTCGGGGGGCCACGGGGGAAGGGCGTCGTCCTGGCTCGCGGTGACCGTGATCCTGCTGGGCTTCACCGTCGCGGGGGTCGCTCTCTGTCTGGGCCCCAACTGGTTCGTCTTCTGGATGGGTGCGGCGGTCTGCGCCATGGGCGGCGTTCTCATTTTGGTCTTCCGCGTCTTCCAGGACATCGTCGTCGAGGCTCCTCGCAGGATGAGCGGAACCGGCCGGAGCGTCCTGGACTGACCGCCCGGCGCGGCGGGGTTCGCCCCGGTTCATCCCCGGACGCGGCGGGCGCGCGCTCATCCCCGCCCGCCCCGGGGTTCACCCCGCCCGCTCCGGACGCGCCCCCCTGACACCGGCGTGGCCGCGTTGTCGGTGTCAGGCGCTAGCCTCGGCCCACGACGTGTTGTCTCCCCCTGGGGCGGTCATGCAGCTCTCCCTTTCCTCCGACGAGGCCCGCCGCGTCATCCTGCGCGCCCAGGGGTTCCTGGGCGCCGAGTCCCGGCGAGGCGGCGCCCCCGCGACCCTGCGCCGTCTGGGCGCCGTCCAGCTCGACACGATCTCCGTGCTGGCCCGCTCCCACGAGCTGGTCGCGTACGCCCGCCTCGGCGCCGTCGGCAGGCAGGAGGTCGAGCGGGCCTACTGGGACGAGCCCGCGCGGGCCTTCGAATACTGGTGCCACGCCGCCTGCATCCTGCCGATCGGCGACTGGGCGCTGTACGCCTTCAGACGGAGATACTTCCGTGCGAGGAAGTTCCGCTGGCACGAGGTCCCCGACAGCGTCGACAAGGTGCTGAACCTGGTCCGTGAGAGCGGCCCGGTCACCACCGCCGACATCGGCGGCGCCAAGAAGGGCGGACCGTGGTGGGACTGGTCGGACTCCAAGATCGCCATTGAGTGGCTGCTCGACACCGGCGAGGTCGTCTGCACGCGCAGGGTGGGCTGGCGCCGCGTCTACGACCTGGCGGAGCGCGCGGTCCCCGCGGACCTGCTGGCCGAGGAGTTGTCCGACGCCGAGTGCGTCACCCGCCTCGCCGGGATGGCCGGGGCCGCGCTCGGCGTGGCCACCCGTGCCGACCTCGTCGACTTCCTGCGGCTGAAGGCCCCGGAGGCACGGCTGCTCGACGCATGCCTGCTCGACGGCTCCACCGGGCTGGTCCCCGTCCGCGTCGCCGGGTGGCCCGAGCGGTCCGCCGACGCCTGGGCCGACCCGGCCGCGCTGGAGACCGAGCCCAGGGGCCGTCACCGCACGACCCCGCTCTCCCCGTTCGACTCCCTGGTCTGGGATCGCGCCCGCACCGCCCGCGTGTTCGGCTTCAACCACCGCCTTGAGGCGTACGTGCCCAAGGAGAAGCGCGTCCACGGTTACTTCACGATGCCGGTCCTCGCCGGGGGCCGGCTGATCGGGCGGATCGACCCGGCCCGGGAGGGGTCCACGCTGGTGGCCCGTCAGGTGAGCCTCGAAGGCGATGTCACACCGGCCAGGGGCGCCGCCTCGCTGGCCGGAGCGCTCTGGGAGGCCGCGAGCTGGGTCGGCTGCGAGGCCGTCCGGGTCGAGCGCGTCGATCCTCTCCTGGCCGGCCCCCTGCAGGACGCCCTGAAGGACGGCGCCCAGGGCTGAGCGCGGTGACCTCGCGGCCCGGCCCGCGAACGTGACGCCCGGGGCCGGGCGCGGTGACCGCCGGGCGGTCACCGCACCGGGCACGCGTCAGGTGATCTCAAGCATCCGCTCGCGGACCGCGTAGACCACCGCCTCCATCCTGGAGTGGAGCTGAAGCTTGTCCAGGATGTTTCTGACGTGGTTCTTCACGGTGTTCTCCGAGATGAACAGCTGCTTGGCGATCTCGCGGTTGTTCATGCCCTTCGCGACGAGACGGAGCACCTCCATCTCCCGGTCGGTCAGGCGCGGAACGGGGAGTTGCGGGGGGCGCTCGGCCTCCTTACGGCTCATGTTGGCGAACTCGCTGATGAGTTTGGCGGCCATCGCCGGATTGATCAGCGACTGTCCCTCGTGGACGCCGCGGACGGCCTCCGGGACCTCGTCGAGTTGGACGTTCTTCAGCAGATAGCCGGTGGCACCCGCCTTGATCGCCTCGAAGAGATCCTCCTCCTCGTCACTCACCGTCAACATGATGATCCGTGTGCTCGGCACCGAGGCCTTGATCTCACGAGTGGCCTCGATACCGCTCCTCCGTGGCATCCGGACGTCCATGAGCATGACATCCGGGGTGAGGCGGTCGGCGAGTTCGACCGCCTCCTGCCCGTCGCTCGCCTCGCCGACAACCTCGATGTCCGTCTCCGCGGCCAGCGCCATCTCCAGACTGCGGCGGATCAACGCGTGATCGTCAACGATCAGCACGCGGATCGGTTCGCCGTGTCCGGACGGGCCGGTTGCGTCGTCGGGTTCCGTCACGCCTCCTCCTCGGGGGGCCAGAGCCGGTGGACCGCCATGATTACACGGGTTTCATGGTCCTCGGTTGGTCGGAGAGGATCTTCGAACGCGTTCTTCAGGGCTCAACGAGCCGCAGCACGCCGTAGTTGTACCCCTGTCGGAGGTATACGACGCTTGGCTGCCCGCTCTCCTTGTCACGGAAGAGGTAGAAATCGTGTCCCACGAGTTCCATCTCAAGAAGGGCCTGATCGACGGTCATCGGATCGGCCTCGTGGAACTTCTCCCTGACCATCAGCGGACCGTCCCCGTCCATCTGGATCGGGATGATGCTCTTGTCCTCCGTGACGTCGGCGTCGGCCTCGCTCTTGGACGCGGCCGGCGACTGCTCGGTGAACAGATGAGCCGGGGCGGTGTCGAAGGATTCGGCGAGCGCGGTGGCCGTCAGTTCGGCGACCGAGGGCGGGCAGTGGTTGCCGTGATGGATCTTCCTGCGGTCGGCGAGCCGCCGCAGCCGTCCTTCGAGCTTGCCGAGTGCGATGTCAAGGGCGGCGAATCGGTCGTCGGCCGAAGCCTCCGCCCGGATCGCGGGACCACGTGAATGAATGGTGAGCTCGACGCGCTCCCGCTGGTCGACGATACGCGGATTACTTTCCTTGGACACCTCCACGTCAACGCGGATGAGCTTGTGGTCCAAACGCTCGATCCTGGCCAGCTTGGTATTCACCTGGTCTCGGAATCGGTCACTCACTCCGGTGTGCCGACCCTTGACGATGATCTCCATGCACAGCCCCCCTTCGAACCTCGACGGTGGTATTGCGACACCCGCTCGGCCGACCTGGTCTTCGTCCCCACATCCGCCTGCTGAGGGTTTCGCAGCTCTTTGCCACTACATGCCCTTCTCTTCTGGCAAGGAACATCTGGCTCCCTGGGAAGGCAGGACTTACCTCTAAGCCGCACCGTGATCGATCGACGAGAAGTCGTCTTACGTGGACCGTTTCGCCTGCGGCTGGCATCGGCTAGCCGGGCCGGCCTCCTCGCGGAGGTCGGTCCGGTGCAACCACGGACCCGAGCGGGTGCCATGGCTCAGACGCTATCCGCATCCCGGCCGAATGTCAGCCTGACCGTGGGCCAAAGGATCACTTTGCGTAATCCAGGACCGGGCGACCGGCTCCGGGGCTCCCGCTCCTGGAAGGCGACGGCGGGAGCGGCGAGGGCTTCTCACGTTCTTGAGCAGCCATGAGGGCATCGTCGAGACGGTCAGGACAGTGAGGTGTGGCGTCGAGGTGACCCCACGATCGGGTCACCATCTCACTCTGCGTCACGATCCGTCGCGATCACCGGTTTTCGATCTCCGGCGTGTCGCGGCGACCGTGGCGGCGAGGGAGGGCGTGAGCCCCGCCTCGCGCATCGCCCTCGCCGCCTCCGCGAGCGTCGCACCGGTGGTGACGACGTCGTCGACCAGCACAATCGCCTCCGTACCGCCCCAGGAGCGCGGCACAGGCTCGTTGCGGCCGATCGTGACCGTAAAGGCGGAGGAGAGATTGGCGGCCCGCTGGAGGGAACTCAGCCCCGCCTGGTCGGCGACACGGCGGCGCTGGGCGAGCACCCGTGCCACGCTCGCGGGCCAGCCGGCCTCGCGGAGGTAACCGGCCGCCAACGTCGCGAGCCGGGTCACCGGGTCGTGCCCGCGGCGCCTCAGGGCCGGGCGGGCGCTGGGCACCGGCACCAGCAGCACCGGCCGCTCGCCGGCCGCCGTCGCCACCGCGAGGGCGAGGGCCCCGGCCAGCGGAGGGGCGAGGGCCGTGCGACCGCGCTCCTTGTAGGCGATGATCGCTCGCCGCACGGCGGGGGTGTATTCGGCCGCCGACCAGCACTCGGGCAGGCCCGGCGGAACGGGGTCCGGCATCCGGAGGGCGGGCGCCCCGTGCAGCTCCTTCGCGCAACGGGGACAGACGAGGGCGCCCAGCGCGTCGCATCCGGCGCAGCGGGGCGGCAGGATCAGGTCGAGCATGGCGGTCGTCACGGATCCAAGGTTGCATACGGCACCGACAAAAAAGCCCAGCCCAGGGTACCGGAGGGGGGTTCGGTCCCCCACCGGAGGCGATGGAAGGAGTCGCTCGACTCAGCTCAGGGGAAAGGCCGGGAAGGCGGGACCGTCCTCCGTGAAGTCCGTGGTCCCGGTCTCGTTCTTGACCAGCGACTCCCACCTGGTGGAGTTCCAGAACAGGACCTGCCGGGCCCCCTGCTCGTCCCTGGCTCCGGCGAGCAGGGTGCCGTCCAGGGCGGTGATGCTCTCGATCCGGGAGTCGAAGGGCAGCGACTTGGGCTCGGCGGAGACCGAGGCCTCGAGCAGTTCCGACTTGCCGGTGAGCGCGTACAGGGTCTTGCCGTCCTTCCAGGCGATGTCCTTGATCGTCCGGTTGCCGTCGGCGTTGACCACGGTCTGGAGGTTGGTGACGCGGGTGTTCTCCCGCTCTCCGATGACGGTGCCGACCTGGACCTGCTCGCCCAGCCCGTCCTTGACGATCACGGCGACGTGCACGCCGTCCCGCGCGACCTTGAGCGACTTGACGTACAACGTCTCCAGGTCCGGGGCCGACACCCGGTACCGGTGTTTGTTGTCGCCGTCGTGCCGGGTGATGACCGAGGCGTGGTCGTTGGGCCGGTCGACCGTCCAGAGCGTGTGATAGCGGTCCCAGGCGGGCGGGGCGAGGGAGACCCCCGTGCTCCAGTCGCGCCACTCACCGCCCGCGGCGAGCGGCGCGACGGAGACGCTCCTGCCGTCTCCCGAGAGCACCGCCACCTGCTGTACGGGCTGGCCACTGATCGCGGGGTGGGTCCCCACCCCCTTCTGACCGGCCCTTCCGGGCACGGGCCGCCCGACGTTCTCCTTGTCCAGCAGCCGCAGCGCGCCACCCGCGAGATAGAACGGGTAGACGGCGTCGGGGGTCGTCCAGGGGTCGAAGTTCGAATGCTCCTGAGCGTCGATCTGGAGGGACGCGTCGGGATAGTAGGACTCGCCGTTCACGGTGACCTCGAAGCCCCAGCCGCCCTTGGTGAGCGCGGCGAGCGTCGCGGCGAGCTGGGCCGACATCGGGTCGATCAGGTCGGAGTCCACCCGCCTGGTGAGGTCGACGACGACCCGGTTGTTCTCGATGGTGACGTCGATGAGCTCGGTGCCGGTGAAGGCGGTGCGCACCGCGTCCTTGAGGGAACTGCTCGGCCCCCTGATCAGCCGCTCGACCGTCGTCTTGGCGAAGTTGGCGGCCGGGTCGATCGGCACCCGCACCTGGTCGACGACCAGGCCCTTCCACTGGGAGTCGAGGAAGTACAGGTCGACGGGCAGGTAGCCGCGGGCGACGTCGGCCTCGGACAACAGGAGCCCGTCGGGGGCCGCGCTGATGCGCCACTCGCCGTTCGCGTCCTTGGCGAGGGTGAACGCCTGGTTCAGCGTGCCGCCGCTCGGGCGGTATCGGCCGTCTTGGTCGATGATCGCGGTTTTGCTGCCCTTGAGCGTCACCTGGGCTTGCTTGTCCTCGTCGCGGAGGGGCGCGAACTTCTCGTACGTGCCCTGCCGGTAGACCGTGACGCCGCTGCGCGGGTTCCACTTGGTGGCGAAGTCGCCGGTGAGGTATTCGCGGGCGACCTGGAAGGCGGGGTCGTCGAGGCTCGCCATCGCCGCGCGGAAGCCGGTGACGACATCCTCCGGCGACCAGCCGGCCTTCGGCGGCATCGCGATGACCCGCGCGTACGGGTCGCCCAGCGGGTTGCCCTTGCGCTCGTTGTCGACGGCGACGACGGACTTGCCTCCGGTGGGGATGACCGAACAGGCGCTCACCGCGTAGACGAGGGCGATCGCGAGGATCACCGTCCCCGCGTTCCGCGCGCCTCCCCTCAGCGCCGCGTACCGCCCCCCGCGGACACCGGTCCGCGCGGCGCCACCGACCGGCTCGGGCCGTCGCCGCGCCCTTCCGCCGACGGCCCGCGTCGCGCTCCCCACAGGCTCCGGCCGGCGTCGCGCGCCTCCCGTCCTGCCCGTCCTAGTCCGCATCGCGCCCCCCGTCGGCCGCCGCCGGCGACAGCACCGGCGTCATGTGCCCTCGCCAGGTGCGCCGCATCTCCACCTCCGGGGGTACGAGCGGCAACGGCGAGCCCCTCAGCACCGCCCCCGCCACCCTGGGCAGCGAGAGCCGGAACTGCGAGCCCTCCCCGTGCGAGCCCCACGCCTGCAGCCAGCCGCCGTGCAGGATGGCGTCCTCGCGGGAGATGGCGAGCCCCAGGCCCGTACCGCCGATCGTGCGCGCCCGGGACGGGTCCGCCCGCCAGAAACGGTCGAAGACCAGGTTCTCCTCGCCGGCTCTCAGTCCCACCCCGTGGTCGCGTACGGCCACCGCCACCGCGTCCCTGTCGGCGGCGACCGAGACGACGATGTCGCGGCCCTCTCCGTGCTCGATCGCGTTGAACAGCAGGTTGCGCAGGATGCGCTCGACCCTGCGGCTGTCCATCTCCGCCATGCACGGCTCGCCGGGAAGGCGCAGGTCGAAGCGGGTGGAGTGGCGCTCGGCCAGCGCCTCGGAGTCGGCGACGGCGCGCAGCACCACGTCCCTGACGTCCACGGAGTCGACGTCGAGGTCGGCCGCGCCCGCGTCGTAGCGGCTGATCTCCAAAAGGTCGGCGAGCATCGCCTCGAACCGGTTGAGCTGGTTCTGCATCAGCTCCGCCGACCTGGCGGCCATCGGATCGAAGTCCTCGCGGGCGTCGAAGAGCAGGTCGGCGGCCATCCGCACGGTGGTGAGCGGGGTGCGCAGCTCGTGCGAGACGTCCGAGACGAACTGGCGCTGGACCTGGGAGAGCTCCTCCAGCTGGTGGATCTTCAGCGCCAGGTTGGCGGCCATCTCGTTGAAGGAGGCGGCCAGCCGGGCGAGGTCGTCCTCGCCGCGCACCTTCAGCCGCTCGTCCAGGCGCCCGGCGGCCAGCCGCTCGGCGGCCTGCCTGGCCAGCCGCACCGGCGTGACGACCTGGCGGGTGACCAGGGAGGAGATCACGGCCAGCAGCAGCACGAGGCCGGCGCCGACAAGGATGATCATCTGCTGCACCGAGGCGAGGGTCTGCTCCTCCTTGTCCAGCGGGATGAGGTGGTAGATCTCGTACGACGAGTCGAGGCGGGTGCCGATGATCATGCCGGGCACGGGCTGCTCCGGCTGTCCCTTGTAGTACAGCGGGGTGTACCAGGTGCTGTCCTCGCCGGCCTCCTTCTTGAACAGCTCCTCACGCTGCCTGGGCGGGATGCTGACGGGGTCGATGTCCGTGGTTCCGTAGAACGCCCCCGGCAGCGTCTCGTTACGGATGATCACCGAGTAGCGGCTGGCCGAGCCCGCGCGCCGCGCGAGCGCCTCCGTGGCCTGGCTGAGCGGGCTGCTTCCCGGCGGCTGCAGCGCCTGGCCCGGCTCCGCGGCCTGCTTGGCGGCCTCGGCCGCCGGCTGGCTGAGATAGCCGAGCACCGCGTTCCTGTCGGCCTGCGCCTCGCTCTTGGCCGCGCTCTCCCTGGTCTCCAGGGTGGTCCTGATGATCTGCTGCATCAGGAAGACGCCGAGCACGGCGACGACCACGATGGAGATGACCATCGTGCTGGTGACCACGCGCAGCTGGAGCGAGCGCCAGAAGACGCGTCGCGCCCGGCCGGCGACGCGCCGGACACGACGCCGGACACCCCGCAGCAGCTGGCGCGGGGTGCGACGGCGTTTTTTCGGTGCGGGAGGCATCTCGGGGGTCCGGGGAAGAGGTCGGCTAGGCCGGTCCGGCCTTGTACCCGACCCCGCGGACCGTCACGACGATCTCGGGGTGCTCGGGATCCTTCTCGATCTTCGCCCGGAGCCGCTGGACGTGTACGTTGACCAGACGGGTGTCGGCCGCGTGGCGGTAGCCCCAGACCTGTTCGAGCAGGACCTCGCGGGTGAAGACCTGGCGAGGCTTCCTGGCGAGGGCGACCAGCAGGTCGAACTCCAGCGGGGTGAGGTTGATGGTCTCCTCCTCCCGCTTCACCGAGTGCCCGGCGACGTCGATCGTGATGTCGCCGATCTGCAGGATCTCCGGCGTCGGCTCGTCGGTGCGGCGCAGCCGGGCGCGGACCCTGGCGACGAGCTCCTTGGGCTTGAAGGGCTTGACGATGTAGTCGTCGGCCCCCGACTCCAGCCCGAGCACCACGTCGATGGTGTCGCTCTTGGCGGTCAGCATGACGATCGGCACCCCGGACTCGGCCCTGATGCGGCGGCAGACGTCGATCCCGTCGGCCCCCGGCAGCATCAGGTCGAGCAGGACCAGGTCCGGCCGGGTGTCGCGGAACGCGTCGAGTGCCTTGTCGCCGTCGGAGACGAAGGAGGGTTCGAAGCCCTCTCCGCGCAGCACGATACCGAGCATCTCGGCGAGAGCCGCGTCGTCGTCGACGACCAGCACGCGTCCTTTCATGGCCCCTCATTCGGTTTACGCAGTTCGGGAGTTATCGTGATAAATCGGTCGATCATCGAAGATTACCCTCGTCCGCCTACTGGATGACACCGGCCAACGACGGGGCGTCCAACTGACGAATTTTAGGCGTACTCAACGTAAAACGCGCAGTTACGCCCCCCACGGCCGCCGCCGACCCGGTGACTGCGGGCACCGGGCGGTGATGACCACGTTCACAGTCTGCGGTAAACCACGGTGTCTCGGCCATCCCTCCGGCATCTCCACCCTCCTTCAGGGGGACGAAACGTTCGTGTGATCACCCGATCACCACGGATGGTGTGTCCACATGCCAGGATTGGGATATGTCAGACGGTCACGGCTCCAGTCCCGGCGATCCCGGCACGCCCACGGGCTGGGCGTCCAACCAACCCCCGCCGTACGGCAACGCCCAGGGATCCCCGTGGACCGCCCCCGGCCCCGCGCCCGATCCTCCCGCGCCGCCGCAGGGGCCCCCTCAGGGACCCTGGCAGCCCCACGGCCAGGCACCATACGGGCAGCCGCCGCACCAGCAGCCGTACCAGCAGGGCCCCTACGGGCCGCCGCCGTACGGCGCGCACATGCCGCCTCCCGCGATGCGCCCCGGCATCATCCCGCTGCGGCCGCTCGGCGTGGGCGACATCCTCGACGGGGCGATCAAGCTGATGCGCTCCAACCCCAAGAGCGTCCTGGGCCTGTCGGCGATCGCCGCCGCGCTGGGCGCGATCCCCCTCGCGATCGGGCAGGTGATCGCGCTCGAATCCATCACCCCGCTCCTGGAGAACCCGAACGCGGCCCCCGACGAGGGGAGTTTCCTCTCCCAGTACGGCGGCAGCCTGCTCTCCTACGCGATCCAGTTCGTCGCCGTGACGCTGCTCACCGGCGTGATCACCCGCATCCTGGGCCGCGCGGTCTTCGGCGGCAAGATGACGGCCGGCGAGGCATGGACGCTGACCCGGAGCCGGGTGCCCACGCTGTTCGGGCTCGTCGTCGTCAACCTCGTGATCCTGCTCGTCCCGATGGCCATGATCATCGGCGTGTTCTTCGCGCTCAGCTCGGCGGGGGCCGGTGTCGGGGTGATCGCGATCGTGGGCGTGGTGGCGGTATTGGCCTACGTGGCCTACGCCTTCTTCGTCAGCACCCGGCTGGTGCTCGCCCCCGCGGCCGCGGTGCTGGAGCGGCGCGGCGTCGTCGACTCGTTGCTCAGGTCCTGGCACCTCGTCTCCGGCGGCTTCTGGCGAACGCTCGGCATCGTGATCCTCACCCAGATCATCGCGTTCCTCGTCGGCCAGCTGCTCTCCTTCCCCTTCGTCCTGGGCGGGAGTTTCCTCGTCCTCCTCGGCGAGAGCTCGGACGGCGCGCGGATCGCCGCGGCGATCCTCATCGCGGTGGGCGTCACCCTCGGCTCGATGATCACCTATCCCCTCCAGGCAGGGGTGAACGGCCTGCTCTACGCCGACCGGCGGATGCGCTCCGAGGCGTTCGACCTGGTGCTCCAGACCGCGGCGATCGAGCAGCGGCGACAGGGCTGGGTCCACGCGTCGGCCGACGATCTGTGGGACCCCTCCATCACACCCGCGGGCCCCGCGCGGCACGAGCCCCCCGGCCAGGGAGCCCCGTGGCCCCATTCCTGACGTCCCCCGTCGACATCGGGCGCGAAGAGGCGCGGCGCCAGGCGATCCAGGAGCTGCTCAGATCCGAGTACGCCAAGGAGTCCCTGCTCGACCGCGTCTGGCGCAACATCAACCAGTTTCTCGGCGACCTGCTCGACCAGGAGTCCATGGGCACCGTCGGCAGCCTGGCGGCACGGGCGGCCCTGCTCGTGATCGTGATCGGGATCGTCGTCGCGCTGCTCCTGGTCGCCCGCAGGACCGCCGGGGGCGGCGGCACCCGCGAGGGCGGGATCTTCGGCGACCGCCGCCTCAGCGCCGCCGAGCACCGCGAGGCCGCCGAGCGGCTGGCGGCGGAGGCCCGATGGGCCGAGGCGGTCCGCGAACGGCTCCGTGCCGTCGCCCGTGATCTGGAGGACCGCGTGATCATCGACCACACCCCCGGTCGCACCGCCGACGAGCTCGCCGTGGAGGCGGGCCGAGCCCTGCCCGCGCTCGCCTCCGAACTCGCCGCGGCGGCGCGGGTGTTCGACGACGTGACCTACGGCGAGGTGCCCGGCACGCCCGAGGCGTACGGGATCATGCGCGACCTCGACGAGCACCTGCGCACGGCCCGCCCCGCGCCCGTCGTACGGGCGGACGCGCCATGAGCCTCGCCCCGCCGGGAAGGACGGGATCGGCCTCCGCCGAGGACGCTGGGAACCCTGGGAACCCTGGGAACCCAGGGAACGCTGAGAACCCAGGGAACGCGACGCGGGCCTCCGCGACGACCTCCACCTCGCCGACCGCGGGCGGCCTCTGGCGCGGCGGCAGGGGCATCCTGCTGGTGGCGCTCCTCGTGGTCGCCGTCGCCGTCGCCGGCGTGCTGCTCGGAGGCTCCGGCGGACCGGAAAGACCCCTCGACCCCGCCGACACCTCGCTCTCGGGAGGCAAGGGCCTGGCCCGGCTGCTGCAGGCGAACGGAGTGCGGGTCACCCGGGTCACCTCGGCCGAGGAGGCCGCGTCGCTGGCCGAGCAGGCGGGCCCCGAGGGCAGCACCCTTCTGGTGGGCCGGACCTTCCCGCTCGACGAGGACGAGGCGGAGCTGCTCGCCGCCGCCCCCTCGGACCTGCTGGTGGTGGGCGTACCCGAGCACCTGGACCTGCTCGCGCCCGGGGTGGCCCCGGTGGGTGAGGCGCGGGCGCGCTCCCGCGAGCCCCGGTGCGCGCTGCCGGCCGCGACGAGGGCGGGCAGCGCCTACAGCGGCGGCGTGACCCTCACCCTGCCCGCCGGGGCGATCGGCTGCTACCCGGCGGGCGGGAAGCCCACCCTGGTCTCCCACAGCGTGGGGGACCGGACGGTCACCGTCGCGGGCGACGCGCAGTTCATGACCAACCTGCGGCTCGCCGAGGACGGCAACGCCGCGCTGGCGACGAACCTCGCCGGCGGGCGGCCCACCCTGCTCTGGCTCACGCCTCCCGAGGCCACCCCCCAGGCGGGCGACCGCAGGGAGGGTTTCTACGACCTGGTCCCCCCAGGGGTCAAGTGGGCCGTGGTCCAGGTGTTCCTCGCGGTGCTGCTGCTCGCGCTCTGGCGGGGCCGCAGGCTCGGTCCCGTGGTGGCCGAGCGGCTGCCCGTCGTCGTGCGGGCGGCCGAGACCGTCGAGGGACGTGCCAGGCTCTACCGGGCACGGCGGGCCCGCGACCGGGCCGCCGCGGCCCTGCGCGCGGGCTTCACCGACCGGGTCACCCCCCGCCTCGGGCTGCCACCGGGGACCGGCCCCGACGCGCTGGTGAACGCGATCGCCGAGCGGACCGGCCAGGCGGCGTCGCACGTCGGCGCCGCCCTGTACGGACCTCCGCCGGTCGACGAGGCGGGGCTGGTAGCCCTTGCCGAATACATGGACATCTTGGAAAGGCAGGTCGGAAAGTCGTGACCACACCACCGGGGAACGACGGTCTCACCGAGGCGGCCTCCGTCGCGAGGACCGCGCCCGGCGCATCCGCCGTACCCGCCGCGCAGAGCGCGGACCAGGCCAGGGAGGCGCTGGGAGCCCTGCGCGCCGAGGTCTCCAAGGCGGTCGTCGGCCAGGACGCCGTGGTCACCGGGCTGGTGATCGCGCTGCTCTGCCGGGGCCACGTGCTGCTCGAAGGCGTGCCCGGCGTCGCCAAGACCCTGCTCGTCAGGACACTGTCGGCGGCGCTCTCACTCGACTTCAAGCGGGTGCAGTTCACCCCCGACCTCATGCCGGGCGACATCACCGGCTCGCTGATCTACGACGCGAAGACGTCGGAGTTCGAGTTCCGCGAGGGGCCGGTCTTCACGAACCTCCTGCTCGCCGACGAGGTGAACCGCACGCCGCCGAAGACGCAGGCCGCGCTGCTCGAGGCGATGGAGGAGCGTCAGATCAGCGTGGAGGGGGCGGCGCGCGCGCTGCCCGACCCGTTCATCGTGGCCGCCACCCAGAACCCCGTCGAGTACGAGGGCACCTACCAGCTGCCCGAGGCGCAGCTCGACCGGTTCCTGCTCAAGCTGACCGTCCCGCTGCCGCCTCGCGACCAGGAGATCGCGGTGCTGGAGCGGCACGCGCTCGGCTTCGACCCGCGCGACCTCTCGCACGTCAAGGCCGTGGCAGGCGCCGCCGACCTCGCCGCGGGACGCGCGGCGGTCGGCAAGGTCCACGTGGGCCCCGAGGTGCTCGGCTACATCGTGGACATCGCGCGGGCGACCCGCCAGTCGCCCTCGCTCCAGCTCGGTGTCTCCCCGCGCGGCGCCACCGCGCTGCTCGCCGGGGCGCGGGCCTGGGCGTGGCTGTCCGGCCGCACCTACGTGACGCCCGACGACGTCAAGGCGCTGGCCAGGCCCGCGATGCGGCACCGGATCCAGATACGTCCCGAGGCTGAGCTGGAGGGCGCGACCGCCGACGGCCTCATCGACGCCATCCTCGCCTCCGTCCCCGTCCCCCGCTGACCATGGCGCTGACAGGACGGGCCGCGCTGCTGGCGCTGCTGGGCACCCTGGCCGTGCTGTTCGCCCCCCGGCCCGGGCTCGCCGTGGCCGGGGTGGCGCTGCTGATCGTGGCGCTGGTCGCGGTCGACCTGCTGCTGGCCGGGAGCGTGCGCCCGCTGCGCTTCACCCGCTCGGGCGAGCGGCTGGTACGGCTCGGCGAGTCGGTCACGGTCGAGCTGATCGTGGAGAACCCCGGCCCACGCAGGGTGCGCGGCGTGCTCAGGGACGCCTGGCCGCCCTCCGCGGGCGCCACGCCCCGGCACCTGCCGCTGGACGTTCCCCCCGGCGAGCGCCGCCGGCTGGTCACGACGCTCACCCCCACCCGCAGGGGCGACCGCGAGGCGGTCACGGTGACGGTGCGGACGCTGGGCCCGCTGGGTGTGGCGGCCCGCCAGGGCTCACACCGGGTGCCCTGGTCGGTCAGGGTGCTGCCGCCGTTCCTCAGCCGCAAGCACCTGCCCGCCAAGCTGTCCAGGCTCAGGGAGCTGGAGGGCCGGCACCCGTCGATGATCCGGGGGCAGGGCACCGAGTTCGACTCGCTGCGGGAGTACGTGGTCGGCGACGACGTCCGCTCGATCGACTGGCGGGCCACCGCGCGCCGCGACGACGTCGTGGTCCGCACCTGGCGGCCCGAGCGTGACCGCCGGGTGCTGATCGTGCTCGACACCGGCCGTACCTCGGCCGGACGGGTGGGCACCGCCCCGATCCCGTTGGCCGGGGAGGTGCCGAGGACCGGCGCCGGGAGCGGGTCGCGGGTCGTGCCCGGCTGGCCCCGCCTCGACTGGTCGATGGACGCGGCGCTGCTGCTGGCCGCCCTCGCCTCCCGGGCGGGCGACCGGGTCGACTTCATGGCCCACGACCGGGGGGTGCGCGCCTGGGTGTCCGGCACCGGCCGTACGGAGCTGCTGTCGTCCCTGGTCAACACCATGGCCCCGATCGAGGCCGAACTGGTCGAGGCCGACTCCGCGGGGATGGTCGCGGCCGTCATGGCGCGGGCCAGGCGACGTTGCCTGGTCGTCGTGCTGACCGACCTCAACCCGGCGGCGCTTGAGGAGGGGCTGCTGCCCGTCCTTCCCCGCCTCTCCTCGCGGCACCTGGTGCTCCTGGCCGCCGTCTCCGACCCCCAGGTGGCCGAGATGGCCGCCGGGCGCGGCACCTCCGAGCTGGTCTACGGCGCGGCGGCGGCCGAGCATCTGCGCGCGGGACGGCGCAGGATCACCACCCTGCTGCGCCGTCAGGGGGTGGAGGTCGTGGACACCGCCCCCGACCAGATCGCCCCGGCCCTCGCCGACGCCTACCTGGCGCTGAAGGCGGCCGGGCGGCTCTGAGCCGCCCCGGCACGCACCGGTGCCCAGTCGGCCGCCCGGAGCCTCGGGGGTTCGACGCCCGGGGCCGCGTGGCGCTCACGCGGCACTCCGAGCCACCGGAGTCCGGCCTGGGCCGGGCACTCCGCCGGGGCCGAACGCTCAGCCGGCGCGCTCAGCCGGGGCCGCGGAACGCTCAGCCGGCGCTCGGAGCCAGGTCGGGGGCACGTTCGATGTCCCCGCTCTCGCCCGCGGCCACGGCGCGGCGGCCGAAGAAGATCACGTAGGCGAGGAACGCGACCTCCGCGACCACCCCGATGCCGATCCGCGCCCAGGTGGGCAACCCCGAGGGCGTGACCAGGCCCTCGATCAGCCCGGAGACGAACAGCACCACGACCAGGCCGAGGGCCACGCTCATCACGGCTCTGCCCTGCTCGGCCAGAGCCTCCGTGCGCCTGCGCGGACCGGGGTCGACGACCGTCCAGCCGAGGCGCATGCCGACGGCAGCGGCGAGGAACACCGCGGTCAGCTCCAGCAGGCCGTGCGGGGTGATCAGCCCGAAGAAGATGTCGAGCTTGCCGCGCGAGGCCATCAGCCCGGCGGAGACGGCCACGTTGAGCGCGTTCTCCCACAGGACGTACGGGATCGGCAGGCCGAGCAGGACGGACATCATGATGACCTGCATCGAGACCCAGGCGTTGTTGACCCAGACCTGTCCGGCGAACGAGGTCGCCGGGTTCTCCGAGTAGTAGTCGGCGAAGTCGTGCTCGACGAGTTGGGTGATCTCCTCGGGGGTGGCGATCGCCGCCTGGACCCCGGGGTTCTCCCCCACCCAGACCGCGACGACCGTGGAGACCAGCAGGAACGCGACGCCCGTGGCCAGCCACCAGCGACGGGCCCGGTAGGCGACCACCGGGAAGGAGACGGTGAAGAAGCGGACGAACTCCCGCCAGGCCGGGGTGTGCGCCCCGGTCACCGCGGAGCGGGCTCGGGCGACGAGCGCCGACAGGCGGCCCACCAGGATGGGATCGGCGGAGGCCGAGCGGACGAGGGACAGGTGCGTGGCCACCCGCTGGTAGAGGTCGACCAGCTCGTCGACCTCGGCGCCGTCCAGCGAGCCGCGACGCCGGACCAGATCCTCGAGACGATCCCAGGCGGGCCGGTGCGCGGTGACAAAGGCGTCGATGTCCACGCGATCAGCCTATCCAGTCGAAGGTAGGGTGCTGGTTGTGTCCGATGTCGTAACCGGCGAGGCCGTGGTCGTCGAGGTCCGCGTGGCCCAGCTCCCGAGCAGGGCCGCGGCACTGCTGATCGACATGGCGATCCAGATCGTGACCCTGCTGGGGGCCTCCCTCCTCGTCGGCAACCTGGGATTCCTGGACGATCCGGCGCTGACGACGATGGTCTACATCGTGCTCACCGTGCTCGTGGTCGTCGGCTACCCGGTGACCTTCGAGACGCTCACGCGTGGGCGCAGCCTGGGCAAGCTCGCGCTGGGGCTGCGGGTCGTCAGCGACGACGGCGGTCCCGAGCGGTTCCGGCAGGCCCTGTTCCGCGGGCTGGCGGGGGTCCTGGAGTTCTGGATGCTCAGCGGTGCCCCCGCGCTGATCAGCTCGCTGATCTCGGAGAAGGGCAAGCGGCTCGGCGACGTCTTCTCCGGCACCATCGTGATCTCCGAGCGCGTCCCGCGGCAGTACGGGCCGCCGCTGGACATGCCGCCGATGCTCGCCCCGTGGGCGGCGACGCTGGAGCTGTCGCGGCTGCCCGAGCAGGTGGCGGCCACCGCACGGCAGTACCTCATGCGCTGGCACGACCTCGCCCCGGCCGTCCAGCACGAGATGGGCGTGCGCATCGCCACCGAGATGTCGGCCTTCGTCTCCCCGCCCGCCCCGCCGGGTGTGCCGCCGTTCGCCTACCTGACCGCCGTCCTGGCCGAACGCCGTCGCCGCGAGCAGGCGCGCCTGGCTCGGCGAACCGGCGGGCACCGGCCGGAGCGGCAGTGGACAGGTCAGCCGCACCCTCCCGCCCCGTACGCCGCTCCGTACGTCCCTGTTCCTTACGCGCCTCCCGGATCGGCGCCTCAGCCCGATCACCGGCCGTCGCAGCCGCGGATCCCCCTGCCGTTTCCGGCGGGGTCGCCCCACCCGGCACCTCCCCCGCCCACGTCCCCGCCTCCCGCGCGGCGGCCCGACTCCACGCCCGGCGGCTTCGTCCCCCCAGCCTGACCTGACGGCTTCCGCACCCTCACCTCCCCGCAGGCGGGCACTCACGCCGGTGAAGAGCGTCGTGCCCGATCACAGGACCGGAGCACGGAAAAGGGGCGGCGGGAAGGCCCACCGCCCCTCACGTACGCCTCGCGGGCGACCGCGTCCCCTCGGGGGCGGCCGCTCGGACGGTCAGTGGTGGCCGTGCTCTCCGTAGGAGGCCTGGGTCTGCACGTTCAGCCGGTCCATCCGGACGTTCTTGGCCGGGTCGGTGCGACGGTCGTCGATCCTGAGGACGTCCAGCCCTCGGTAGAAGTCGCTGGCGTAGACATAGCCGTTGTAGTAGTACGCCGACCAGATGCCGCCGCCTCCGCCGTCGGGCTCGGGGCCGCGCTCGAAGTAGCCGATCTCCTTCGGACGGGCCGGGTCGCTGAGGTCCACGAAGGAGACGCCGCCCTGGTACCAGGCCTGGACCATGATGTCCTTGCCCTTGACCGGGATGAGCGAGCCGTTGTGCGCGACGCAGTTCTCGCTGTCGGCCTGGTGGCGAGCGATCTTGAAGTAGCTCTTGAAGACCAGCTTGCCGCGCTTGATCTCGTAGATGGCGTCGGCGCCGCGGTTCGGGCCGATCGCCTCGTTGCAGGTCGCCGCGCCGCCACCGCCGAGCTCGTCGGTGAAGATGACCTTGTCGCCCCTGTTGTTGAACGTCGCCGAGTGCCAGAACGCGAAGTTCGGGTCGGTGGTCCGCGCGGTGATCACCGGGTTCTCCCGGTCGGAGATGTCGAACAGGACGCCGTCACCCATGCAGGCCCCGGCCGCGATGTTCTTCTCCGCGTAGACGGTGATGTCGTGGCAGCCGCTGGTCGGCAACAGCAGGCCCGGCTGCGTCTCGTTGCCCCCGTCGGGGAAGATGACCGGCGTCTTGACCACGGCGGCGGCGGTCGGGTTGCGCAGCGGCACCTTGATGATCGAGATCTTGTCGTGCGGCGGCAGGCAGTCGGGGAACGTGTCGCTCGGGTTGTAGGAGGAGACGTAGAGGTAGACGTTCTTGCGGTCCCCGGTTTTACCGGGAACAAGGGTCAGGGTGTGGGAGCCGCAATTGGTCTCGACCGACTTGATGTACTTGGGGTTTTTCTTGTCCTTGATGTCGAAGATCCGGACACCCTCCCACGACTCCTTGACGCTGGCCGGTTGGCCGACGCTGTTACAGGAGTCGTCGCTGCGGGAGTTGTCGACCGCGGCGAACAGCAGGTCGTCGTAGACCGACACGTCCATCTGGGAGCCGGGGCACAGGACGCCGCTGACCAGCTTGGCGCGCTTCGGGTTGCTGATGTCGTAGATCGAGAAACCGCCGTAGTTGCCGACGTAGGCGTAGTTGCCCTGGAAGGCGATGTCGCTGTTGACGGTGGTCTCAAGGCCGGGAAGCTTGGGCAGGGTGCCGACGTGTGTCACGTTGGGGCTGGTGACGACCTCGCCGGGTGGAGGGATGTCGGCGGCCTGGGCCGAGACCGTGGACGTCAGCATCGCGGCGGCCGTGGCCACCACCGCCAACGTCCGGGCGACCCTTCGGGGAGCGAACACTGCGGGTGCCTCCTTGAAGCGGACATAAGGCATGCATAAATTAGCAAACCGTCCACCTTGACGCCCGAGTCAACATCACGTGACTTTGTCACAATAAAATTTAATTCAACCTCTTTACTTACGCTCCAGAAAAGTTTATGGTCTTACCCCTTTTGTGGCCCACCGCCGGGTTCCGGCGCGAGCGACGGTCGCCGGGCGCCCGTCCGGCGCCCGGCGACCGTCACATCAGAGGTCAGTGCCCCTTGTTGTCGGGCTGGTAGGAGTCCTGAGTCTGCGGGTTCAGGTCCTTGAACTTGACCTTGTCCGCCTTGTCGAGGCGAGCGTCATTGATCTTCAGAACGTCAAGACCAAGGTTGAAGTCGCTGCCGTAGACGTGGCCGTTGTAGTAGTACGCCGACCAGAAGCCACCGCTGAGCCGGTGGGCACTGTCGGGGCCGCGCTCGAAGAAGGCGATCTCCTGCGCGTTGGCCGAGTCGGTGAAGTCGACGACCGAGATGCCACCCTGGTACCAGGCCTGGACCATGATGTCCTTGCCCTTGACCGGGATGAGCGAGCCGTTGTGCGCGACACAGTTCTCGGTGTCGTCCTGGTGGCGGGGGATCTTGAAGTAACCCTTGAAGGCGAACTGGCCGTCCTCGATGTCGTAGTAGGCGTTGGCGCCGCGGTTCGGGCCGATCGCCTCGTTGCAGGTGGCCGCGCTGCCGCCGCCGAGCTCGTCGGTGAAGACGACCTTGGTGCCCTTGTTGTTGAACGTCGCCGAGTGCCAGAACGCGAAGTTCTCGTCGTCACGGACCGTGGCGGTGACCTTCGGGTCGACCGGGTTGGAGATGTCCATCAGGATGCCCTCGCCCATGCAGGCGCCGGCCGCGATGTTCTTCTCCGCGTAGACGGTGATGTCGTGGCAGCCGCTCGTCGCCGAGGTGCGGTAGGGGTACGGCAGGCTCTCGCCCGGGTTACCGCCGTCCGGGAACAGAACCGGCGTGGCGACGACCTCGGCGGCCGTCGGGTTCTTCACCGGCACCTTGATGATCGAGATCTTGTCGTGCGGCGGCTGGCAGTCCGGGAACGACGCGTTCGGGCTGTAGGAGGAGACGTAGACGTAGACGTTCTTCTTGTCACTGCCCTTGCCGGGGACGAGAGTCAGGGTGTGCGAGCCACAGTTGGTCTCGACCGCCTTGACGTACTTGGGGTTCTTCTTGTCGCTGACGTCGAAGATCCGGACACCCTCCCACGACTCCTTGATCGCGGCGCTCTGGCCGACGCTGTTACAGGAGTCGTTGTTGCGCGAGGAGTCGACCGCGGCGAAGAGCAGGTCACCATGGACGGACAGGTCCATCTGGCCGCCGGGGCAGACCACCGAGCTGACCACCGAGGTCTTCTTCGGGTTCTTGATGTCGTAGATCGAGAAGCCGCTGTAGTTGCCGACGAAGGCGTAGTCGCCCTGGAACGCCATGTCGGTGTTGATGTCTGTCAGGTTGGCCGGCTTGGGCACGTTGGTGACGTGCTCGACGTTCTCGCTCTTGGCGATCTCGCCCGGCGCCGGAATGTCAGCGGCCTGCGCGGGTACCGCGGCCAGAACCGTGGCGACGGCGACCCCGGCCACGAACAGGAAACGGCTGGTCAAGCCCTTCCCAGGGGGGGTGGACACTATGTACCTCCTTGATCCATGCACTGATAAAGCGTGCATAAATGTCTGAATCGTCCATCCTGTACGGCCAGTCACGCAAGCTGTCACAGTGTCAGCAACTGTTTTCGACATGCGGCCTTTACGGACAGCACCCGGAAGGGTTACGGTCTTGCGGCACTGGACATACGGCCCAAAACATCCCGTATCTCCCGCATGGGCCCCTCTCCTCGTGTCGGCCGACCCGTTAGGGTTGGGGTGTTCCGCGGCGGCCACGGTGGACGTGGCGTTCCAGACGGGACGGGACATGCCGTGTGGGCGTGGAGCTGCGGAGCTTTGGACGTGCCCGACCCGCGGATCGACAGATCCCACCGGGGCCGGAAGCCGATATCCCCGGCTCTCGGGCCGCGGAAGGACGTAATGGACATTCACGAAGGAGGCCGGGTGCGCGTCGCGCTCATCGCCGTAGTCGCCGCCCTGTCTCTCAGCGCGTGCACCTCGGAGCCCGAGGCCCCCGCGACCCCCGAGGCCGCCCAGGCCTCGGCGCCGGTGATCGTCCCGGGCAGGCCCGGTGAGGCCGCCAGGACCGTCGACCCGAGCGAGGCCGCCACGCTCGTGCCCTCGCCCACCATGAACGCGGCCGACGTGAAGTACCTCCAGGACATGATCGTTCACCACCGCCAGGCCCTCGACATGGCCACCCTCGCCCCGACCAGGGCCGAGCACACCAGGCTCAAGGGCCTCGCCTCCCGCATCAAGGACGCGCAGGGGCCGGAGATCCAGTTCATGACCACCTGGCTCCAGCAGCAGGGGCAGCGGGTTCCCGAACACCATGCCGGACACGGCGACATGCCCGGCATGGCCACGCCGGAGCAGATGGAGGCGCTCAAGGCCGCCTCGGGCAAGGACTTCGACCGGCTCTTCCTCCAGCTCATGATCGCGCATCACCAGGGCGCCCTCGCGATGTCCGAGCAGGTCCTGACCTCCGGCTCACACGTGCGGGTCGAGGAGCTGGCCAACGACATCTCGGTCACCCAGACCGCCGAGATCCGCAGGATGCGGGAGATGCAGGCCGAGCTCTGACTCGCCCCCTTCGTGGACGGCTCGCGAGGATCGCACCGCTCTTCGCCTCCGCCGGACGCTCATCCCTGAGCACGCACCCGGCGCGGACCGCCGTCGCCTTGACCGTACGTCGTAGCCCCACGGCAGGGCGTCCAGCGCCTCGACCGGATCAACTCCGGCCATAGAACGAACACGGAATGGACACGGAACAGGCACGAATCGGCGAATCAGCGAGTCGTCCGCCCCGACAATTAGGCCGACAAATCATGACTTTGCCGGAACAAAATTTGATTCACCCCTTTACTTGATCCTCAGAAAAATTTACAGGCTACCTTCTTTCCTGTTCGCCCCCTCTTGGGCGACGGCCAATATCAAAGATCGGTGACCATTGTCCTCGTCGCCGGAACAGCCGCCCGCCCGCGCCTTTCCCGCCCCCTCCCCGGGCGAACGCGCCCCGGCCGGGAGGGGGAACGACGATCAGCCTGAAGCGGGACCGCCCAGCTGGGCGAGGAGCTTCTGCATGCGGTCGATCTCGATGCGCTGGTCGGCGTCGACGTGGGAGGCGTAGGTGAAGATCTCCGTTTCCTGGCCGCCACCGTCGGCGAACAGCTTCTCGACCATCTGGAGCGCGCCCGTGTGGTGGATGATCATGTATTGCACGAAGAGCCGGTCGAAGTCCTTGCCCGTGGCCTTCTTCAGCTCGGCGAACTGCTCCTCGTTCAGCATCCCGGGCATGAGCTCCCCACCTGCGCCGGAGTGATCGTGGTTCGCGTCCGGCACCTTCTGGTCGCGGTCCTGGAGCCAGCGTCGCATCAGCGCGACCTCGTCCTCCTGGGACGCCTGCATCCGCTGGGCGATCAAAGTGATGTCCCGGTTCTTGCTGCGGGAGGGCACCAGGTCGGTCATCCGCAGCGCCTGGGCGTGGTGCGGGATCATCCCCTGCATGAAGAGCACGTCGGCGGCGGTGAACAGGGTGTCCGCGACCGTTGGCATCGAGGAGGCGGCGAGCGTCTGCCCGCGATCTCCCGGGGCTCCCGGCTGAACGATCACCGGAGCGGCCGACGCCTTGGGCGACTCCGTGGTGCATCCGGCGAGCATGCCGACCGCGATCACGAACATGCTTACATTTCGCCATTTGGGCAGTGAAGTCATTATGTGAACCTCTTGCACCCTTCTAGGTAGCGGCCATCCGGAACAGTAGATATGTCAGGGTATAGAACATCAAGGCCACTTCCGTTACAGTTCGGCGTGTAACACCAAAGTGGATCTCCCCCCCAGCTGGCGTCACAAAGAGGCACCGGCAGATCCCGGGTCGCCCTTCGCGATAGATCACCTAGGGAGGGGATGCCCGAAAGAAAGGGAAGCGGCCCGTGAGAGGTAGCCGTTCGGCGCGTGGGGGACGTGCCAGACTACAAAAGCTCGGGATGATCGCGATAGGTGCGGTGTTGGCAGGACTCCTGCCGGCCACGGCCTCCGCGGCGGCCGACGTCGACCCCCGCATCGGTCTTGGTGCCGGATGGTTGGACGCCCAGGAAGCCATCAGCAACCTGGAGAAGACCGCGCACCTGGACAGGCCGGAGGGCTTCTACAACCCCTCCAGCCCAGGTAGCGGCTCGTACCTCAACTCCGACCTGGCGTTCAGTGGGAACTACGCGTTCTCCGGTAACTACAACGGTTTCAACATCTACGACATCTCCACGGGCAGCACGCCCGTTCTGAAGACGTCGGTGGTCTGCCCCGGCGGGCAGGGCGACCTGTCGGTGCAGGGGAACCTGCTCTTCATGTCGGTCGAGGAGACCCGCGGTCGGATCGACTGCGGCACCCAGGGGGCCACCGGAACCGTCAACCCCGACCGGTTCCGCGGCGTCCGTATCTTCGACATCAGCGACATCGAGCACCCGACGCAGGTGGCGGCGGTGCAGACCTGCCGTGGTTCGCACACGCACTCGCTGGTGACGAGCAAGAACGAGCCGGAGAACCTGTACGTCTACGTCTCCGGAACCTCCAGCGTGCGCTCCGGCCAGGAGCTCGCGGGCTGCGCCAACACGGCGGCGACCGACCCGGCCACCTCGCTGTGGCGGATCGACGTCATCCGGGTTCCGCTCGCCGCTCCGCAGAACGCCGCGGTCGTGAGCAACCCCCGGCTCTTCACCAACGAGGAGACCGGCGCGATCAACGGGCTGCAGAACACGCCGCCCACCCCGCAGCACCCGGCCGGCACCAACTGGTCGCCGTCACCGGTCACCAACCAGTGCCACGACATCACGTCGTACCCGGAGATCGGTCTCGCCGCCGGCGCCTGTGCGGGTAACGGCATCCTGATCGACATCTCGGACCCGACGAACCCGAAGCGGATCGACGCGGTCTCCGACCCCAACTACGCGTACTGGCACTCGGCCACCTTCAACAACGACGGCACGAAGGTCGTCTTCACCGACGAGTGGGGCGGCGGCTCCGGTGCGCGCTGCCGGACCACCGACCTGCCGTCGTGGGGTGCGAACTCGATCTACGACATCGTCGACGGCAAGCTCGTCTTCAGGAGCTACTACAAGCTCCCGGTGCCGCAGACGACGGCGGAGAACTGTGTCGCGCACAACGGGTCGCTCATCCCGGTCCCCGGTCGTGACGTCATGGTCCAGGCCTGGTACCAGGGTGGCCTGTCGGTGTTCGACTTCACCGACTCCGCCAACCCCAAGGAGATCGCGTTCTTCGACCGCGGCCCGGTCAACGCGTCCTCGCTGGTCACCGGCGGCTTCTGGTCCGCCTACTGGTACAACGGCCACATCTACGGTAACGAGATCGTGCGCGGTTTCGACACCTTCAAGCTGAAGCCGAGCGAGTCCCTCACCCAGGCCGAGATCAACGCCGCGGCGGCCGTGAAGACCGACAGGATCAACCCGCAGAACCAGACGAAGTTCACCTCCGGTCTCTCGGTGGCCCTCACCGCGCAGGCTCGTTGCGTGGGTACCACGGCGCACCTGGCGGTCACGGCCGTCAACAACGGCACCGTGCCCGCCGACATCGCCCTGTCCACCCCCTACGGTTCCAAGACGTTCGCCAACGTGGCCCCGGGCAAGCAGGCCTACCAGTCCTTCAACACCCGGACCGCGCAGCTCGCCGCCGGCACCGCGACCGCCACGGGCGCCGCGACCATCGGCGGCCAGGCGGTAACCGCCGACCACAACGCCGCCTACAACACGCTCAGCTGCTGACCCGACCTCAACGGCGACACAGCACACACCCTTGAACGTCGCCACTTTCAACCGGGGCCGGCCGACAGACCGGCCGGCCCCGCCCCCCATAAACGGAGCAAGCCCATGAAGACCACCCGCACCACCCGGGTCATCGCCGCGTCCCTGCTCGGCCTCGCCCTCGCCGTCACCGCCGCCCCCGCGATGGCCTCCGCCGACCCCGACGAGGGCATCGAGGTCTCGGTCAACATCGCCCCCGTCCAGGCTCCCGGCGAGGTCTCCATGACCGTCGCCGACAACAACGGCGTCACCCTCACCGAGAACGGCACCAACGCCGCCGCCCGCCAGTTCACCGGCACC
>NZ_JBIAZS010000006.1:0-2430 GCF_042899335.1 Streptosporangium sp. NPDC000095
GGCGGGTTGTTTTTCCCCCTGGTCGCTCGGGCCCCCCCGCCGGCGGCCCCGCCCCCCCCCACGGAAACGGGGGGCGGCCAAGAAACCCCGGGGGGGGGGGGGCCCCCCCCCCGGGGGCCGCGGTGAGACCGCCGATGACGGCGGTCTCACCGTCCGGTCCGCTGCCGGGAGTCGCGGACGCGGGCGGGGAATCCTCGGGGTACCGCTGGGAGACGGTTCAGGAGAGGGTGGGGGTGGGCGGGGTGCCCGTGCCCGACCAGCTGCCGATGAAGCCGAAGGTGGTGGACCCTCCCGCCGGGATGGATCCGTTCCAGGCGGCGTTGGTGAAGGTGAAGACCGGGGCGGCGGCGGAGAGGGTGGCGCTCCACGCCTGGCTGATGTTCACCCCCGAGGGATAGGTGAGGACGGTCCGCCAGCCGGTGACGGCCGAGGTGCAGCGGATGGTGACCTCGCCCTGGAAGCCGCCCTGCCAGTGGTTGGTGGTCTGGTAGGTCGAGGTGCAGCCGCTCGGCGGGGTCGAGGTGGTCGTGAAGGTCGCCGCCGGTGAGGCGGCGGAGGTGTTCCCCGCCGCGTCGCGGGCGACGACGGTGACGCTGTAGGCGGTCTGCGGGGTGAGCCCGGTCAGGGTGATCGAGTTGGTCGCGGACGAGCCGAGCTTGGTGGTGCCACGGAAGACGTCGTAGCCGGTGACCGCGCGGTTGTCGGTGGAGGCGGTCCAGGACAGCCGGGCACCGGTCGAGGTGATCTCCGAGGCGGTGGGTGTGCCGGGCCTGGTCGGCGCCTGGGTGTCGGGGGTGGTGGTGCCACCGTAGATCGTGGCCTCGACGGAGGTCTGCGCGATGCCGTTCGCCCCGTTGAACAGGCGCTGTCCCCAGGGGGTGAGGTTGGCGACGTTGAAGTTGGTCACCTGGTCGAGATACTCGACGCCGCCGCTGTTGCCACTCCAGGACCAGCCGAGGTAGCCGATGCCCCTGGCCTGGGCCTGGGCCATGATCGTGTCCTCGTCCGGGTTGCCGTCGGAGTGGTCGAAGCCGAACTCGCCGACCACCAGCGGCAGCCCCGCGGTCTGGAACGCCTGCATGTAGGAGGTCACCTCGGCGGCCGTGTCGAACACCCCGTACATGTGGACGGAGAAGACCGTGTTGCGCTGCGGGTCGGCGGCGAAGACCGTGGAGGCGTTGTCACGCATGGTGAAGCTCCAGTCCTGGCCCCAGTTCGGCGCGTCGACCATGATCAGGTGCTGGAACCCGTTGCTCCGCAGCCGGGTGATCGCGGCCGAGGTGGCCTGGGTCCAGCCCGGGGTGGTCGCGTTGTTGCCGATGGGTTCGTTGCCGATGTTGAGGACGACGTAGTCCTCCTGGCCGACGATCGAGTTCTTGACGCTGATCCAGTAGTCCACGGCCTGGTCGAGGGTGTACGCGCCGGCCTGCTCGCCGTACCCAGTGGTGTCATGATTTTCCAGGACACAGATGAGCTTGTTCTGCTTGCAGAGCGAGACGACGTTCGCCACGTCGGAGGCGCTGTTCGCGGTCCACCGGCCGCCGCTGAGCACCACCCTGACGGTGTTCGCGCCGAGCGACTTGATGCCCGCGAACGAGCCGGTCTGGGTCGGGTACCAGGTGTGCGCGTGGCTGGTTCCCCGCATGACGAAGGCGTTGCCGTTCGCCTCAAGGATCCGCGTACCGCTCACGCGGAGACCCACGGCGGCGTGGGCGGGCGGTACGGAGACGATGAACGGAAGAAGGAGCGCCAGGAGCAGCGCCAGTCTGATTCGCATGACCTACCTCGGTTGGGGGGGTGCCCGGCCGGGCGGAGGGGTCGTCGCGCCCGGCCGGGGGTGAGGAGGCGTCCGTGGGGGAGAGACGGACGCCTGGCTGACGGGAGTCGGTTCGTGGTGCGCAGGGTCGGTGCGAGGTGCCGGCGGGTGGTGGAGACGGTCGGAGCGGGTGCCGGTTCGCGGTGCGGACGGTCGGAGGTCGATGCGGGGGATCGGGGCGGGGACGGTCGGATCGAAGGTCAGCCGGTGGTGCAGTTCACCGGGGTGGGAACGCCGTTGGTGCCGCTCTGGGTCGCGGTGAACCCGAAGGACGTCGAGGCGTTCGGAGCGAGGGCCCCGTTCCAGGCCGCGTTCTTGACGGAGACGTCCGCGCCCGTCTGGGTGTGCGTGCCGCTCCAGAGCTGGCTGATCGTCTGACCGTTGGGGAACCTCCAGGTCACCGTCCAGCCGGAGATCGCCGAGGTGCCCGTGTTCTTGACGGTCACATCTCCCTGGAAGGCGCCCTGCCAGCTGCTGGTGACCGTGTACGTGGCCGTACAGCCGCCCACCGGGGCCGTCGTCGTGGTGAACGCGGTGCTCTCGGAGGCGGTGGAGGAGTTGCCGGCCGCGTCCCTGGCCACCACGGAGACGGTGTAGGCCGTCGCGGGGGTGAG